>DASXQW010000045.1:0-11557 GCA_036506975.1 Casimicrobiaceae bacterium | reverse complement strand
CTGGTGTTCCTGCTCGCCGCGCATCTCACCGGCGGGCTGAGGCTTCTGTTCGTCGAGTTCGTCGGTTGGCGGAGCGAGGCGCAAAAGATGCTCATCGCATCGGCCGGTGGCGTGGCGGCATTTTGCGCGCTGGCGTTCGCGCTCAACCTGCTCTAGGAAAACCCATGCGCATCGACCCGCAAGCCATCGAGTCCGCCGCGAAGGAGCTCTACATTCGGGCGCTCAAGATCCTGCCCGACGACGTCAAGCAGGGATTCGCCTCGCTCGCCGCGCGCGAGACCGGCGCGACGGCGAAAGAAGTGCTCGGCACGATGATCAAGAACATCGCGGTTGCCGAAGCCACCGATAATCTCCTCTGCCAGGACACCGGAATCCCGATCTACAACGTGACCATCGGCCGCGGCGTCGAGTTCGGCGCCGCCGAAGGCGTGGCGCTCAAGGCGGCGATCCGCCGGGGCTGTGAGCGCGCGACGCGCGAGCATCCGCTGCGCTCGTCGATCGTCCATCCGCTGACGCGGCAGAACGCGCACACGTCATGCGGCATCGAAGTGCCGGTGATCGATATCGACGTCGCCGACGATTTCGAGGGTCTGAAGATCGAGATGATTCCCAAGGGCAGCGGGTCGGAGAACAATTCCTGGCTCAAGATGGCCGTCCCGGCCGAAGGCACCGACGCGGTCAAAACCTTTGTCGTCGACTGCGTGCTCGATGCCGGCGGCAGGACCTGCCCGCCGACCATCGTCGGGGTCGGCGTCGGCGGCACGGCGGACTTGTGCGTGCATCTCGCCAAGCGCGCGGCGATCCGGCCGCTGGGGACGCATTGCGCCGATCCCGCGGGGGCGAAGCTCGAAGACGAGTTGTCGGCTGCGGTCAACCTCCTCGGCGTCGGGCCTCAGGGACTGGGCGGGGACTCGACCGCGTTTGCGGTGCACGTCGAGCTGGCGGCGACGCACATCACCATGAATCCCGTCGCGGTCAACATGCAATGCCACTCGGCGCGGCGCGCGAGCGCGATGATCACCCCGGACGGCGTGCGCTACGGCTTCTAGCCGGTCATGGCCCATCACGAGCTGACGACTCCCGTGACCGAAGCGCAGGTCCGCGCGCTGCGCGTCGACGACACCGTGACGCTGCAAGGCGCGCTCTTCGGCATTCGCGATGCGACACAGATCGCTCTTTTCGACCGGGATCGAAAGACGCGGTTCGATCTTGCCGGCCACGCGGTGATTCACACCGCGCCCAATGTGAAGAAGGTGCCGCCGTCGCCGGAGCATCCCGCGGGCTACGCCCCCCTGTGCGTCGGCACGACGACCTCGGCACGCATGGAACGCTTTACGCGACCGCTGTTGGGAGATCTCGGCGTGCGCCTCATCATCGGCAAGGGCGGGTTGGGCAAGGCGTCCCTCGCAGCGTTCCGCGAACTGGGCGGCGCCTATCTCGCCGTCATCGGCGGCACCGCGGCACTGGAAACGACCTGGGTCGAGGCGATCGAGGATGTCGATCTCGACGAGCTTAATCCGGAGAGCCTGTGGCGCTTCCGCGTCCGGGACTTCGGACCGCTGCGGGTGGCGATGGACAGTCACGGCGGCAGCATCTATGCGGCCGTCGACGCCGATGCCCGGGCGAAACGCGCAGAGGCGCTGGCTGCGCTCGGCGTGAAAGCGCGTTGAGATTACGAGTTTCTCAGGAGGAGGCTGCGATGGCGGTCAAGCTGGGTTATGCGATTCACTTCGTCGCCGACATGGACCGGGCGGTGGGGTTTTACCGCGATACGGTCCGCCTCGAGCTCAAGTTTTCGTCGCCGGAATGGTCCGAATTTGCAACCGGCACGACGACGCTGGCGCTGCATCCGGCGTCGGCCGAGAATCCTGCGGGTACGACGCATCTCGGCCTGCACAGCGACGACATCGCCGGCGTGTACCGCAGCTTGACGGCGGCCGGGGTGAGCTTCACGCGGGTCCCGACGCCCGAGCACGGCATCACGCTGGCTGAGTTCGTCGATTCGGAAGGTGCACGCGTGAGCCTTAGCGGGTAGCGGTGGATGCTTTGGCGATACGCCGGCTGCAGACGGATGTCCTGATTCTCGGCGCCGGCGGCGCGGGGCTGTTCGCGGCGCTGCACGCACACCAGGCGGATCCATCGCTCTCGATCACCGTCGCGGTCAAGGGGCTGCTCGGCAAGTGCGGATGCACCCGCATGGTCCAGGGCGGTTACAACGTCGCGTTGGGCGCGGGCGACTCGGTCGAGCGACACTTCATGGACACCGTCGAGGGCGGCGCATGGCTGCCCGACCAGGAGCTCGTCTGGACGCTCGTCACCGGAGCGGTCGAGCGCGTGCGCGAGCTGGAGAACGAGCTCGGCTGCTTTTTCGATCGCAATCCCGACGGCACGATCCATCAGAAGGCGTTCGCCGGACAGACCTTCGACCGCACCGTGCACAAGGGCGATCTGACCGGCATCGAGATCATGAACCGCCTCTCCGAAGCGGTCTGGGCGCGCGGCATCCGGCGCCTCGAGGAGCATCGCGTGCACGCCTTGATCAAAAGCGCCGACGGCGCGGCGATCGCGGGCGCATTGCTCATCGACATGAGGACTGGCGAATACGTTTTCACGAGCGCGCGGGCGGTGCTGTTGGCGACCGGCGGCGGGCCGACGATGTACAAGTTCCACACGCCGTCCGGCGACAAGAGTTGCGATGGCCTGGCGCTGGCGCTCGCCGCGGGCCTGCCGCTGCGCGACATGGAGATGGTGCAGTTCCATCCGACCGGGCTCCTTGCCGGACCCGACACGCGGATGACCGGTACGGTGCTCGAAGAAGGCTTGCGCGGCGCCGGGGGCCACTTGCTGGACGGTGCGGGAAGACGCTTCATGATCGATGCCGATCCGCGCGCAGAGCGGGCGACGCGCGACATCGTGTCGCGGGCGATCTTCGCCGAAATGCGCGCGGGCCGCACGACGCCGCACGGGGGTGTGTATCTCAGCATGGCGCATCTCGGCGCGCAAAATGTGCGCCGGCAGTTCAAGGGCATGGTCGAGCGCTGCGCCGACTGCGGCTTCGATCTCGCCGGGGGCAAAGTCGAAGTGGTGCCCACCGCGCACTATCTGATGGGCGGCGTCGAGTTCGCCCCCGATGGCAAAACCGAGCTTTCCGGCTTGTTCGTCGCGGGCGAGGACGCGGGTGGCGTGCACGGAGCCAATCGCCTCGGCGGCAACGGGGTTGCCAATTCGACCGTGTTCGGCGGCATCGCCGGCACGACGATGGCCGAGTGGGTGGCGCGCGCGCGCGAGTTCCGGACGCCCGACACCGTCGCGCTCGACGCCGCGGTTGCGGACGCCGAAATCTTCTTCGCTGCGCGCGGCAGCAACGGCGATCTCGAGTCGATCCGGGAGCGCCTCCTGGCATTGATGTGGGACGATGCCGGCATCGTCCGCGACGCTGGGGGCCTGGCTCGCGCCGATAGCGCACTCGCCGCGCTTTCGGCCGAGCTCGAGGCATACGCGCCGCCGCCGGCCTGCCGCGAGCGCGCCTTCAATCTGCACTGGCACGACTGGCTCAACCTGAAGAGCCTCGTCGCGGTGTCGCGGGTGATCGTTTGCGCGGCTCGAGCGCGCGAAAACTCCAGAGGCGCGCATTACCGCGCCGATTTTCCGGATGCAGGGGATCTTTCCCGCTCGACTTACACGTGCGTTCGGCTGCGCGACGGCAATCTCGCCTCGGCCGCCGTTCCAGTGCGCTTCACCCGCGTGCGCCCGGGCGAATCGCTGCTCGCCGCGTGATCATGCCGAGGATTCATCGCTAGCGATCCAGGTCTCCGGCGCGCCAAGTGTCCTGTGGCAACGCGGCTCCTGTCCTTGGCCGGGACGCCCAGCAATTTCACTTGACATCTTGTGCATATTTCTATATTATTGGAAACATGGATTCATCGACGACGATCCGGGCCTTGGCTGCACTGGCCCAGGAGACGCGACTGGCGCTGTTTCGCTTGCTCGTCGAACAGGGGCCGGCGGGCCTCACCCCCGGCCGCATCGCCGATGTGCTGGATGTGCCTCCCGCGACGCTGTCGTTCCACCTGAAGGAGCTCGCCAACGCCGGTTTGATTCGCGCGCGTCAGGAGAGCCGGTTCATTTACTACAGCGCGGATTTCGGGGCGATCAACGGTTTAGTTGCGTATCTGACCGAAAACTGCTGCCGTGCGACCGGCGCTTGCGAACCGGTGTGCGCGCCCGATTGCATGCCGGAAAGCAGTGCGCGTCGCACTGCGACAAGACCCACCGCCCGCGCTGCGCGGGCAATTCACGCCAAAAGGAGAATCGCATGAAACGCTTTCACGTCCACGTCGCGGTCCCCGATCTGTCCGAGAGCATCGGCTTCTATTCGACGCTGTTCGGCGTCGAGCCCGCGGTGCGCAAGGACGATTACGCCAAATGGATGCTCGACGATCCGCGCATCAATTTCGCGATCTCGCAGCGAGGCAATACCGCCGGTGTCAATCACCTCGGCTTCCAGGTCGAGTCCGATGCGGAGCTCGAAGCCGTGCACGAACACCTGATTGCCGCAGGGCGAGGAGTCACGGCGGAGAAGGGCGTGAACTGCTGCTACGCCCGCTCGGACAAATACTGGGTGACCGATCCGGCCGGCGTCGCGTGGGAAACGTTCCACTCGCTCGGCAGCGTACCGGTGTACGGCAGCGACACAGTGCCTCAGGCCTGCGGAACGCAAGGCGCGTGCTGCGCGCCGACAGAGGTGGTGGGACAGAAATCGAGTTGCTGCTCATAGCCTGCGGTCATGCCTGCAGCAGCGCGCGTCTTCAACGTGCTTTTTCTGTGTACCGGAAACTCGGCACGCAGCATCGTCGCCGAGTCGATGCTGAACTCGATCGGGCGCCCGAAGTTCAGGGCGTACAGCGCGGGCAGCCAGCCGGCCGGCCGCGTCAATCCCCTTGCCCTCGAGTACCTCGAGGCAAATCGCCTGCCGACCGGCGGCCTGCGCAGCAAGAGCTGGGACGAGTTTGCCAAGGAAGGCGCACCGGCGATGGACTTCGTGATCACGGTCTGCAACAACGCGGCAGGCGAAGTCTGTCCATTGTGGCCAGGCCAGCCGATGACTGCGCATTGGGGGGTCCCCGACCCGGCGGCGGTCGTTGGTACGGACGATGAGAAGCGCAAGGCATTGTCGGAGGTATCCAGAATTCTCAGCAACCGCATCCGCATCTTCACCAGTCTTCCTCTCGACAAGCTGGATCGGCTGTCGCTGCAGAACAAGCTGCGCGAAATTGGGCGGGAGGATTGACTATCGATCCTCGCGCGATCGTCGCAGAGGCGATCGGCACGGCGCTGCTGCTCGCGATTATCGTCGGCTCGGGCATCATGGGCGAGCGCCTCGCCTCGGGTAACGTGGCGATCGCGCTTCTCGCCAACAGCCTCGCGACCGGCTTCGGGCTGGCGGCACTGATCCTCGTCTTCGCCCCAATATCGGGCGCGCATTTCAATCCATTGGTGACGATGATCGCGGCGGCGCGCAAGGAGGTGTCATGGCGCAACGTGCCGGCCTATCTGCTCGCGCAGTTCGCGGGTGCGCTGCTCGGCGTCGCCGCCGCGCACGCGATGTTCGGCGAGCCGCTGTTCGCGTTTTCGACGAAGGTGCGAGCGGGTCCGGCCCAGTGGTGGAGCGAAGTGGTAGCCACGTTCGGCCTGATCCTCGTAATTGCTGGCTGCGTCCGCCATGGGGCCAAGACCGTCGCGCCCGCGGTCGGCGCGTATATCGCGGCGGCCTACTGGTTCACGGCGTCGACCTCGTTTGCCAATCCCGCTGTCACGATCGCGCGTGCGGCAACCGACACGTTCTCGGGCATCCGCCCCGAAGATGCGCCCGGGTTCATCGTGGCTCAGATATTCGGGGCCGGCTTGGCGGCGCTGACCGTGCGCTGGCTCGGCGCCTCAAGCCCCGCGAAAGAGCGCTATTAATCGCGTGCGAGTTCGCGGTTCCGCAGGGATCTCGCAGGGATTCCGATATGGCTGAAGCAGCCTGAGTCGAAATCGGCCCGGGACTCCTCCTCCGAAGGCCTCTCAGCCCGGTTCGCCGGGCTTCTTTTTGGCGCTTGACTGATATACGGCGTCGCCGACGGCGGTCGCCGATCCATAACTGAATCACCCCGGAATTAGGCTAACGGTTTGATTTTCCGAGATCGTCACGATTCCGATACCCCTAGTCATCTGGCTGTAACACGCCAATATGACAATGGCTCCGATCGTGCGATTACCCAAAACTTCCCAAATATGAATATGAAGAAATTTTTGGCCGGGTTTCTCGGCGCCGCCGCCGTCGCATTTGGCATTGGCGCTCAGGCGCTCGACATCACGGGTGCGGGTGCGACTTTCCCATACCCGATTTACGCCAAGTGGGCCGAGGCCTACAAGGCGAAGACGGGCGTCGGCATGAACTACCAGTCGATCGGGTCCGGCGGCGGCATCAAGCAGATTCAGAACAAGACCGTCGATTTCGGAGCTTCGGACATGCCGCTCAAGCCCGAGGAGCTCGACAAGGATGGATTGCTGCAGTTTCCGACGGTCATCGGCGGCGACGTGCCGGTCGTCAATCTGGAGGGCGTCAAGCCGGGCGAGCTCAAGCTGACGGGGCCCGTGCTGGCGAACATCTATCTGGGCAAGGTCACCAAATGGAACGACCCGGCGATCGTCAAGCTCAACCCAGGAGTCAAGCTCCCGGATTCGGACATTACGGTTGTCCACCGCTCGGACGGCTCGGGCACGACCTTCATCTGGGTAAATTACCTTTCGAAGATGAGCCCGGAATGGAAAGAGAAGGTCGGCGAAGGCACATCGGTGGCGTGGCCGACCGGTGTGGGCGGTAAAGGCAACGAAGGCGTGGCTTCGTATGTGCAGCGAGTCAAGGGCTCGGTCGGCTATGTCGAATACGCGTACGCGCTGCAGAACAAGATGACGTACGCACAAGTGCAGAATCGCGAAGGCAATTTCGTGAGTCCCTCGTCCGAGACGTTCAAGGCGGCCGCAGCGGGCGCCGATTGGACCAAGGCGCCGGGTTATTACCTGATGCTGACTGATCAACCGGGCAAGAATGCCTGGCCGATCTCGGGCGCGACTTTTATTCTGATGTACAAGACGCAGCCCAAGCCCGAGACTGCCAGGGAAGTGCTCAAGTTCTTCGACTGGGCGTATTCGCCGGACGGCGACAAGCTGGCGGACGCGCTGGATTACGTCCCACTGCCCGATGCGGTGACCAGCCAGATCAAGAATGCGTGGAAAACTCAGATCAAGGATTCGTCCGGCAAGCCGGTGTACTGATCGATCGGCTTTCATCCACTGGAAATTCCGCACGGCGTTCGAGAGGTTCGGCGAACGCCGTGTTCCTTCGGCGGGTGTTGAGCGCACCGCTTCCGATGCGGCGGTCGACTCGCGAGCGGGGCCGCGATGGGGAACGCTAACGTGCACGCACCGATGATGCAAACAACCACGGGCGCGATACCGACTATAATCGACGCGCTGCAACTACGACCGCAGATCAGCGTCGCCAAGATGCCCGATCCGAAGCAGAAGAGCGTCCAGCTTCAGGATCTGTTTTTCCGCGCGCTGACCCGGTGCTTCGCGTTCCTGGTCCTGGCGATCTTACTCGCCATCATCGCGTCGCTGGTGTATGGCAGCCTGCCCGCGATCGAAAAATTCGGCTTCGGATTCCTGGTCAGCTCCGAATGGAATCCGGTCACGGAAAAATTCGGTGCCCTGGTGCCGATCGTCGGCACGCTGGTCACCTCGTTCATCGCGCTCTTGATCGGTGTTCCGGTGAGCTTCGGCATCGCGTTGTTCCTGACCGAGCTCTCGCCGCCCTGGCTCAAGCGCCCCCTCGGTACTGCCATCGAGCTCTTGGCAGCGATTCCCAGCATCATCTATGGCATGTGGGGCCTGTTCGTCCTCGCGCCGCTCTTTGCCGACCATCTGCAGCCCTGGTTGATCGGCACGCTCGGCATGGCGCCCGTGATCGGCGCGTTGTTCAAGGGCCCGCCGCAGGGCATCGGAGTGTTCACTGCCGGCTTCGTGCTGGCGATTATGGTGATCCCGTTCATCGCGTCGGTGATGCGGGACGTGTTCGACGTCGTGCCGCCGGTTTTGAAGGAGTCGGCTTACGGCATCGGTTGCACGACATGGGAAGTCGTTCGGAACATCGTCCTCCCTTACACCAAGGTCGGCGTGATCGGCGGCATCATGCTCGGCCTTGGCCGCGCACTGGGCGAGACGATGGCCGTTACCTTCCTCATCGGCAATGCCCACCAGCTGAGCGCGTCGATTCTGGCGCCGGGCAACAGCATCGCGTCGGCGCTCGCCAACGAGTTCACCGAAGCCGTCGGCGACCTGTACACCTCGGCGCTGATCGAGCTCGGCCTGATCCTTTTTGTCATCACTTTCATCGTGCTTGCGCTGGCCAAGCTTCTGCTGCTGCAGCTGGCCAAAGGCGAAGGCAGAACGACCTGACAGTCGGCGACTTGCCATGCGCTCGCTCTACACTCGCCGGCTTTTCGTAAACCGCTTCAACCTGTTCATGTCGCTGCTTACGATGGCGTTCGGTCTCGCGTTCCTGTTCTGGATTCTCATCACGCTGTTCGCCGCGGGATTCCACGCGTTCAGCACCGACCTCTTCACCCAGATGACGCCGCCGCCCGGCAGCAAGGGGGGCCTGCTCAATGCGATCGTCGGCAGCGTGCTGATGGCGGCGATGGGTACCGCGATCGGGACGCCGATCGGGATTTTCGCCGGCATCTATCTCGCCGAATTCGGCAGCCGCGGGTGGCTCGCTCCGTGCACGCGATTCATTAACGACATCCTGCTGTCCGCGCCTTCGATCATCATCGGCCTGTTCATCTACGAAATCTATGTCTTCCGGGTAAATCACTTCTCTGCCTGGGCGGGCGCGCTCGCCCTCGCCCTGATCGTGATACCCGTCGTGATCCGCACGACCGAGAACATGCTGCGCCTGGTGCCGGACAGCCTGCGCGAGGCCGCGGTCGCACTGGGCACGCCGCAATGGAAGGTGATCGTGAAGGTAACGCTGCGGTCGGTCCGCGCCGGCGTCATCACTGGCGTGCTGCTCGCGGTCGCACGGATTTCCGGCGAGACCGCGCCATTGCTGTTCACCTCGCTAAACAACCAATTCTGGACGACCGATCTCAACGCGCCGATGGCCAATCTGCCAGTGGTCATCTTCCAGTTTGCGATGAGCCCTTACAAGGACTGGCAGGAGCTGGCGTGGGCAGGAGCGCTGTTGATCACGCTCGCGGTGCTCGTGCTCAATGTCATGGCGCGCGTGCTCTTCCGCCAGACCGCGACCAAGTAGCCGGGACGAAAGTGCCAATGAATCTCGACATCTTCGCGATCCGGCCGGAGGTCAGGCCCGAGGCCGAGGCCCGGATGCCGACCAAGATCGCGGTGCGACATCTGGATTTCTATTATGGCCGTTTTCAGGCGCTGAAGGACATCAACCTGGAGATCGCCGAGCGCCGCGTCACCGCGTTCATCGGGCCCTCCGGCTGCGGCAAATCGACGCTGCTGCGCACGCTGAACCGTATGTACTCGCTCTATCCGGGTCACCGCGCGGTCGGTGAGATCGTCTTCAACGGCGGCAACATCCTTGAGGCCGGCGTCGATCTCAACACGTTGCGCGCCAAGATCGGCATGGTCTTCCAGAAGCCGACGCCGTTCCCGATGTCGATCTACGACAACATCGCTTTCGGCATTCGCCTGTACGAGAGCTTGACCCCGCGCGAAATGGACGAACGCGTGGAATGGGCGCTCACCAAGGCGGCCATGTGGGACGAGGCCAGAGCCAAGCTCAAGCAGAGCGGAATGGCACTCTCTGGCGGGCAGCAGCAGCGGCTGTGCATCGCGCGTGCGGTGGCGGTCAAGCCTGAGGTGCTCCTGCTCGACGAGCCTACTTCCGCGCTCGACCCGATTTCGACCGCCAAGATCGAGGAGTTGATCAGCGAGCTCAAGTCCGAGTACACGATCGCGATCGTTACCCACAACATGCAGCAGGCGGCGCGCGTTTCCGATTACACTGGGTACATGTACCTGGGCGAGCTGATCGAGTTCGGCGCGACCGATGAGCTGTTCCTGAAGCCCCGCCGCAGGGAAACCGAGGATTACATCACCGGCCGGTTCGGCTGACGCTTGTCGACGCCGGCCCGGGAGCGCAACATGAACGAGCACACATCCAAGCAGTTCGACGCCGAGATGGAGGCCATCCGCTCCGGCGTCCTGGCGATGGGTGGCCTGGTCGAGACGCAGTTTCGGCGCGCAGTCGAAGCGCTACGGGTCCCAGGGGACGTCGACATCGTGACGCTGGTCGCGAGCGACGAGCAGGCGATCAACCGCATGCAGATGGACATCGACCAGCAATGCAGCCAGATCATCGCCAAGCGCCAGCCGGCGGCGATCGACCTGCGCATAATTCTGACCGTGGTCAAGATCGTCAACGAGCTCGAGCGCATTGGCGACGAGATCAAGAAGGTCGCCTACAAGGCGCAGCAGATGCAGCGGCCAGAGCGCCTGACGACGGTACGCGTGCACGTCATCACGCGGGCGGCCGGGTTGGCGGAGGAAAACCTGCAGCTCGCGCTCGACGCCTTTGCGCGGCTCGATGTCAACGCTGCGGCAACCGTGATCAGCAACGATGAAGCGATCGATGCCGCGTTCCTCGCCATCCTGCGCCAGCTGATCAGCTACATGATGGAAGATCCGCGGACGATCACCCCGGCGCTCGAGATCGTGTTCATCGCCAAGTCGATCGAGCGCATCGGCGATCATGCCAAGAACATCGCCGAGAATGTCGTCCACGTCGTCAAGGGCAAGGACGTGCGCCATGCCACCGCGGAGCAGATCCGCGCGGAGCTGGCCGAATGAACGCGGAGAAGCCATGATGCCGTCGATCCTGGTGGTCGAAGACGAGCCCGCAATCCAGGAGCTCTTGCGCGTCAACCTCGAGGACGCCGGCTTCGCGGTGCGCACCGTCGCGGACGCGGAAGCGGCGCTCGGAGAGATCCGGCGCGCCTTGCCGGACCTGTTGCTGCTCGACTGGATGCTCCCCGGCCAATCAGGGCTCGCGCTGGCGCGGGGCCTGCGCGGCGAGGCACGGACGCGCGAGCTGCCGATCATCATGGTCACCGCGCGCAGCGACGAGGCCGACCGCGTTGCCGGACTCGAAGCCTGGGTCGACGATTACGTCACTAAACCCTTCAGCCCGCGTGAGCTCAAGGCGCGCATCAAATCGGTATTGCGGCGTCGTGCGCCCGAGTCGGCACAGGAAACATTGACGGTGGGACCGCTCAAGCTCGATCCGGGTACGCATCGTGTGACAGCGAGCGGTTCGCCAGTGCAGCTCGGGCCGACCGAGTTCCGGCTGCTCAAGTTTTTCATGGCGCGGCCGGAGCGCGTGCACAGCCGATCGCAACTGCTCGATCAGGTCTGGGGCGACCACGTCTACATCGAGGAACGCACGGTCGACGTGCATATCCGGCGGCTGCGACTCGCGCTT
>DASXQW010000044.1:0-28229 GCA_036506975.1 Casimicrobiaceae bacterium | reverse complement strand
ATCCACACGCTCGCCGGCAACGCCGACTACGAATTCCAGTGCCTGCATGGCATGGGCGAGAGCGTTTACGATCAAATCGTCGGAGCAGACAAGCTCGATCGCGCCTGCCGCATCTACGCGCCGGTCGGCTCGCACGAGACGCTGCTCGCCTACCTCGTGCGTCGCTTGCTCGAGAACGGCGCCAACACATCGTTCGTCAACCGCATCGTCGATCCTCGGGTAGATATCGCCGAGCTGGTCGCCGATCCGGTCGCGGTGGCACGCGAGTCCGGCGGGACGCCGCACCCGCGCATTTCGCTTCCGGGAGCGCTCTATGCCGACCGGAAAAATTCGCGCGGCATCGATTTCTCCGACGAGTCCGCGCTTTCGTCGCTCGAAGCCGAGCTCGCGGCTGCGCCGCCGCGTGCCGAAGCTCGACCGCTGCTGGGCGGGCCCGAGACGGACGATCGCCGCACGCCGACCTCGGTCGCCAACCCGGCGACCCATGACGAGCCCGTGGGCCTCGTCACGATGGGGTCGGTGGCCGATGTCGAACGGGCCGTCGCGATTGCAGCGAGCGAAGGCATGTCGTGGGCGAAAACCGCCGTCGCGGACCGCGCGACGTGCCTCGAGCGCGCGGCCGACATGATCGAGCACGAACGCGGTCCGCTGATCGCGCTCGCCGTCCGCGAAGGCGGCAAGACATTGGTCAATGCCCAGGGCGAGATCCGCGAGGCCGCCGACTATTGCCGCTACTACGCGGCGCAGGCGCGGCGCGAGCTCGCGCTGGCGACGCCGCGCGGCCCGATGGCGTGCATCGCCCCGTGGAATTTTCCGCTCGCGATTTTTGTCGGCCAGGTCACCGCCGCGCTCGCCGCGGGCAACCCAGTGCTCGCGAAGCCGGCGGCGCAAACGCCCTTGATCGCGGCCGCGGCGATCGCCTTGCTGCATCGTGCCGGCGTGCCGCGCGCGGCGTTGCAGCTGCTCCCAGGTCGGGGCGATACGGTCGGGAGCGCGCTGGTCGCCGACCCGCGCATCGCCGGCGTGCTCTTCACCGGCTCGACCGCGGTCGCCCGCGGCATCAACCGCGAGCTTGCGCGGCGCGACGACGATCCGGTGCTGGTCGCCGAGACCGGCGGCCAGAACGCGATGATCGTCGACAGCTCGGCGTTGCCGGAGCAAGTCGTCACCGATGTCATCAGCTCCGCATTCGACAGCGCGGGCCAGCGCTGCTCTGCGTTGCGCGTGCTCTGCCTTCAGGCCGACGTCGCCGAGCGCGTGCTTACGATGCTCAAGGGCGCGATGGCGGAGCTCCGCCTCGGCGATCCGCGCCGGCTCGACACCGACATCGGCCCCGTGATCGACACGAAGTCCCGCGACGCGCTTGCAGCGCACGTCGACCGCATGCGCGCCGCAGGCGCGGCGGTGTTCCAGCTTCCGCTTCCCGCGGCTTGCGCGAACGGCAGTTTCTTTCCACCGACGTTGATCGAGATCCAACGGATCGCGCAACTGGAAGGCGAGGTCTTCGGGCCGGTGCTGCATGTCGTGCGCTACCGCGAAGGAGAGCTCGTGTCAGTGGTCGCGTCGATCAATGCGACGGGGTACGGCCTGACGCACGGTATCCAGACGCGCATCGACGAGACCGTCGAGGCCGTGTGCGAACGGATTCGCGCCGGCAACATCTACGTCAATCGCAACATGATCGGGGCCGTGGTCGGCGTGCAGCCCTTCGGCGGGGAAGGCTTGTCCGGGACCGGGCCGAAAGCCGGAGGGCCGCATTATCTGCGACGTCTCGTGCGCGAGCCCCTGGATGCGGCCGCGACGGCGATCCGTGCCGAGCAGACCCTTCCCGGGCCGACGGGGGAATCCAACGTGCTTTCCCTGCACCCGCGCGGCCGCGTCGCCTGCATCGCGACCGACGATCACGCACTGCAGGCGCAGGTTCGCCTGGCGGCGGCGACCGGCAACGTCGCGCTGCTGGCGCGATCCGAGCGCGCGGAGCGCATCGCTGCGCAAGCCGGAGCGCGTTATGAAATCGTCGCCGATGCGCTCGCGGCGGCGCCCGACGCGGTCCTGTTCGCCGGCAGCGACCAACATGCGCGCGAAATCAGGAAGCTGCTCGCGACGCGCGAAGGCCCGATCGTGCCGATGCTCGTCGTCGACGCAGATCGGCATGGCGACCCGATGCGGCTGGTCTATGAGCGCACCTTGACGATCAACACGACGGCGTCGGGGGGCAACGCGTCGCTGTTATCGCTGGCCGAAGACGCCCCCTGACCGCCGCCCGAGCGCGCCGAGAGACTATGCAATTCCTCGATGCTGAAATGATTCGCGCGCGCCTGCCCTGGCCGGTCATTCTTGCCGCGCTCGACGAGGCGCTCTTGGCCGAAGTGCACGCGCCGCTCCGCGCGAGCCACGGCATCGAGGTCCCGGGAAAGCCCGCGGCGACACTGCTCATGATGCCCGCCTGGCGCAACGGCCGCTCGATCGGAGTCAAGCTGGTCACCGTGTTTCCAGGCAACGCCGACGAGCGCAAGCGCTCCGTTTCCGCGCTCTACGCGCTGTTCGATGCGCACGACGGCGTACTGCTTGCTCTCCTCGACGGCGAAGAGCTGACCGCGCGCCGCACCGCGGGCGCGTCAGCCTACGCGGCGTCCCGGCTCGCCCGGCGCGACGCGCGAGCGCTCCTGGTTCTCGGTGCGGGACGGATCGGCCGGGCCCTGATCGATGCGCATCGCTCGATCCGCCCGCTCGACCGCGTCAGCGTCTGGAGTCGCACCGCCGCGCACGCCGAGATGACCGCCGCGGAGTGCGCCCGGGCCGGCATCCCGGCGCAGCCGTGCACCGATCTCGAAGCAGCCGTCGCGACTGCTGACATGATTTCCTGCGCCACACTGTCCACCACGCCGCTGGTGCTGGGCCGGTGGCTCAAGCCCGGCGTACATCTCGACCTGGTCGGTGCATTCAGGAAAGACATGCGGGAGACCGACGCGGCGGCGCTTGAGCGCGCCGATGTCATCGCGGTCGACGATCGCACCGCGGCGCTGGCCGAAGGAGGCGATATCGTGCAAGCGATCGCCTGCGGCGCGATCGACGCGCGCTCCATCGCCGCCGAGCTGCGCGATTTCGCGCGTGGCGCGCATCCGGGCCGGACACGCGAAGATCAGATCACCGTGTTCAAGTCCGTGGGCTTCGCGCTCGAGGACCTGGCGGCCGCGGAAGCCGCGGTTCGTGCAGGAACAGAGCGCTCGGTTTGAAGGAGCCTTCGATGAAGAAACTCGACGCCATCGACCTCAAGATCCTCGATGAGCTGCAGCGCGATGGCCGCCTGCGCAACGTGGCACTGGCGAAGATGGTCGGCTTGAGCCCGACGCCTTGCGCGGAACGCGTCCGCGCGCTGGAAGCCTCCGGCATCATCGCCGGGTACTGCGCGCGGCTCGATGCGGAGCGGCTCGATCTCGGATTGCTCGTGTTCATCGAGATTGCCATCGATCGCACGTCCCAGGATGCGTTCGATCAGTTCGCCGGCGCAATGACGCGCATCCCGCAGGTGCAGGAATGCTACATGGTGGCTGGAGGCTTCGACTATCTGGTCAAGGTACGAGTGCCGGACATGGCGGCGTACCGCGCGTTTCTTGGCGAAGTTCTCTCGAAGGTAACCGGAATCCGCGAGACACATACCTACGCAGTGATGGAGCGCGTGAAGGAATCGGCGGCGGTGGATCTGTCGCACATGAACGCGCGCTCGCCGCAAGCGCGGTGACTCGGCGCTGCGGCTTGCGGCTGCGGCGAATGCCCGTCTCGCGCCCGGGCGCTGCATTCGCCCGCCTACGGGTACCCGGCGCCGGCTTCGGAAGTCAACCCACGACTTCCTCGCCGCGCCACCCGTAACGGCGGGCGCGGCGCAACGGGCGCTCTAACAGGCCTTCGCCACTGCAACTTGCGTGGCGATTCGGAGCTGCGGCGCGGTGACGCCCAGCGCGCTGTGGCGCGGTCATCGCAAGCGGGTGGCTCGTGCGCGGCCACTCGTGCGTTGAGTCGCTGCCACGAGCCGGGTTACCCGCTCGACGACCGTCTGCGCCACCGCGCGCGCCGAGTTTACCGCGCCGCAGGCCTTGCCTACTCGATCGCGGCCGTCGATTTCGCGCGCTCGCGCAGCACGAACTTCTGGATCTTCCCGGTCGAGGTTTTCGGCAGCTCGCCGAAGACGACTTTCTTCGGCGCCTTGAAGCGCGCGAGAAGGCTTCTGCAATGCTCGATCAGCTCGGCCTCGGTCACCGACGCATCGGGCTTCACTTCGACGAACGCGCACGGCGTCTCGCCCCACTTCAGATCCGGCTGCGCGACGACCGCGGCGGCGAGCACAGCAGGATGGCGGTACAGCGCATCCTCGACTTCGAGCGAGCTGATGTTCTCTCCGCCCGAGATGATCACGTCCTTGGAGCGATCCTTGATCTTGACGTAGCCGTCGGGCTGCAGCACCGCGAGGTCGCCCGAATGGAACCAGCCGCCGGCGAACGCCTCGTCGGTCGCCTTCGGATTCTTGAGGTAGCCCTTCATGGTGATGTTGCCGCGGAACATGATCTCGCCCATCGTCTCGCCGTCCCGAGGAACCTCGCGCATGGTCTCGGGATCCATCACGGTCATCCCTTCCTCGCAGGTGTAACGCACGCCCTGGCGTCCGTTGCGCTCGGTGCGCCCTCCGATGTCGAGCGCGTCCCATTCGGCGTGCTTGGCGCATACCGCGGCAGGGCCGTAGGTCTCGGTCAGGCCGTAGACATGGGTGATGTCGAAGCCCATGCGCTGCATGCCCTCAATCACGGAGGCCGGCGGGGCGGCCGCGGCGACGAGGCAGCTCACCTTCTGCCGGATGCCGTGCTTCCATTCGTCGGGCGCGTTGATCAGCATCGCGTGCACGATCGGCGCACCGCAATAATGCGTGACGCCGTGCTCGCGGATCGCATCGAGGATGAGCTTCGCCTCGACGCGCCGCAGGCAGACGTTGGTGCCGGCGTTGGCCGCCACCGTCCACGGAAAGCACCAGCCGTTGCAATGAAACATCGGCAGCGTCCAGAGGTAAACCGCATGACGGGGCATGCCCCAGTCGATGATGTTCGACAGCGCATTGAGATATGCGCCGCGATGGTGATAGACCACGCCCTTGGGGTTGCCCGTTGTTCCCGACGTGTAGTTGAGCGAGATCGCCTGCCATTCGTCGGCGGGATGCTTCCACTCGAAGTCGCGATCGCCGCCGGCAATGAACTCTTCGTAATCCTTCGCACCCAACCGCTTGCCGCCCGGACCCGCCGCGTCGACGATGTCGATCACCTCGATCTTGCGCTCGAGCCGCGCTAACGCGGCCTCGACCGTCGGCGAGAACTCGGTGTCGGTAATGAGCAGCTTGGCCTCGCCGTGATTCAGCATGAACGCGATCGCTTCTGCATCGAGGCGCGTGTTGAGCGTGTTGAGCACGGCGCCGGTCATCGGCACGCCGAAATGGGCTTCGACCATCTCCGGCGTGTTTGCCGCCATGACGGCCACCGTGTCCCCGCTGCCGATGCCGCCGCGCTGGAGCGCGGAGGCGAGCCGGCGCGAGCGCGCGTACGTCTGCGCCCAGGTGTAACGGCGGTCGGCATGGATCACCGACGGCTGGTTCGGGTACACGTACGCGGCGCGCGCGATCAGCGACAGCGGCGTGAGCGGCGTGTAATTGGCTTCATTCCGATCGAGGTGGTTTTCGTAGGCGCTGGTCATGACGCGGCTCGAGTGGCTTCAGCGGTCGCTGGAGGCGGGCTGTCATGGTAACTCAGGAACCTATCCGCCCGAAAAGACAATCGTGCGGCGCTTTGCGTTCGACTTGCTGCGCATAGCCGAATTCTCTATGCTGGCCGCTCGAGCGCGTCCCGGCAACTCTCGACGCGACGAAGGCATCATGGGCCATCGCCTCTCCAAGATCGTCACCCGCACCGGCGACGCCGGCACGACGGGCTTGGGCGACGGCTCGCGCGTCGCCAAGGATTCGGCGCGCATCGACGCAATCGGCGCGATCGACGAGCTCAACTCGGCTTTGGGCCTGCTGCTCGCCGAATCGCTTCCCGATGCGGTCGCAGCCTGCCTCACCGAGGTGCAACACGATCTGTTCGATCTCGGCGGCGAGCTGTCGATCCCGGGATCCGGCGCGCTGAACGAGGCGCAAGTGCTCCGACTCGAAACCGCCGTCGAGCGCTTCAACGCCGACTTGCCGCCGCTCAAGGAATTCATCCTGCCCGGCGGCACGCGGGCGGCGAGCCTCGCTCACGTCGCGCGGACCGTGTGCCGGCGCGCCGAACGCTCGCTGGTGCATCTCGGTGCATCCACTACGGTACGCGATCCCGTACGCAAGTACGTGAACCGACTTTCCGATCTCCTCTTCGTGCTGGCGCGCGTGCTCAACCGTGATGCGGGCCGCACTGACGTTCTCTGGCGGAAGAACCGCCAGCGCGCGTAAAAGGCTTCGCTTCGATCGACATGCAGAACGACCCTGCGAAGCAACTCGAGCGCAATGCGCGGCTGATGGAGTTGCTGGCACGGACCGCGCTTGCGGACCAGCAGGCGTTCGCCGAGCTCTACCGCCTGACCTCTCCGCATCTGTACGCCGTAGCGCTGCGTATATTGAGGGAAGCGGCCCCGGCCGAGGAGATCCTGCAGGAGAGTTTTGTCAACGTCTGGCACCACGCCGGGTCGTACGTCGCCGCCAAGAGCCAGCCGTTGACGTGGTTGACCAGCATCGTCCGTAATCGCTGCCTGGATCAGCTGCGCCGGCGCGAGGTAGACACCGTAACGATGGACGATGAGGAAGAAGGCGTGACGATCGCCTCCGAGGATCCGACTCCACTGGAGATGCTGCTCTCCGGCGCCGACACGCACGCGGTGAGGGGCTGCGTCGAGGCGCTGGAGCCGACCCAGAGGCAGGCGATCGCCTTGGCTTTTTTCGAGGGCCTGTCGCACTCCGAGCTCGCACGGCATCTGAGACAGCCGCTCGGTACCGTCAAGTCGTGGGTGCGCCGCGGCCTCGAGCGCTTGCGGGAGTGCCTCGACCGCGCCGGAGTGACCCGATGAATCTGCACGATCCAGATCGTGCCGACGCGCTGGCCGGCGAATACGTGCTCGGTACGCTGCGCGGACGCGCGCGCCAGCGGCTCGAGCGCCTGGCACGCAGCGATCGGATCGTGGCCGATGCAGTGCGCAGCTGGGAAGAGCGCCTGTTGCCCCTCGCGGAGGCATTGCCTCCGATCGCCCCGCCATCCCGCGTCTGGGCGGCGATCCTCGCTCGCATCCGCGGCGCCGCCACGATGCCGCGCGCGCGCTCGTTGCGCTGGGCTCCTGCGGGATGGTGGCGCGGCCTCGCGCTCGTGGGTCTCGCGACTTCGCTGGCACTTGCGATCGCGCTGCTCAAGCCCGCGCCGGAGGCACCGGAGGGCACGCTGGTCGTCGTGCTCGCGGGACAGGACGCGAAGCCGGCGCTGGTCGCGACGGCGGCTCGTACGGGCCGTTATCTCGCCGTAAAAGCACTCGCTCCGGTTGCGGTCGCGCCCAATCGTGCGCTTGAATTATGGATGCTGCCCGAACGGGGCAATCCGCGCTCGCTGGGCCTCATCTCGACCATCGCTCCGGCCGGCGTCGCGCGTATCGAGCTTCCCGTGGCAGCGGATCAGGCGCTGCAGAATATCCCAGCGCTGGCGATAAGCCTCGAGCCCGCAGGCGGCTCGCCAACCGGACTGCCGACCGGGCCTGTTCTCTACACCGGCCCGGTGCAGCGCCTCTACTGATACAGAACTGCTGCGCGGGGCGGTTCTGCATCACGCGATTAAGACGCATCGCCGCGTCGCGGCAGCCAGTCCGCGAAGGTGTCGGAGACCGAAGAGCTGCGCTTGCCGATGACCTCGATGCGCGCGGGCTCGATGGTCACGACGATGGGCGGATGCTCGACTTTTTCCGGTTGCGACGCGATATGCTGCCGGATCTCCGGCTCGACCGACATCAGCCGCGACTGCACGACCACAGACACCAGGATCGCTATCGCCGTCGCGATCGCGAAGGCGACGAGAATCGGTCCAAATCATCTGATTGCTTTCGTCGGTTCCATGAATCTCTCCAATTTCGCCCGGGACGTATCCCGGCGCGTTGTTTCTCAGGAGAGATTGTCGATAGGAACCGGCGTGCGCTCAAACGGTGTTTTTGAATGCGTTGTATGCGCCTCCGGAATGCGCGAGTGATCGGCGGCCGACGACACTGGATTCCCGCTTGCGCGAGAATGACGATTACCGTCGCTTCAGCGCGTAGCCGTCGGGGCGGTCTTCCATCTCCCAGCCGGCGGCGTGCAGCTCGACACGCAGCCGGTCCGCTTCGGCCCAGTCTCTGGCGGCGCGCGCCGCGGCGCGTGCCGCGGCCAGCGCGCGCACGACCTCGGGGATCGTTTCCTGCTTGGGCTGCCATGCTTCGAGCCCGAGCCCGAAGACGCGGTCGAAAGCCGCGAGCGTAGCCCGGCGCGCGGCAGGCGGCAGCTCGCCGCGCAGAACTTCCCAGGCCAGCGCGAGCGCACGCGGGAGGTTGAGGTCGTCGTTGATCTCGGCGGTAAAGCGCTCGACGTAGCGCGGATCGGCGCCTCCTCCATGCGGCAACGCGTGAAAGCCGTTGCGCAGGCGCTCGAGCGCCGTCGCCGCGGCGTCGAGTGCATCGAAGGTGAAGTTGAGCTGGCTGCGGTAATGCGCCGTAAGACAGAGATAGCGATACGCGAGCGGGTCGTAGCCACGGTCGGTGAGCAATTTGAGGCGCAGGAACTCGCCGGCCGACTTCGCCATCTTGGCGTCGTTGGCGAGGAGGAAGTAGCCGTGCATCCAGAAGTTCGCGAGTCTCGTGCCCACGCGCGCCTCGGTTTGCGCGATCTCGTTGGTATGGTGAACAGGAATGTGGTCCTCGCCGCCGCAGTGGATGTCGAAGAAGTCGCCAAGGTATTTCTGCGCCATCGCCGAGCATTCGATGTGCCAGCCGGGGAACCCCTTGCCCCATGGGCTCTCCCATTCCATCTGGCGCTTTTCGCCTGGAGGCGAGAACTTCCAAAGCGCAAAGTCGGTCGCATGCCTTTTCTCGCCGACATCGACGCGCTTGCCGGCTTCGAGCCCCGCCTTGTCCAGGCGCGCGAGGTAGCCGTAATCGAGCTGCTTGCTGGTATCGAAGTAGATGCCGTCGGAAGTGCGATACGTGTAGCCATTTCGCTCGATGTCGGCGATGAACTCGATCTGCTCCCGGATGTGGTCGGTGGCGCGGCAGAGGATCGTCGGGTCCTCGATGTTCAGCGCGCGCATATCCTCGAGGAACGCGCCGGTATAGAGCTCCGCGATTTCCCACGCGGTCTTGCCGGTGCGCCGCGCGCCTTTTTCCATCTTGTCCTCGCCGGTGTCGGCGTCGGAGGTGAGATGGCCCACGTCGGTGACGTTCATGACGTGCGTAACCTCGTAGCCGTTCCATTCCAGCACTCGCCGGAGCAGATCTTCGAACAGGAAAGTGCGGAAGTTGCCGATGTGCTGGTAGTCGTAAACGGTCGGGCCGCAGGTGTAGAGGCCGACCGCACCGGCCTCGAGCGCCTCGAAGCCGCGCAGGCTGCGGGCATAGTTGTCGTAGAGCTTGAGCGCGGTTGGCATGGTCGATTGCACAGGAAAGCCGCAGGGCAAGGAATCTGGTGCGCGGACAAATGCCTTGGCTACGCGAGGCGTTTGGCCATGACGTAATCGTCCATCACGAATCCACCGCCGATGTCGACCACCACCGCTTCGCGCACGAAGAAACCGTTGCGCTCGTAGGCGCGGATCGCGCGCAGGTTTTGCTTGTTGACGTTGAGGATCAGCGTCGTTCGGCGCTGATCCATTGCGGCAGCTTCTGCCGCGGCGATCAGGCTGCGGCCCACGCCGCGACCCTGGAAGTCCTGATGCACGTAGAGCTTGTCGAGCTTGAGCTCATCAGGCCGGCTGGAACGGTAATACGCAGCGAATCCCGCAAACCTTTCGCCGACATAGGCCAGGTCGAGCCCGGCACCTTCCTCGGTAATGAAGCGCCGCAACGCATCGAGCGAATAGCCGAGCTCGAGCATGTACTCGATCTGGTCGAGAGTGATGATGCCGGGGTAATGCTTGCGCCAGATGACCCGGGCGAGCTCGGCGACGGCGGCGAGGTCGCGCTCGGCGGCGCGGACGACGCGAGCTCGATCGACATCGGGCATTTGAACCTGGAGAGGCAACGTCACTTTCGAAGAGCTTAGCATGGCGGTGGTGGGGGTGAGATACGAGCCCCGCCAACGCGGTAGAATCGCGCCCTTCCCGATGTTCCCGCCTTCCGCGCCCGCTCCCGGCCCATCCGTTGCTCCGCTGACGCGGCGTGCCATGCTCGCGCTGTTGCTCGTATTCACCTTGGTCTGGTTCTCGAATCTCGACTACCGGCGATTGGTCCACCCCGATGAAGGCCGCTATGCCGAGATTGCGCGCGAGATGGCGGCCACCGGCGACTGGGTGACGCCGCGGCTCGACGGCATCAAGTATTTCGAGAAGCCCGCACTGCAATACTGGCTCACCGCGGCGGGCTACGAAACCTTCGGCGTGCACCACTGGACGGCTCGGCTATGGCCCGCATTAGCGGGGTATCTAGGCGTGCTATTCATCGGCTACGTGGGCTTTCGTCTCGGCGGGCCCGCGCTTGGCCTGTATAGCGCGGCGGCGCTCGGCGGCTCGCTGTGGTACGCGCTCAACGCGCACATCCTCACCCTCGACGCGGGGCTCACGCTATGGATGAGCGTGGGCCTGGGCAGCCTGTTCATCGCACAGCGCACCGAAGCTACGGCGCTCGAAAGGCGCTCCTGGATGTGGGTGGCATGGGGCGCGCTCGCGCTGGCGACGCTGTCCAAGGGATTGATCGGGATCGTGCTGCCGGGGGCGGCGCTCGTCGCGTATACGCTCGTCACGCGTGACTGGGCGCTGTGGCGACGTCTGCATCTGTTATCCGGCGCCATCGTCTTTTTCGCGCTTGCCGCGCCGTGGTTTGTCGCCGTGTCGGTGCGCAATCCAGAATTCTTCGACTTCTTCTTCATCCACGAGCACTTCACGCGCTACCTTACCGGCGAGCACCACCGCGAGGGCGCATGGTGGTATTTCGTGCCGATCTTCATGGTCGGGATCCTGCCCTGGCTCACGGTATTCTTCTGGACCGCGAAGCGGATGTGGGCCGACGCGCGGAGCGAGGACAACGGCTTCAACTGGCAAAGGTTCGCGCTCGTCTGGGCGGCGGTCATCTTCGTGTTCTTCAGCGTGTCCGGCTCGAAATTGCCGTCGTACATCCTGCCGATCTTCCCGGCGCTGGCGCTTGGGATCGGCTCGCAACTGACCAAGCTGTCCGACGCGACGCTCGCGCGGCTGACGCTGCCGTTGGTGGTGGCGGCCGGTGTCGCCACGCTGGCGGTGCTGTTCGCGTACGCGCCGATCGCCGCGCATTTTGCCGGCGCGCGGCAACCGCTGGCTCCTTTGCTCGCCTACGCGCCGTGGATCAAGGCCGGCTGCGCCGTGGCGTCCCTCGGCGGGGTCGCAGGCTGGTGGTGGATTCGCGCGGGCAGGCGTACTGCGGCGGTGCTGGCGGCCGCGCTGACTTCGCTCGCGGGCGCGCAGCTCGTGCTGACTGGTCACGACGAACTCGCCGAATCGCACTCGACCGCGCCGATTCTGTCGCGGATCGTGGCTGCGCGCGGGCCGCTGCGCGCGGACGTGCCGTTCTATGCGATCCGGATGTACGATCAAACCTTGCCGTATTATCTCGGACGGACGGTGATCCCCGTCGATCATCCGGATGAGTTGGCGATGGGGCTCAAGAGCGAGCCGCAAAAGGCGATCGCCACCGTCGACGAATGGCGGAAGCGCTGGGAGGCGAACGAGCAGGCCTATGCGATCATGCAGCCGGAAGAATACGACGAACTCAAGCGGAAAGGCGTGACGATGGTCGAGCTGGGGCGTGATCCGCGCCGCGTCGTGGTCGGCCGGCGATGATGACCTGGACCGCGTTCTCCTTCCTCATGACCGGCGTGCTCCTTAACGCCGGCGCACAGCTTCTACTCAAAGCCGGCACCAACGTGCTGGGCGTGATTAACCTCACCACCGACAACTGGCCCGCGCAGTTCGGCCGTATGGCGCTCGAGCCGCACATCGCTGCCGGGCTAGCCTGCTACGTCGTGAGCGTCATCGTGTGGATCGTCGGCTTGTCGCGCGTCCCGGTATCGATCGCCTATCCGCTGCTGTCGCTGGGCTACGTCATCAACGCGATCGCCGCGCATTATCTCTTCGGCGAGGCGGTTACGCTGTCGCGCTGGCTCGGCATCGGCTTCATCATCGTCGGCGTGTGGCTCCTCGCGCGAAGCTGACGCAACGAATGCCATGCATGGTCCCACCCTCACCCAGCTCCTTCGACAGGCTCAGGGCAGGCTCTCTCCAGACCAGGCGGAAGAGGGCGTTGTTCCCTCGCCCCCCTTGGCGCCAGAGGGAGTCGTTCCCTCGCCCCCTTGGCGCCAGAGGGAGTCGTTCGCCCGCCCGCTTTGTGGGAGAGGGAGTTGTTCCCTCGCCCCGCTTGCGGGGAGAGGGTTAGGGCGAGGGGCGTAACGATGAGAAGGGCATGATGTATCTCAAGTTCGCAGGCCCGCTGCTCGACGAGACGACCGTCGCGGGCGTCAGCGAGGTCCTGCGCTCCGGCCACATCGCCAGCGGCCCCTGGGTGCAGAAGTTCGAGGCACGGCTGTCCGCCTTTTGCGGCGGCCGTCCCGTGCGCGTGCTGACCTCCGCCACCGCCGCCATCGAGGTTGCGTTGCAACTCTGCGGCGTCGGCCCCGGCGACGAGGTGATCACGTCGGCGCAGAGCTTTTTCACCGTGCTCAACATGATCGTCAAGGTCGGCGCGACGCCGGTCTTCGTCGACTGCGATCTCGTCACCCGCAACATCGATTTGCGCCAGATCGAGGCGGCGATCACGTCACGAACCCGGGCGATCATCCCGACGCATTATCCCGGCGCGCTGGTCGACATGGATGCCTTGTTCGCGCTGGCACAGCGCCACGGCTTGCGCGTCATCGAAGATGCCGCGCTCGTCATCGGCTCGCGCTGGAAAAGCCGTAACATCGGCGCGTTCGGCGACCTCACCACGTTCAGTTTTCATCCGAACAAGAACATCACATCGATCGAAGGGGGCGCGCTGGTAGTCAACGACGACGCGGAAGCGAAGCGCGTCGAGGCACTGCGCTTCCACGGCATCACGTACTTGCCCGATCGCACCCGCGATGTGGCATTCCCCGGCGGCAAGTTCAACCTGCCCGACGTCAACGCGCGCATCGGCCATGCTCAACTCGAACACCTGCCGCAGTTTCTTGCGCGACGCCGCGCGCTGGTCGATCGCTATTTCGCGAAGCTCGCAACCGAACCGCCGTGCGTGCTGCCGCCGCAACCGAGCGCGGGCAGCGAAGACGGCCACTCCTGGAACATGTTCTGCGTGCTTCTGCCGCTGGACCGCCTGACGATCTCGCGCAAGGAATTTCGCGATGCGCTGGAGGCTCACGGCATCGCCACGGGGGTTTCGTACGAAGCGCTGCATATGTGCACGCTCGGCCGCCGCTACGGCGGGCGCGAAGGCCAGTTTCCGAACGCGGAGCGCATCTCGCGGGAGACCGTGACGCTACCCCTGCACGCCGGCATGACCGAAGCCGACGTCGATCGCGTCTGCGCCGCGGTTGCCGAAGTGATCGCCGCAGGACGCAGGCGACGAGCATGACCGCATCGGCGCCGCTGCTTTCGATCGTGATCCCCGTCTACGACGAGGAGGCGGGGTTGCAGCCGCTTTTCGATCGTCTGTACCCGGCGCTCGACAAGCTCGACCGGAGCTACGAGGTCATCTTCGTCGATGACGGCAGCCGCGACCGGTCGGCGGCGATGCTGAAGGATCAGTTCCTGCAGCGACCCGACGTGACGCGGGTCATCGTCTTCAATGCCAACTACGGACAGCACCTGGCGATCATCGCCGGTTTCGAGCATTGCCGCGGTGAGCGCATCGTCACCCTCGATGCCGATCTGCAAAACCCTCCCGAGGAGATCGGCAAGCTCATCGCCGCGATGGATGCCGGGCACGATTACGTCGGGAGCATCCGCCGCGCGCGCAAGGACTCGTGGTGGCGGCACGCGGCCTCGAAGGCGATGAATCGGGTGCGCGAGCGCATCACACATATCAAGATGACCGACCAGGGCTGCATGCTGCGCGCGTACAGCCGCGACATCACCCGCGCCATCGCCGCCTCGCGCGAGGTCAGCACGTTCATCCCGGCGCTCGCGTACACCTATGCCCACAGTCCGACCGAGGTCGAGGTCGAGCACGCCGAGCGCGCCGCCGGCGAGTCGAAATACTCGCTCTACAAGCTGATCCGGCTCAACTTCGACCTCATCACGGGCTTCTCGCTGGTCCCGCTGCAATTGTTCTCGATGTTCGGCATGATCGTTTCGGCCGGCGCGGTCCTCGTGTATCTCATCGTCATCGTCAATCGCCTGCTCCTGGCCGGCTGGCGCGAAGGTTTCGCGACGTTGTGGGACCGCGACATCCTCGCCTTCTTCCTGGTGGGCATGCTGCTTTTCGGGCTCGGGCTCGTCGGCGAATACGTCGGCCGCATCTACCAGCAGGTGCGCGAGCGGCCGCGGTATACGATTCAAGCGGTGCTCGAGCGCGAATCAGGCAGTCCGCGCGCACCGTGACATGCGCCGTTGTATTCGCGTACCACAACGTGGGCGTTCGCTGCCTCAAGGTTCTGCTCGCGCACGGCGTCGAGATACCTCTCGTGGTCACGCTTCTGGACGCTCCGGGCGAGACGATCTGGTTCGACAGTGTCGCGGCCAGCGCCGCCGAGTACGGCATTCCCGTGCTCACGCCCGCGGATCCGAATGCAGCGGAGATCATTGCGCAAGTCGCCGAATGTCGGCCGGACTTCCTGTTTTCGTTCTATTACCGGTCGATGCTGAAGGCGCCGCTGCTCGCGCTGGCGCGCCAGGGCGCACTCAACATGCACGGCTCGCTCCTTCCGAAGTATCGCGGCCGGGCACCCGTGAACTGGGCGATCATTCGCGGCGAGACTGAAACCGGCGCGACGCTGCACTACATGACCGAGAAACCCGACGATGGCGACATCGTCGCGCAGACCGCGGTGCCGATCCTGCCCGACGACACCGCGAAGGAAGTGTTCGACAAGGTGACGGTCGCAGCGGAGCTCGCGCTGGACGGCGCGCTGCCGGCGCTCGTCGCCGGCACGGCACCGCGCCGACCGCAGGATTTGAGCCGCGGCGGGTACTTCGGCGGCCGCAAGCCCGAGGACGGCGCCGTCGATTGGTCGAAGAGCGCGGTGGAAATCCACAACCTCGTCCGCGCCGTCGCGCCGCCGTATCCGGGTGCGCGCACCTCGCTGCGCGGCCGGCCCGCACGCATCCTGCGCACGCGCGTGCTCGAGCCGCGAGGAACGCCGGCGAACACGCCCTCGCTCACCGCGGAAGGCAACCGCATCGTCGCTCATTGCGCGGTCGGCACGCTGCTTATCCTGGCGCTGGAGATCGAAGGCGACATCGTTCGCGCCGATGCGCTTGCGCGCGTCCTGAGTGGCGTGCCCGTGCCCTTGGTCTAAAGCGTGCTTGCGCGTTTGGCCAGCTCGGGGTCGCGCGGGTAGAATCCGCATTTCGCCGCGCGTCTCCGGTCGCGTGCACCTACCCCATGCGCAGAATCCTCGTCCTCGGCGTCAATGGCTTCATCGGCCATCACCTCTGCCAGCGGATCATCGCCGCGACCGACTGGGAGGTCTACGGGATGGACATGCAGACCGATCGGATCACCGACCTGTTGCCCGAGAAGCGGTTTCATTTCTTCGAAGGCGACATCACGATCAACCGGGAGTGGATCGAATATCACATCAAGAAGTGCGACACCGTGCTGCCGCTGGTAGCGATCGCGACGCCGGCGACCTACGTGCGCGAGCCCTTGCGCGTGTTCGAGCTCGACTTCGAAGCCAACCTTCCGATCGTCCGCGCCTGCGTGCGACACAAAAAGCGCGTGGTGTTTCCGTCCACCTCCGAAGTTTACGGCATGTGTCGCGACGACGAATTCGATTCGGACGCATCCGAGCTCGTGCTGGGGCCGATCGGCAAACCGCGCTGGATCTATGCCTGCGCCAAGCAATTGATGGACCGCGTTATCCACGCGTACGGCATGCAGGAAGGGCTCGACTACACGTTGTTCCGCCCGTTCAACTGGATCGGCGCCGGTCTCGATTCGATCAACACGGCCAAGGAAGGCAGCTCGCGGGTGATCACGCAGTTCCTCGGCCACATCGTCCGCGGTGAGCCGATCAAGCTGGTCGACGGCGGGACGCAGAAGCGCGCCTTCACTTATATCGACGACGGCATCGCCGCGCTCATGAAGATCATCGCCAACGAGGGCGGCGTCGCCGGCGGCAAGATCTACAATATCGGCAACCCGAGGAACAATTACTCGGTGCGCGAACTGGCGCGAATGATGCTCGATCTCGCGCTGACCTATCCCGAATACCGGGAGAGCGCGGCGAAGGTGAAGCTGGTCGAGACCACGGCGGACGCATACTATGGCAGCGGATATCAGGACGTGCAGAATCGCGTGCCGAAAATCGACAATACCTCGGCCGACCTCGACTGGCGGCCGATCGTGACGATGGACGAATCGCTGCGGCACATCTTCGACGCGTACCGCGGACAGGTGGCCGAGGCGCGCGCGCTCGTGGAGTGAAAGCCATCTCAAAAGCTACTGCGCGCCCCGAGTGCTTTGTCGTGTCCTCGCCCGCCCCTCGCCAATAGCACGCGCACGCGGGTCGCATCCAAAGCTTTTCGATGTCCGTATAATTGCTCGCCTTCCGTGTTTTAATCGCCGAGTTCATGTATCTCGCTCTAAAAATCGACGTTGATACGCTGCGTGGAACCCGCGAGGGTGTGCCGCGCCTGCTCGACATCCTGCGCCGGCACGATGCCGGGGCGACGTTCCTGTTCAGCGTGGGCCCGGATCACACCGGACGGGCCATCCGGCGCGTGTTCCGCCCTGGGTTCTTCGAGAAGGTCCAGCGCACATCGGTCGTTCGCCACTATGGGGTCAAGACGCTGCTCTACGGCACGCTGCTCCCCGGTCCCGACATCGGCCGCTGCGCCGGCGAGGTCATGCGACGCACGCGCGACGAAGGCTTCGAAGTCGGCGTCCACGCCTGGGACCACGTCAAATGGCAGGACGGCCTCGATGGCGCGTGCGCTGAATGGACCGGCAAGCAGATGAAGCTCGCCTGCGACCGCTTCACCGACATCTTCAAGGAAGCGCCACGCACGCACGGTGCGGCGGGCTGGCAAATGAACGTCCATGCCATGCGACTGACTCAGGTGCTCGGCTTCGAATACTGCTCCGACGGCCGCGGTACGTACCCGCATCTGCCGGTGTGGAACGCCGAGCTGATCCGCTGCCCGCAACTGCCGACGACGCTGCCGACGCTCGATGAGCTGATCGGCGCCGAGGGAATCACCGAGGACAACGTCGCGGAGCGAGTTCTCGCGCTGACCGCGGCGCCGCCGCAGGTCGGGCACATCTTCACGCTGCACGCCGAGCTCGAGGGCATGCGTCTGGCACCGGCTTTCGAGCAGCTTCTCGCCGGGTGGAAGGCGCAGGGTTACCGACTGGTTCCCATGCGGGCGTGGTACGACACACTGCAGGCGCTGGCGCTGCCGCGTTGCGAGGTGGGACCGGGGGTAGTGCCTGGCCGCAGCGGGACATTGCTCTGCCAGGGGCGCGAATTTCTGAGCGACGTCGATCTGGCCCGAGCGGCTTGACCGACATGCCAAACAAGAAAGTGGCCGATTTCGCCACTGCCTCGACCGGGGGGACGTTCAAGCTGTCGGAGCACCGCGGCCGGCCGGTGGTGCTTTATTTCTATCCCAAGGACAACACGCCCGGGTGCACGATGGAAGGCGCGCAGTTCCGCGACCTGTACAAGAAATTCGAGAAGGCCGCCGCACTCGTCGTCGGCGTCTCGCGCGACAGTCTGAAGTCGCACGAGAGCTTCAAGGCGAAGATGAAGTTTCCCTTCGAGCTCATTTCCGATGCGGACGAGAAGCTCTGCAAGCAGTTCGGCGTGATCAAGATGAAGAACATGTACGGCAGGCAAGTCAGGGGAATCGAGCGATCGACCTTCCTGATCGACGGTAACGGCACTCTTGTACGAGAGTGGAGAGGGATCAAAGTGCCGGGGCACGCCGACGAAGTCTTGGCGGCAGTACAGGCGCTCTGACCGCCTCGGCTCACGCGCTGCTCACCGGGTCATCCCACGCGTACAGCTTCATTCCGCGTGTTCGGGCAGGACGGTCATCTGTTTTGCGCCGGACTCACGCAGCAACTCGACAACTGACCTGACGGTTTCCTCGCGCGCGAACGCCTGCATCTCAGAGGAAGAGCCGCCGCAAATCCGCTGGCAGAACTTGTTGGTCGGGCCTTCGAAGTCGCAGTGCGATGCGCCGGCGAGCACGATCGAGCGCAGCAACGCCGGCACCGCGCGCGCGATCGAGCGGCCGCTGCCATAGAGATTGCAACCCGAAGGGTCCGCAAGCAGCACCACTGCGGGCGAGCGCAGCTGCGATGCGGCGTGAACCCCGGTGCCCGTTCCGTCGACCGGATCCAGACCGACCCAGCCGGCCAGCGCCGGCAGCTTGGCCGCTGCCAAGACCGTGGCCAGCCCGCCTGCCGAGGTTCCGATCAGAACGATGCGCGATGGCTCGATCGGCGGCAAACCGAGCGCGCCTGCCTCCAGCTTGTGCGCGAGTTCCGCGATGGCCTCGCCGTTGCCCCAGTGGTTGAGAATGTACGGCAAGTCTGGAATGACGGCGGTGACGCCCGCTGCGGCGAGCGCCTGCCCCAGATCGCGGTGTCGCGCGCGAGAACGCATGAAACCGTGGGCGACAATCGCCACCCCGCTCGGCGGACCGGCGCCCGGTCCGTAGACATCGACATGCACCTCATGACCGCTGAGTTCAACCATTTCGGTATGCAGGGTGAACGGCGCCGGCTGGGCCGCGGCGGCGACGGCGTACAGCAGGAGCACGAGCAGCAGCGAAAGGCGAAGCAGATGTTGAACAGAGTGCACGTCAACCCGACAACGGAGAATCCCGGCGGCGCGAACTGCCTTCGATTGTATCGTGCCGCCCGAGCATGAGCCTGCCGACGCAACAAGCAGCAGACTACGGCGAACCGCAAAGTCGGCGAGATAGAAGCCCAAGGAGGAGATCGATTGCTGGGGCGGTGGCGCTACCGCAACTCTATCAGGTCGTCGTCGATACTGGCGATGGTACCGATCGAGGAAAACCGCCGCCAATAAAGCCCCATCAGCGGAACATCGATTGATCATGTTGCGGCTGCGCGGCTGAGGGCAGTGATATAGCGGCGGCATCTTGCCGACGCCAACTGTCCCCTTTCCACCACAAGCGGTTCGTTCGCTTCACTTCGACGCCCACAATCCCTTGTGTTCATGTGCCGGGCTCGCTAGGATTCAGCCGTAAGCCAGCCGATTACCACAAGGAGGCCCATGGTCGAGCGCAAACTTCGTCTCGCCCCGCAGATCATCAAGTCCAGCAAGACCTCCCTTCCCAAGCTGTTCGTGCTCGATACCAACGTGTTGATGCACGACCCCACCAGCCTTTATCGCTTCGAAGAGCACGATCTCTACCTGCCGATCCTCACGCTCGAGGAGCTCGATAACAACAAGAAAGGCGTCACCGAAGTTGCGCGCAACGCGCGCCAGGCCTCGCGCTACTTGGACGAGCTGGTCACCGCCGCCGTGGCGATCAGCGGCGGCAACATCGCGGGCGGTATTCCGCTCAAGCCCGCGAGTGGCGGCGCGGCGAGCGGCCGGCTGTTCCTGCAGACCGAGGCGATCTCGACCGCGCTACCGCCGTCGCTCGCCGGCGGCAAGGCCGACAACCAGATCATCGCGGTCGTGATACACCTGCAGCGCATGCACCCGAAGCGCAGCGTCATCCTCGTATCCAAGGATATCAACATGCGCATCAAGGCGCATGCGGTCGGGATCGCGGCCGAGGATTACTTCAACGACAAGGTTCTCGAGGACACCGACCTTCTCTATAGCGGCATGCGCGAGCTGCCTGCCGATTTCTGGGACCGCCACGGCAAGGGCATGGAGTCCTGGCAGCAGGGAGGCCACACGTATTATCGCGTCACCGGTCCGCTGTGCCACAGCCTGCTGGTCAACGAGTTCATCTATCAGGAGGCAAAAGGCCCGGGAGAGACGCCTCTTTACGCGATCGTCAAGGAAGTCGCCGGGCGCACCGCCCTGTTGCAGACGCTGCGCGACTACACGCATCATAAGAACAACGTATGGGGCATCACCGCGCGCAACAGGGAGCAGAACTTCGCGCTGAATCTGCTCATGAACCCCGAGATCGACTTCGTAACGCTGCTGGGTCAGGCGGGCACCGGCAAGACGCTTCTGACGCTCGCGGCGGGGCTGATGACGACACTCGAGTTCAAGGTCTATTCCGAGATCATCATGACGCGTGTCACGGTCCCGGTGGGTGAAGACATCGGCTTCCTGCCGGGCACTGAGGAAGAGAAGATGAATCCCTGGATGGGCGCGCTCGAGGACAACCTCGACGTGCTCAACAAGACCGATGATGAGGCTGGCGAATGGGGTCGCGCCGCGACGCGCGATCTGATCCGCTCACGCATCAAGGTCAAGTCGCTGAACTTCATGCGCGGCCGCACGTTCATCAACAAGTTCCTGATCATCGACGAGGCGCAGAATCTCACCCCCAAGCAGATGAAGACGCTGATCACGCGCGCGGGGCCGGGCACCAAAGTCGTATGTCTCGGCAACATTGCGCAGATCGACACGCCATATCTCACCGAGGGGAGCTCGGGGCTCACCTACGTCGTCGACCGCTTCAAGGGCTGGTCGCACTCGGGCCACGTCACGCTGCTGCGCGGCGAGCGCTCGCGGCTGGCCGATCGCGCCGCGGAGATTCTGTAGGGCCGAATTCATTCGGCCCGCAACGCTCATGTGCAGCGCCGCGTGCGAATAAATTCGCACCTACCGAAACGCGGCGACGCTGTGAGCGGTTCGTAGGGCGGAAATCATTCGGCCCGCACGTTTTTCCCGGGCTACGAGCAGTACAATCCGGGCGTGATCGCTTCGTCGCGCCTGGCACGTTGCGTGGCATTCGCCGCGCTGGCGCTGGCTGCGTGCGGCGGCAACCCGACACGTCCGGATCTCGCCCGCCTCTATCGCATCGGCACGCAATTCGCCGACACGACCCCGGTGATCGTCATTCCCGGCGTCTTCGGTTCGAAGCTGCGCGATCGCTCGACCGGCGTCGAGGCCTGGCCGGGAACGGCGCGGATGATCCTGTTCGACGACTATCGGCATCTCGCGCTCGACTTCGATCGCACGACGCTTGCCGTGCGTCCCGACAACCTGGAGGCGTCCGACATCGCCGATGCGGCGCTGGGGCAGGATTTCTACGGCAAGCTCATCGAGACGCTGCGCGACTTCGGCGGCTACGTCCGCGGCACCATCGGCGTGTCGCCGAAGGCAGGTGAGCGGCGATATTACATCTATCCTTACGACTGGCGGCAGGACAACGTCGAGGCGGCGCGCGGGCTCGACCGGCTGATCGACGCGATCCGCCGCGACTACGGCGATCCTGAATTGCGGTTCGACATCGTCGCCCACAGCATGGGGGGCTTGATTGCGCGCTATTACCAGCGCTACGGCACCGAAGACGTCCTCGACGGACGCGAGTCGCAGATCACGCTCTACGGCACGTCGCGCGTGCGCAAGTTGATCCTGCTCGGCACGCCGAATATGGGTTCGGCGTCGTCGCTGCATGCCTTTCTGGTCGGCGAGGCGATCGGCTTCAGCCGCATCCCGCAAGAAGCGCTGGCAACGCTCCCTTCGGGTTACCAGCTCTTCCCTCATCCGCTGGTGACGTGGCTGATCGACGGTGCAGGCCGCGCGCGCCACGACGACCTCTTCGACGGCGAGACCTGGCGCCGCTATCGCTGGTCGATCTTCGATCCCGCGGTGCAGGCACGCATTCGCGCCGCTCGCGGCGCCGACGCCGATGCGTATCTGGACGCGCTGGCACGCTTCTTCGACTACCGGCTCGAACGCGCGCGGCGCTTCCTATGGGCGCTCTCCACGCCCGAACCGCCGACGCAGATCCGTTATGTTCTCTTCGGCGGCGACTGCACGCTCACGCCCGCCCGGCTCGCGCTCGAAGACGCCGGCGCACGGCTCGCGCGCCTGTATCCCGACCAGATCCGCATGCCCGTCCCGGGCGTCCCCTACTCCCAGCTGATGCTCGAGCCCGGCGACGGCAGCGTAACGAAGCCCTCGCTGCTGGCCCGCGAGACGCTCGATCCGTCCGCTCCGCAGAACGAGGACAGCGTCATCCCGATCGCGTACTGGTTCTTTCTCTGCGAGCATCACACCAAGCTCACCGGCAACATCAACTTCCAGGACAATCTGCTCAATGTCCTCCTGACGCGCAACCTGCCGTGGGAGATGTCGACGCCAGCGCAGTAGGTCGTGGCCTATCGATTTTCCATGAGGCCGAAGCGGCTTGGTCGCATCAGACGCCTCGCTCGATGATCAATCCAATGGACGTTGCGACGTATCGGTCCATGCGCAGGCGCAAGTGCGGTTCGCTGCGATAGGGTGGCAGGTCCACGAAGCGGTCGAGGGATCCCGATCCCGGGTTGAGGTTCAGAGGTGCTACGACGTGTCCCGCATGCTTGAGCGCCCCGATCAACTGCTCGATGTCGTAACGCCGGAAGAAGACGAGGTTGTGCGCCTCGATCGTACGGTAGTTGGACGTCAGGTTGAACTCGGTTGTATGCACCGCGACCCCACCGGGCCGCAGACAGCGCATCGCGTTGACGACGAAGTCGAGCCCGCGACGGATCGAACCGAGGTGCTCGAATGCACAGCTCGACCAAACGAAGTCGAAACCCTGTAGCTCCGGCGAGATCCGGTTCATGTCTTCCGTGCGGAAGCTCACGCGTTGACTGAACTGCTCGGGATCGCAGATACCTCGCACGTTAAGCTCCTCGAGCGCGCTCGAGTGCTGATCCGTTTCGATCCAGCCAAGGCCTGCCGCGGCTGTTGCGTCCAGATCGGTAGCCACGATCTCACAGCCGCGATTCGCCATCACGGCAGCGAGCGGTTCGCGACCGCAGCCGAAACCAAGACCCCGCCGCCCTGGCTCGAGCATGCCGCGAGACGCGAGCGCCTGCAGAATGTATACGAACTCCCATTGCTTGCGATGCAGGGTCGGCGCCTCCCGCATTGCGTCGCACCAGGTGAGATACACCGGCTCGCGCAGCTGGCTTTCCGTGCACAGCTGCGACGTAGGGCTCTGCAGCGTCGGAGTTGGATGATCCAGCCCGAGGAACAGCGATCGCCGCGCATCGAACTTCTCGCCCCCGGACTGTTCCAGCAGCAGAGCAGTCAGCTCCGTAGAACGGTCCCGGCCGAATGCCGGACCGACGGCGGCGGTTCTCAGAGCTTCGGCGAGCTGCGACTGTTCGTCGGCAACGTAATAACGGTTCAGGTCGTCGCTCAGCACGAAGCGATAACCGGCCGTGGTCAACAACGATTCCCATTTCTCGTGCGTCGGTGTGCCTGTCATGGGCGCCGTTGCCTCGATCACGACAATCCAGGGGCGCTGCTGCCGCAGGTCCGCGCCGGCGAGAACGTCTTTCTCCGCGCCTTCGACGTCGATCTTGAGAAAGTGCACCTCCCCGCGCACGAACTCGGTCCAGATGTCACGCAGCGTCCGGACATTCACTTGCGTCTTGGTGACCTTGAAGCCGGCGGCGAGATGGCGCTGCGCAACACCCTGGCGCAGCGTAGAGAGTCCCGTGTTCTCGATTTCGAAGAAATCGCGTTGACCTCCGCTTGCGGCCGCGGCGACGCAGAGATTTATGTCTCGCGGGCGCGCGAGCGTCAACCTTTCGTGATAGGCCGCGACCGGCTCTATGTTGATGCCCGACCAGCCGCGATCGTAGAAAGCCCGCGTGACGGAGTCCGCATCAGGGTCTTGGGCCCCGACATCGATGTAGGTTCCTTTTTCAACATGCTGCAGCGCTTGCCACAGGCGTACGTCCTCGTAGTTTTGCGCATAGGAGACGAAGCCGTCTACGCTCCCGCCGGACGCATCGCCTTGCGCACGCACTGGCGATTCGTCGAATTTGTCGGTCGGTCCCATCGCGTGCTCCCGCCGCGGCTCAGATCAGCCCCAGCTCGAGCAAACGCTGCCGCAGCAGTGTCGCAGTCGCAGCCGGCGTGAACCTGGAACGCACGTCGCGTTGGCCTCGGTACGCGATCCGGTCCCGGAAGTCCGCGTCATCGGCGAGACGCCGCATGTAATGCGCCGCCTGCTCGAGATCCGGCTCGGCCCAGCGGAAACGCGAATCGTCGTAAAGATATTCGCCCTTGTGCACGGCCACCAGCTCGTAATCGACGAGGCAGCTGTTCTCGCTGCTCATGAACTCCAGGTTGCCGGAGTACGCAGTGCCAATGACCGGCTTGCCCAGGTACATCGACTCTGCCAATCCCAGGCCCAGACCTTCGGCTCGATGCAGCGACACGAACGCATCGACAACGCTTTCGAGTCCCGAAACCTGATCGCGGCTGAGAAAGTTATCCATGATGACAATGCGATCGTCGCCGTCGACGAGTTCCTGAAGCGCGCGCAGCTTCGCCGGCCAGTTGGCGCCATTGATCGACTTGATGACCAGACCCACGTCGCGTCTGCTTGCACCGAACGCACGTTTGAACGCGGTCACGGCGCCTTGCGGGTTCTTGCGATTGGGAAATGAATTGAAGTCGAAGCTGAACAGAAACAGGAAGCAGCGATCCGGCAACCCGAATTCTGCGCGCTGGTAGGGGCGAGACAGCTTGATCTCGATCGGCGGCGGAATCTTGACCACCGGTTTGGCGCTCGAACGGCGCATTGTCTCAGCGACGAATTCCGTCGCTACCCAGATCTCATCGACTCTCTCGACCGTATCGTTCCATTCGCGTGGCAGATATTCAAGCTCCCAGTACCAGTAGCCCACGGCATAGCTTCCCGCCGCGGCGGCTGCGGTCATGAGCGCTCGCAGAGGCTTCATCATGTCCGGGTTCAGGCAGTACAGCGAGCAGCGATGCCGGAGTTCGTCCGCAATGTGCGGCGCCAAGCTGCGGTCTGCCTGTCGCGCCTGGATACGCATGTCGACGTCCTTCACGATGAAGGGAATGCCATCGAGCGCACAGGCAGCGGCGAATGCTCGTAGACTCTCGCCGAGTCCGAATTCGCCGTACGCAAAGCCTACCAGATTCACCCCGGGCGAGAGTTCCGTCCGCCCCTGCCGGCCGCGCTCCTCGGAGATCATCGCGGCGATCGTATCCAGCTGGTCCAACCCGAACATTAATACGTGGCCGGTATGAAACGGTGTCTTGAAGAAATGCAAGCGCCAATGGTGCGCGCATGGCGCAAACCGGTTCGGAGCTACAGTATCGGGATCCCAGGCGTGCGCGTAGTAAGCTCGGAATAGCACCAACTGCGCAGCTTCCAGGGCGAACTTCCCGGGCGGCGGCAGGTCGGGAGAGACGATGTGCCGGTGCCGGTACAGCGGCGCCGGTACGTGGATCGGCTCCTCGAGCCAGACCGTGCGGAGGCAGAAATCCCACGCCTCGACATGCGGAACCTCGTGCATCCCGCCGATCGCCTCGAACAGCGCGCGGCTAAAGAAAAGGTTGCTTACGGCAACGGCTACGCAGTCCTGATGGATGAGCGCGTATCCGATCGTATCCGGCTCCGCAATACCGCGCAGAAGCGCCTGCCAGCGCAGCACTTGTGGATCATCCGTCTGACCCAATGGCCGGCTATCCGCGTCGATGAATGCGACACCGGTAAAGCCCCACGCGGCGCCGCGCCTCGCGATACGCTCGACCAGCACCGCAATGCGGTCCGGAGCGAGCTCGTGGTCGATATGCAGGACGTTTATGAACTCGCCTGTCGCAGCGCGAACGCCGGCGTTGATCAACGCCGGTACGCTCGCGCCGGGAAGTGTCAGCAAGCGATGCGCGAGTCGACCAGTCTGCAGCGCGTGTGTCAGGCGGTGCGTCGCGTCCTCGCTTTTGGCGTCGTCCACGACCACGAGCTCGAGGCGCTCGTACGTCTGGCCGAATACCGACGCGAGGCAGGACTCGAGCCAGCGTCCCTGCCCCGTCAGAATAACCACGAGGCTCACGAGCGGCGCCGGCGCACGTTCCCGCGGAACCAACGAGGCGACCCATTTTTGGTATTCGGTCCGCTTCGCCGCAGCGTATTCGCTGTCGGCGCCAGAGAGTGCCTGCGTGAACATGAGGTTGAGCTCCGACCAGACCATGCGTCGGACCATCGGTTCCAGGGACCACGATGACAATCCTCTTGCCGCGGCGAGCAGCATCGTGAGCGCCAACTCGGTATGGCCGCGTTCGTGCTCGCATTGGCCGAGCACAAAAAGCGCCTCCGGATGGCCGGGCGCCACCGTGAGCGCGTGTTGTGCGAGCGCTTCCGCAGCGACGAAATCGCGGGCAATGCAGCGTTCTACCGCCGCATGAGCAGCCTCGCCGATTTCGATCGCACCGTGACAGTCCTTGTATCGCTTGCCGCTGCCGCAGGGACAGGGCTCGTTGCGCGCCACCATCACTATCGGCTAAGGAACCTAGTACCTGCCGGGCTGCGCGAGATTCTCGAAGCGCGTGTATTGCCCGAGGAACGCCAGACGCACCGTGCCGATCGGCCCGTTGCGTTGCTTGCTGATTATGATCTCGGCCACGCCCTTGTCCTGCGTGTCCTCGTTGTATACCTCGTCGCGATAGATGAAGAGAATCACGTCCGCATCCTGCTCGATCGCTCCCGAGTTATGACTGACGATGCCGTCGGCGAGCCATGACGCGGGTCCGGGAACGGTGAGATCGAATACCTCTTCCTCGCCATCGGGGGCGACGTCGACGACGCGATCCCAGAACACCTCCGATTGGGCCAGGTCGACAAGGTCAGGGGCATCGAGCAGCCTGCCATAATCGGCCAGCAGCGCACGCGACGGCGCAAAGCCGAAGTGCGAAGAGCCTCCATAAGCGGTTCCGCGACGTGCTGCCATGGTGCGCTGGCTGATCCCCTTCGAGCGCATGATGGACTTTACCTGCTGGAACACCTCGATCGGAATCGTATCGATGTTGGTGTTGGGCGTCGTTGCTTCCAGCACGGCGCGAAGAGAGAGCGCGGGCGCCACGCGCGGGCCGAAAGCTTCCACCTTATCGAGGAAGCGAAGCTGCTGCGTCGAGCCCGACACGTCGACCGTGTACACGGGACGACAGCCACTTTTCAGCACCGTGCGAACGCGCGCGACGATACCGAGGCGTAAGAGCAATGCGGCGACATCCGAGCTAAGATCAACGCTGCAGGTGCTGAAATAGATTCGACCAGCACCTCTGCTGCCGGCGCCGCGCGGCGAGATCGAGCCGTCAGTTGCCCACAAGTGCCGCAGCAGCAGCGCGACCTGTTCGTTCGCAAGGCGAAAGACCTCGCTCGGCAACCGCTTTTCATGCGACCGTTGGTCGAAGATTCCCAGCTCGCGCAGCCATCGGTTCACACCGTCATGTGCCCCGCGGTTGCCGTTCCCGCTGATGAGCAACTGGTGCCAAAGCCCTCGTCCGGCGTAACGCGTGACCTTGGCGCCAAACGCTTCCGCTGCCTCGCGGACGGCGCGGCTGTTGTCCTCGGACGCCGTCGTATAGCGCAAAGGTTGGTGGTTCAGATAGCTGCCGTCGCCGACAAGCTGGCCCAGCAACACGACGTGGTGGTCGGGCCAGGTGACCGGCGCGGGCGGCGGCGGCACCTCGCGAGCAAGCGCGACCCGATCGCCCGCCCGGAGCGCATGCGCTCTCACCCAGCCACTGCCGCCATAGAGTCGATGGTGTGCCGTGACGCGGATCGTGCGCCCGCTCGCGAACGCGATTCGCAAGACCGGGCGCGCGCCCACCGACCACACGCGGTCGCTTTTCGCCGCAATGATCTTGCGCGCCGGCGACATGGCCCACACCTCGGGCGTCGTACCGA
>DASXQW010000043.1:0-5858 GCA_036506975.1 Casimicrobiaceae bacterium | reverse complement strand
ACTCCGACGACATGAAGCCACTGCCGGGACCGTAGCTAGCCGCACGCCATCGGTTCCTCTGGGTGACGCTGGGTGTCAGCAGTACTATAGCGGGACGTCGGGAGATGTGCGCTCTTGGTCGCAAGGGACGAAGCCGGGTCTCAGTTCAAGCGCTATGTAAAGCATGTCGGGCGCGAAACGACGGTCAGATCGCCCGGCTAATTTCGTAGAATCGGGATCGAAGCGAGATGCGTAACGAGAATCGTCTATGACATCACGGCAGCGCAACCAACCAGCGAAGACCGGCCATCCTCATATGACTCGAAGGAGCTTTATCGGAACAACCGCGGCCGGTGGCGCCGCGTTACTAACCGGCGGACTGGCATCGCTCTTCAAAGAGAGCGCAAGTGCCGGCACGGATTTTCCGTTCGTCGAAGCGAGCATCACGCAGTTGCAGGCCGCGATGGCGGCCGGACAACTGAGCGCAAGGGACCTGGTCCTGGGTTATCTGAATCGCATCCAGCAAACTGAATCCAACGCTGCATGCGGTGATTGAAACGAACCCCAATGCAACCGCGATTGCAGTCGGTCTCGATAACGAACGGAAAAGAGGTCATATCCGTCGACCGCTGCACGGAATTCCGCTGCTGGTCAAAGACAACATCGCGACCCTCGACAACATGCAGACCACTGCAGGCTCGCTTGCGCTTTACGGGAGCAGCGTTCCCGCCGACGCGCCGTTGATTCAAAAACTTCGCGCCGCGGGAGCCATCATCCTCGGCAAATCGAATCTCGGCGAGTGGGCGAACTTTCGCGGCTTCGACTTTGCTTATCCTCTAGCCGTCGGTTGGAGTGCGCGCGGCGGGGACACAAAAAATGCCTACGACTTGAGCTACACGTCCTGGGATTCAAGCTCCGGCTCGGGTGCAGCCGCGGCGGCAAGTCTGTGCGCAGCCGCGGTCGGCACCGAGACTGACGGTTCCATCACTGGTCCGTCCGCCGTCGAAAACCTCTTTGGCTTGAAGCCGACGCTCGGGCTCATCTCGCAGGACGGAATCGTTCCGATCAGCCATCAACAAGACACCGCCGTCCAATGGCCCGTAGTGTGACCGACGTCGCGATTCTGCTCGGGGTCATGCAAACACCCTTCGGCGCCGTTGCTGGACACCCGTTGCCGAGCGATTACACGCAATTTCTGCAACGCGGTTCGCTGCAGGCAAACGAATCGGCCGTGACGTTCGCTTTTTCGGTTACAGCTACTACGGGAGCGGCATCCCCGGCGACGAAGAGACGGTCCCTTTCGCGGAAAGCGCGTTGGCCGTGATGGCAAGTCTGGGCGCGACAATTGTCGACACCGACACTGGCGACGTGTTCGCTTACTCGGACGACGAGTTCACCGCGTTGCTGTTCGAGTTCAAGACGCAAATCGCGCAATATTTGCAAACGTTATCGCACACCAACCTGCGCACACTCGCGGACTTGATCGCTTTTGATAACGCGCATTGCGTGCAGGAGCTGGTTTACTACGGCCAGGAAATCTTCGAGCTGGCGGAGACGCTAGGCGATCTGAGCGATCCGACCTACTTTGCTGCGCGTAACCACGCGACGACGACCGCTCGCGCCGGAATTGATGACGCCATGGCGCGTGACGATCTGGACGCGATCGTTGCGCCGCACCTGACCAATTCCACCGGACCCGCTGTGGCCGGTTATCCGAATTTTTCGATGCCTGTCGGCATTCGATCCTCTGGCAGACCTGCGGGCATGCTGATGTACAGCACCTTCCTCGACGAACCGGAGCTGCTCGCGATGGCCTACGATCTCGAGCAAGCGCTACACGCGCGGCAACAACCGCAATTCCTGGGCTCGATCATTCCAATTCCGAACGCGGGGTTGTGCACTCAGCCGCATCAACCGCAGAGTCAGGCACACCTGCCTCACGGCCGCATCTTCTAGGGTTCCGAGCCGGACTAGCATTGTCTTCGCACCTGGGCACGCGAGCAGATGGGTAACTCTGCTCGTGTCACCTTTTCCCGGGTTGCGGGGTTGCGGCGAAACTCAATCATTAGGGAGATGCTGATGCGATTGCAGACGATGGTACGGACGTGTGCTGCTTGCTGTGCGTGGCTCTTGCCGATGCAGGCATTGCTCGCACAGGCTCCCGGGGAGCGGCTGAGCGGCGAGGTCGTGAGTCTCGACGCCGGCAAGTTCACCATCAAGACCGCGGCCGACGAGCCGGTCACCGTAGTTCTCGCCGATAACGCCCGCATCACGATTCGCGCGCCCGGCGATCTTTCGCGACTGGATCGAGGTCAATACGTCGGCGTCACAGCTGCGCCGCAGCCCGACGGCACGCTGATCGCTTCGCAGATCAGCGTGTTTCCCGAGTCCATGCGCGGCACAAACGAAGGCCATCGGCCGATGGCCAACCTTCCGGGCAGCACCATGACCAACGCCACGGTGCGGGAGGTGACGAGTACCGTCACCAACGCGAGGGTGGCCGGCGTCAGCGGGATCGCCGACTCGCGACGCCTCGTCCTTTCGTATGCCGGAGGCGAGAAGACCGTCATCGTCCCGCCAAGCGCGGCGGTGGTGTTCTCGGAAATCGGCGATCGCAGCGCTCTGGTGCGCGGTGCGCACGTGGTCGTGTATGTGACGCGGCGACCCGACGGCTCGCTGGCATCGGAACGTGTCAGCGTCGGCAAGAACGGCAGCGTGCCGCTCTCCTAGGGAAAGGCACGTTACTGACTCACTTCTGCATCGCATCGTACTCCATCGCTGCTTCGGCCATGAGGCTGTCGGCATCGCGATAGATCGAGGCGACGGCGAGCACGCGGCCATTGCGCTTGTATCGCAACACGCAGTCCCGGGTTGCGATTTCGCCTTCGATCGCCAGCTCGTCCCACGCCTCGGCGTGACCCACGTAGTTGATCGGGACGTCGTAGTGTTGGCTCCAGAAGAACGGTACGGCGTCGAACTTCTCCCGCCCGCCGAGCATGTTGAGCGCAGCAGTCTGGCCCTGGCGTTCTGCGACGACCCAGTGTTCGACGCGGATCGCTGCGCCGCTGTGCGGGTCAGGCCACCGGGCGATATCACCCGCCGCGAAGATTCCGGGTGCGCTAGTCTCCAGATATTCGTTGGCCGTTACGCCGCGGTCGATCGCAAGGCCGGCCTTCTCAGCCAGCGCCAGTCGCGGGCGCACGCCGACACCGGCGACGACCAAGTCCGCGTCGATCGTGCCGCCGCTTTTCAGTGTGACTCGGCGCGCGTCGATCGCTGTCGCCGTGTCCTCCAAGTGGAAGATCACTCCGTGCTCTTCGTGCAGTCTGCGCACGAAGTCCCCCATTTCTGGACCCAGCACCCGCTCCATCGGCCGCCTCTCCGGTGCCACGACGTGTACCTCGATGCTGCGCGCGCGCAGCGAGGCGGCGACCTCGAGGCCGATGAAACTCGCCCCCATCACGACGGCGCGTCGTGTCGTCGCCGCCCGCGCGATGATGGCGCGGCAATCGTCGAGCGTTCGCAGTGTGTGTACGTGCGGCAGGTCCATGCCCGGTAGCGGCAATCGCACAGGCTCGGCGCCGGTCGCAAGCAGCAGCCGGTCGTAGGCGACCTTGCTGCCATCGTCGAGAACGACCTCGCGCGCACGTACGTCGATGTTGGTGACAGTCGTCTTCAGCCGCAAATCGATGCCCTGCTCGGTGTAGAAGCTGTCTTCGCGTAACGGGACCCACTCCTCCGGTGCGTTGCCGGCCAAGTAGTCCTTGGACAAGTTCGGCCTGTCCACTGGCGGCGCATTGTCGTCGCTCAACATCACGATGTCGCCCTGGAAGCGCTGGCGACGCAGCGTTTCCGTGGCGGCGAAGCCGGCCGCACCGCCGCCGATAACCACGATCTTCTGCGGCCATCCGGGCGCGGGTGCGACACGCCTGCTCGGTGTCGGTGTCGCCTTCTCCCGCACGAACACGCTACCGTCGCGCACTTCAGTCAGCCAGCAGGCGACTGGGCTGAGCGCCGGTGCCCGCACCGCTTCCCCGGTCCGCAGGCTAAAGCATGCGTGGTGCCACGGGCAGCGCACGGTGTCCTGGACCATCAGGCCTTCCGCGAGCGGGCCGTTATAGTGGGTACAAGTGGCGCCGATCGCGAAGAATTCGTTGCCGCGGCGTGCGAGCAGGACCGCGTCCTCGCCGACGTGTCCCACCAGCATCTTTCCATCGGCAAGTGCGTCGGTGGCCAAACCAAGTGTCAGGTCAGGACCGGTCGCTTGCGATTGGGACGCGCTCATATCGATCTCCTGTTAGCAGCACATCGCGGAACCTGCCGGCCCGGACAGGATTGTCGGTTCGTCAGGTTCGAAGCGAATGCGTGTACGTACGGCAAACAGAAACATCATGCCACTGCCGACCGCCGACAAAAAGGTGCACTAGCCTTGGGCGTCGACAGTAGGTACCTGTCGACCGGTTTGCGCGGGCGCGTGCGGAGCCTATGCGGATCAAAGTACTTCGAGCCCGCAATCCCGATCGCAGTCGGCGGCCTTACCGGCAGGCCAACCGGCTGCCGTTTCAGATCGAGAGGACTCCCGACGCAGCATCGCCGGAATCTCTGCAGCGAATAGTGATCAATCGTCCTGCACCGTTGAGCTCGATGGCGTTGCCGGCGCCTTGCGACGTCTACCCCGCCTCGGTCAAATGCCCAGCCGGCTTGCGGCAGACCTCGTCTCGGAGTGCACCTCGACGCTGCATTCTGCGAAAATCAACTATTCGCCTTGCACAGGTAGCTCGTCTAGGAACGTTTTGCCGGCCGGTGTCGACTTTGCTGCCCGTCTGGGGCAGGGTACCGATATGTCTCTCGCTTCATTTGTCCAGGCTCATGCCGCCCACGCCGATTGGCGTGTGGCCCTGGCCCATTGCCAGAAGCAACTTCAAACACAGATCGCCGCGCGTGCCGCGCAGCAGGGTGATTCCGCCGCGTTCACGCTGGGCTGGTGTTATCTGAGCGATTATTACGCGCCTGCGGCCGAGGCGATCCTCGACGAGCTGCGGCGGTGCTTCACTGGCGTGGCCTGGGTCGGCACGGTCGGTGTGGGCGTGGCCGCCAGCGGCGTCGAATACATCGACGAGCCGGCCCTGGTGCTGATGATCGCGCCGCTGCCGCGCAAAATGTTCCGGCTGTTCTCGGGCCTGCAGCCGCTGCCTGCCGCATCGTCCGGGTTCATGGTCCATACCGCGCTGGTCCATGCCGAAGGTAGCACGCCCGACTTGCAGGAGTTGATCCACGAGCTGAGCGCGCGCACGGCCACGGGTTATCTGTTCGGCGGGCTATCGTCGGCGCGCAACCGTGCGGTACATATGGCGGATGGCGTATTCACCGGCGGTTTGTCCGGGGTGGCTTTCGGGCCGGAAGTCGGCCTGATCTCGCGCGTGACCCAGGGCTGCCAGCCGATCGGACCGTCGCGCAACATAACCGAAGCCGAGGGCAATTTCGTGGTCAGCCTGGACGGCAAGCCCGCGCTCGAGTGCGTGATGCAAGATCTGGGGCTCGACCGAGACCTGACGGATCACGAGTTGTCGCAGGCGCTGTCCACCACGCTGGTGGGCTTGATTACCGCAGCGGAGGACGTGCCGACTCGGCCCGGACAGTTCGGCGCAGATACCATCGTGCGGCACCTGGTGGGCGTGGACCGGGAGCACCAGGTCCTGGCGATCGCCGAGCAGATCGAGCCCGGCATGCGCCTCGCTTTTTGCACGCGCAACGCGGAAGCCGCACAGCTCGATCTGGTGCGTATCGCGACGGAAATCCGCGCCGAACTGGAGAGTGGCGCCGCACGGCACATGGCGGGCGGGATATATGTTAGTTGCTCGGGACGCGGCGGCCCGCAC
>DASXQW010000042.1:0-7774 GCA_036506975.1 Casimicrobiaceae bacterium | reverse complement strand
AATTCTTCATATCGGAGCCGGCACAAAATGCCCGATCACCGGCGCCCGTCAGCACAACGACGCGCACGCCGCGGTCGGCTTCGATGGCGGCCCAGATCCGCAGCAACTCCTGCTCGGTCTCGCCGTCGACGGCGTTCATCGACGCCGGCCGGTTGAGCGTAACGCGCCCGACGCCGTCGCGGACTTCGAACAGGACGTTGCTCATTGCCCCAGGTTGGCCGCGGCCATTGCACGCGCCTCCGCCAGCACTTCTTCCGTGTGCTCGCCCAGTCGCGGCGGCGCGCGCCGCATGGCGACCGGCGCATTCGACATGCGGATCGGGCTGCCGATCAGGCGCATCGCCTGCTCGCCGTCGTGGCCGTCCAGAACCATTTCGTTGTGCGCGGTCTGCGGATCGGCCAGAGCCTCGCGCAGGTTGCGCACTGGCGCGCACAGGAGGTCCTGCGCCTCCAGCCGCGAGAGCCAGTGCGCAGTGGTGTTGGTCCGGTAGCGTTCGCGGAATACCGTCTGCAGCTCGCGCTTGTTCCTTATCTGTTCCTGCAGCGTCGCAAACCGAGGCTCCGCTGACAGGTCCGGGAGCTCCAGCGCCAAGCAAATCGAGCGCAGCGGATTCTCCTTGAACGCGCCGACGACCACCACTGCGCCGTCCTGCGTCTCGAACACCCCCGTCAATGGCATCGCCGCCCAATTCAGATCGGAATCGGCCATCATGCTCATCGCGGCTTCTTGCATCTGCGCGGCGAGCATCGAGTTGTAGAGGGATACACTGACCTTCTGCCCTTCGCCGGTACGGGCACGCTGCAGCAGCGCCAGCAGGATCCCCTGAACCAGGTGCATGCCGGCCGAATAATCGGCGAATGTCGTCGCGTAGATCGACAGCGGCAGCGCGTCGTCGGCCCTGCGCGCCATCACGCCGCTCAGAGCCTGCGCCAGCACGTCCTGACCGCCCTTGTGGGCATAGGGACCGGTCTCGCCGAATCCGGTGCCGACCGCGTAAATAATGCGCGGATTCATCCGCCGGCAATCATCGTAACCCAGGCCGATCCGCTCCATCACGCCGGCGCGAAAATTGTTGACCACCACATCCGCTTCCGCGATCAACGCGCGCACCGCCGCCAGGTGGTCGGGGTTCTTGAGATCGACGGCCACGCTGCGTTTGTTGCGGTTGAGGCTGCAGAAAACCGGATTGTCATGCCCGGCGACGGGTTCGAAGGTGGTGCGGGACAGGTCGCCCGCGCCCTTGCGCTCGATCTTGATGACGTCCGCGCCATAGTCCCCGAGCATCTGCGTGCACACGGGCCCCAGCATCACTTGCGTGAAATCAATGACACGGATGCCGGACAACGGCAGGTCGTTCGGTTCGGGCGCGTTCACTCGATCAACTCCAAATCATGGTCTTGGCGCGCAATCGACGGCACGTCCGGATTCGGACCCGACTGGTCGCCCGGGTCCGCGCCCTGCGCGCGCAGTTTTTGTTGCAGTGCCTTCACGTCGACGTCGCGAACGCTGACGCCGCTGTCAAGCGCCATTGCCGCCGCGACGCCCGCGGCCTCGCCCATCGCCATGCACGGCGGGATCTCTCGCGAGATCTTTTGCGCGGACGGCGTGGCCGAGTAGTGGCGCCCGGCGACGAGCAGGTTCTCGACATGCTTCGGCAGCATCGTGCGATACGGCACGGTGTAGTCGCGACCCCGTGCGACCGCGTCCGCGAAACGCGTGCGTTGCGCGAGATCTTCCTTGTTGAGCACGTACTCGCCCTCGAGCAGGCGCGTCTGCCGGATGCCGGTCTGCGGCGCGACGTCGACCAGATAGCAATGCTCGAAGCCCGGCATATGGCCGCGGATGTAGTCGAGCAGCTTCGCGATGTGCTTGCGGCCCTGTATCTCGGCGTGTGTCAAGTCTTCGACCTTGAGCCCGTCCAATCCCGGCATGTGAGGACAGTTGCACCACACCACACCGGGCAGCGGTGTTTTCAACCACCAGTGCGCCCACGAGTTGCCGATCGCCTTCTTCGCCTGTTTGTCCAGCTCGACGAATGCGGCCGGTTCCGCGAATTCGAAGCGATCCGCCGCATCGGTGTCGACACCTCCCAGGCGAAACACCGTCGTCATGATGTAACTGCCCTTCACGTGCGGCGCACCGGCCGACGCCGCAACGTCGAGATCGCCCGTTGCATCGATGACGATGTCGCCCAGAATCGCCTCGCGCCCAGCCTTGGTCTCACAGATGACACCCTTCATCCGGCCATCTTCCATCAGCGCGCGCGCGAACCAGGAATGCAGCCGCAATTGGATCCCGAGCTCCTCCACCCATTCGAGTGAAACGCGTTTCCAGCCGTCAGGGTCGAACGCCGCCGCGAAGCAAATCGGGTACGGTGTCTTGTGGCTGTGGAAATCAAACGTCCCCCAGCGCGCCCAGCGGCGATAACTTTCGGGCAGTTCGCCCCATTCGTGCTGACGCGGAAACGTGGCCAGCTTCAACTTCGCCAGGCGCTCGATCATCGTCATGCACGTGCCGCGCACCGATATCTCCTCGTGATGGCTGTCCCACATGTCGTCAAGCACCAGAACCATTCCGCCCGACGCGAGGCCGCCAAGGTGGTTGTAGCGCTCGAGCAGCGCCACTTTCGCGCCGTTGCGCGCGGCCGCCAGCGCGGCCGACATTCCCGCGGGACCGCCTCCGACCACGACCACGTCGGCCTGTGCCGCGACACGGGCTTCACCCGCCGGCTCGACGATCCGATCACCAAGTCGATTCATTGTTCAGGATTCCTTCAAGGCGCGCTTGCCGGCTGCCACTTCACGACGATTCGCTCGATCAGGGTGATCAGCAGAAAAAACCCGCCGGCGAGGAACGAGCTCATGATGACGGCAGAGTATAGCAACGCCGAATCGAAACTATAGGTCGCCTGGATGATCAGCGCGCCGATGCCGCGGGTCGAGCCGATCCATTCGCCGACGACTGCGCCGATCACCGACGTCGATGTGGCGATCCTCAGCGCCGAGAACAGGTAGGGTAGCGAGTTGTACACACGCAGCTTGAAATAGACTTCACTCTTGCTCGCCGACAATACGCGCATCAGCTCCATCGATTGCGGATTGACCGCCTCCAGCCCGCGGACCATGTTGACGAGTGTCGGGAAGAAGCAGATCAACGCCGCGATCGTGATCTTGGGCTCCATGCCGTTGCCCATCAGCAGTACGAGAATCGGCGCCTTGGCGACGACTGGAATCGTGTTGATCATCACCGCGATCGGGAAGAACGCCTCCTGTATTGCCTTGTTGTGGACAAACACCGTCGCCAGCAAGATCGCAGCGAAGTTGCCCAACATGAATCCGCCGACGGCCTCGATCGCCGTCGGAATCAGGTTTTGCCACAGAACCGGCCACTTGTTGACCATCGTCGCCACGACCAGTTGCGGCGACGGCGCGATGAACGGCTTGACGTCGAGCCCCGCAACGACCGCCCACCACAGGAAAACCAGTCCGAACAGGCCCAGCACCGGCAGCGTCCGCCGGCGCCATTGCTCGCGCTGCTTTGCAGAGAAGTATGCCCGCGCTGCGGGATCCTCCATTCCGGCCTGCGGGCTCGCCGCCATCGCATCGGGCATATTCATCAGCAATTCTCCAGAACGCGGCGCAGATACGCCGCCAGAGCGACGAAATCAGGCGTCTCGCGAATGTCGAGCGTGCGCGTCTCGGGCAGCCTTACGGGAACAATTTCCCGCACGCGTCCCGGATTGGCCGAAAGCATGAGCACGCGTTGACCCAGATACGCGGCCTCGTAGATGCTGTGCGTAACGAACAGGATTGTCGTACCCGTGTCGCGCCACACGCGACGCAGTTCCTCGTTCAAGCGATCGCGGGTGATTTCGTCGAGCGCGCCGAACGGCTCGTCCATGAGCAGGATCTTCGGATCGCTGACCAGCGCCCGCGCGATCGACACGCGTTGGCGCATACCCCCTGACAATTCGTGCGGAAACGAGCTCTCCCAGCCCTTGAGACCGACGAGCTCGAGCAATTCCCGCGGCGTCGCCTTACCCTTGTGCTTTGCGCCATCGGCGACTTCCAGTGGCAGCTCGACGTTCTGCAGCGCGGTCCGCCACGGCAGCAACGCGGGATCCTGGAAGACAAAGCCGATATCGCGCCGGCGGCGCGCGGCGGCGGCCGCGCTTCCATGGACGCGGATCTCGCCCATGCTCGGCGTGACCAGGTCCGCAATCGCACGCAAGAGCGTGGACTTCCCGCAACCGGACGGTCCCAGCAAGGTCAGCAACTCGCCACGGTCGACGTCGAGATTGATCTCCGACAGCGCGGTTACGCTGCGCTGGTCCGTGAAAAAACGAACGCTGACGTTGCGGCAAGTGATCGCCGTGCCTTCAACCGCCGGGTTGCGCGAGTCCGCCGGCGTTGCGAGACTCCCCTTTGCCTGGGCGGCGGCCGCAATCCCCATTGCGCTTCAGGCCTTGAGCCGCGCGTCGCGGGTCGCTTTCAGGATGTCCAGCGTCATCACCTCCTCGAGCTTGGGCGTGCGCTTCGAAAACTGCCCGAGCTGCGAGTAGAGCGATATCTGATCCTGCCAAACCGCGGGGTCCATCGTGCCCCAGCCGTTTGCGCGAGTGAGGTCGTTGAAGGCGTATTTCATCATCGCATCGATGCCGACCTTCTCGTCGTTACGCTCGAGGTTGGGATATTCCTTCACCAGAAGATCGGCGGCGGAGTCGCGATTCGCGTTGGCGTAGGCATAGCCGCGCGCGGTCGCGCGCAGGAATTTCTCCAGCACGTCCGAACGCGTCTGGATGGTCTTGACGGTGGCGTAATACGGGAGCGCGTAGAGCCGGACGCCGGCATCCCAGAGCCGGAGATCGACGCGGTCCGGACCCAATGGCTTCAAGGCGGTGACGTTGGTCTGCCAACCGGTGACGACATCGACCTGCCCCGTGAGGAGCGGGGACATGTCGGCGCCGATCGGAATGATCTCGACTGCGTTCTCGGGAATGTTGTTCTTGGCGAGCAGCGCGCGCAGCAGCACGACGCCGGTCGGCTGGATGCCGATCTTCTTGCCGGCCATGTCCTTGGGCGTGTTCACCGGCTTCTTCTTTAACGAAAAGAATGTATACGGGTGTTGCTGCAGGCCCGAAGCGAAGCACTTGACAGGGATGTCCTGTGACACGGCGAGCATCAGGGACGGGCTGGATGCGAGCTGACCGGCTTCGAACCGGCCGGATGCCACGATCGCCACACCATCGATGTTGGGTCCTCCGGGCTGGATCTGCACGTCCAATCCCTCCTGCGCGTAGTAGCCGAGCTGCTTGGCCACGACCTCACCGATCTGATTGTTGCCCGGAAGCCACCCCAGTTGCAGGTTGATGGTTGTTTTCGGCGTTCCCTGCGCCAGTGCGTCGAGCGATAGCACACAAGCGCCCAGACCCATCCCACCAAGACCCGCAGCGGCCTTGAGCAGGGTGCGGCGACGAAGATTGCGAAGCTGCGTCGATTTCATCGGGTCTCCTTCGTAAGAGCGTGCACGAGCGCCACGAAGGGAAAGCGCTGGTCCGTCCCGGAAATGCCGGACCCGGCCTGCTTTCCCTCCTCCGAATTCGATCATGCGCGGGCCAAGGTTATCTTGCAAGAATCAGCCCAGCCCAATGCCGAAATTAGGGCGGGCGGCGCCCGGGTCCCACAAGCCTCGCCGACGCCTGCCTTGTACGCATGACTGAAACGCTCTCCGATCTCATTATCCTCACCACCGACGCCGATTTCCGCATTTACCGCCGCCACAGCCGGCACGTTGTTCCATGCGTGACGCCGAACTGATCGGGCAATATGGCGAAGCGTCAAATTGCTTCCGCTGGCTCCAAGCCAAACTGCAACGCCGCCAACCGCCGGTACAGCGGATCGTCGCGCACCAATGATGCATGAGTGCCTTCGGCGATGGCTACGCCGCCGTCGAGCACGATGATGCGATCGGCGCCGATCACCGTTGCCAGCCGGTGCGCGATGATGAGCGTCGTGCGCCCGGCCATCAGCCGGTCGAGCGCCATCTGCACCATGCGCTCGCTTTCGGCATCGAGCGCGCTGGTCGCTTCGTCGAGCAGCAGGATCGGCCGGCGCGACAGCACGGCGCGCGCAATGGCCAGGCGCTGGCGCTGCCCGCCGGAGAGCTTGACGCCGCGCTCGCCCAGCTCGGTGTCGAACCCTTGCGGTAGTCGCTCCAGGAATTCGGTCGCGTACGCCGCTTCGCAGGCTTCGCGAACTTCATCTTCGGCCGCGTCCGGTCGGCCATAGCGAACGTTGTCCCAGACGCTCGCCGCGAAGATGACCGGTTCCTGCGGCACGACCGCAATGCGGCCGCGCACCGCGCGCGGATCCGCCCGCTTGACGTCAATGCCGTCGATGAGCACGCGACCCGACTGCGGGTCGTAGAAGCGGAGCAGCAGTTGAAACACCGTGGTCTTGCCGGCGCCCGACGGGCCCACGAGCGCAACGCGTTCGCCGGTCTCGACGCGAAGCGACATCGCCCGCAACGCCGGATCGGCGGGGCGTGACGGATACGCGAAGGTCACCGCGTCGAGCGCGACCGTGCCTCGCGGCGGCTCCGGCAGAGCCATCGGCGCCGCCGGTGCGGCAATCTCCGGCGGCGTGTCGAGAATCTCCAGCAGTCGCTCCGTCGCCCCGGCCGCACGCTGCAGCTCGCCCGCAACCTCGCTCACCGCGCCGATCGACGTGGCGACGATGACGGCGTAGAAGACGAACGCGGAGAGCTGACCCGCGGACAACCGGCCGGCGAGGACATCGTGGCCGCCGATCCAGAGAATGATGCCGACCGCGACGAAGACCAAAAAGATCACCGCTGCAATCAGCAGCGCCCGCTGGCGGATTCGCCGCACACCCGCCGCGAAAGCCGCCTCGACCCGTTCGGCATAGGCGCCGCGATCTTCGGGCTCGTGCGCATACGCCTGCACCGTGCGGATCTCGTGGATCGCCTCGTCGACGTAAGCGCCGGTATCGGCGACGCGGTCCTGGCTCGCGCGCGAAAGCCTGCGCACGCGGCGTCCGAACAGAATGATCGGCAGCAGCACGACCGGCAATCCGGCGAGCACCAGCAGCGTGAGCTTGATGCTGGTCAACATCAGCAGGATCAGTGCGCCCACGCCGAGGACGATATTGCGCAAGGCGAGCGAGAGACTCGAGCCGATCGCGGTCTCCAGCATCGTCGCGTCGTTGGTGAGCCGGGAGATCACCTCGCCCGTCCGGGTGATTTCGTAAAAGCCCGGCGAGAGCGTCAGCAGGTGATCGAACACATGCCGGCGCAGGTCCGCGGTGACCCGCTCGCCGATCCACGACACGTTGTAGAAGCGCACGTACGTCGCGACGGCCATCACAGCGATGACCCCGAGCAGCGCGAAGAGCGCCTGGTCGAGTGCGTGCGGATCGTTGGCGCCGAAGCCGCGATCGATGACGAGCTTGAGCCCCTGCCCCATCGCGAGCGCGCAACCGGCCGCGATCAGCAGCGCAATGCCCGCCACGACAAAGCGCCCCCGATACGGCCCGAGGAAGCGCGAGAACCGCGCGACGGTCCGGAAAATAGATCGCCGCGGCGCGGCGTCAGAAGGAGAGCTCATGGTGCCTGTGCAGCGGGGTGGCGAGGCATTATAGATGGCGCCTCATGCAGACCGGCTCAACCGGACCGACGCGGTCGATGCGGTAGAATTCCACAGGCACGCCCCGGTAGCTCAGTGGATAGAGCAGCCCCCTCCTAAGGGGCAGGTCGC
>DASXQW010000041.1:0-4231 GCA_036506975.1 Casimicrobiaceae bacterium | reverse complement strand
TGGGGGCAACACATCGCCAACGTGCAGGCGCCGCCGCAGAAGTCTTGCTTTAGCGCACAAGTCCGCCGCGCATTATTCGAACCCTTTTGTCCTTAGGACCGCCTGCGCGGCGGGCGACGAGAGGAAAGTGACCAAGGCCTTCCCGGCATCCGGCTGAGTGCTACCGGCGCTGATGCCAGCCGCAAACTGGGTGTAGTTCTGAATCGTTGATGGCAGCGGACCGGCAAGCTCGACGCCCGGTTGAGCCAAGATTTCGGTGACCAGGCTAAATCCGAGGTCGGCTTCGCCGCTGGCAACGCTCTCATACATTGGCGCATCGGGAGACGGAAACAGTTTGGTCTTTGGCTGCATCGCCGCGGCGATCCCCAGTCGGTCGAGCAGGCTCGCCATGTAAATGCCGCTGGCAGCTCCTTTGGCCGGATCGACATAGACAATGGTTTTCGCGGCCGACAGCAAGCGGGTGAAGTCCTCGACCGAAGTGAGGTCTGGCTTAGCACCGCCCCTGCGCACAAATATGCCGATGCCGACTTTCGCGATGTTGACTCGACTCCCCTGGACCACCTTGCCTTGCTTCTGAAGCTCGTCGATTTGCGCCCCGGACGCGATCACCACATCGGCGGCTTCGCCCTTTTGAAAACGGTCCACGACAGCGCCCGCTGTCCCGTACCCGACTGTCAACTTGCTTCCCGAAGATTTTTCGAACTCCGCCACGAGTCCGTCGACACCCGGCTTCAAACCTCCGGCAGACAAGAGCTTGACTTCAGCTACCTGCGAGAGCCGGCCCATGTGCTGCGCCGTGTCGTAGTCGAGCGAGGACGATCCTGCGCCGGCAGCCGATTGCTGGGCGGCGGTCCCACCGCAGGCTGAAAGCACGATCGCTACACCGCAAACGAAGGATGCCGCGCTAGCGTGAGTTCCCCTGGTTCGAAATATGTTTGCGAGCATTTCCATTCCTCCACGGCTAGATGCCGCGAAGTTAGAACCCATCCGGCCGCGCAAAAACGAGGAAATTGCGTGTCCTGGCTACCTAAATCGTGCGGCGGAGTACGCATGTCAGCGATGGTCCGCGGGTTCCGAGTCCGCACGGCAGCGTTGGGCCGCTTTACGGCTGCTGCGAGAATGCGATGACGGTGAGCAGCACCGACCGAGTTCGCCGAGCGATCGCATCCGAGCGCGACGAGCGCCGGCTGCTCGCGCCGGAGCTGGTGGGGCGAGACTTGGAGCTGGCGGCGCTTGACGCGGCGCTCGCCGGCACGGCTGGCGGTACCGGCCGAGTTCTCCTGGTAGCCGGAGACGCCGGCATCGGGAAGACCGCCCTGCTGCGCGCATTCGTCGCCCGCGCGCGGTCGGCTCGCGTGGGTGTGCTGGTCGGAGAGTGCAGCGAGGCCGGGGCAGCGCGTCCCTTTGGCCCGTTCGTCGAGATTCTGCGCTCCGCGTTCGCGACGTTCCCCACGGATGTTGTCGAGCGGTCACTTCAGAGCCATGCGCGCGAACTTGTCCGCTTCGCGCCGGAACGACCGAGCGGGCGCATCCAGCTGGCCTCGACACCCACCGAGCGGTTTCAGAGTCACGAATCCTTCGCGATGTTTTTCGCTGACCTGGCCCGCTCGAACCCGCTCGTACTGGCGGTCGAGGATGTCCATTTCGCCGATCCAGCCACGCTGGAATTACTTCCGTACCTCGCCCGCCGGCTCCGAAGCGATCGCGTTCTGATCATCCTCACGCACCGCGGCGACGAACTGCCCCGCCTGCACCCGCTGCGGCTGGTTTTGGCCGAGCTCGACCGCTCACCAGTGAGGACCGTTGTCGCGCTTCGGCCATTAGGTGCGGCCGATACCAGCCAGATGGTCCAAGCCGCACTCGCCCTGTCACACCCGCCGACAAGCGAATTCCGTCGCGCGCTTGATGAGGTCTGCGAAGGGAACCCGTTCTTCATTGAAGAGGTGCTGAAGACCCTCGCGGAGCGCGGCGACCTCGTGTATCGGGATGGGGAGTGGCAACGCGATAAGGACGTGCGGGATATCTCGATACCTGACTCGGTGCAAGACGCGGTCGAGCAGCGCGTGCACGCGCTTGCGGCCGAGTCGCAGCGTGTACTCCGGCTGGCTGCGGTCATCGGCCGGCGCTTCGACTTTGAGATTCTCCAACAGGTCAGCGAGCTTCCGGAGCGCGCGGTGCTAGACGCGCTAGCGGCGGCGCTCGAGGGGCAGCTCATCGTCGAGGAGGGCGACCTGCGTGGAGACCAGTTCGCCTTTCGTCATGCGCTGACCCGCGAGGCCGTTCTTGCCGGGCTGCTGCAGCGCGAGCAGCGAACCCTGCACCGCGCGGTCGGCGCCCTGCTCGAGCGCCGCGCTGCTGGCGCTCCGGCGACGGTGGCTGATGCGCTCGCGTATCACTTCGACGAGGCCGGCGATGCCGAACGCGCGCTCCGCTATCACGAGCTCGCGGCGATCGAGGCGAGCCGGGTCTTCGCGTTCGCCGCAGCGGTTCGTCACTTGGAGCGCGCGTGCGCCCTCGCGCCCCAGGACCCGCGAACGCTCGCAAGACTCAACCTGCAGTTGTCAGAAGCGGCGAGATTCGGCCACGAATACCGTCGCGCTCTCGAGGCAGCGGACGCGGCACGTGGTCTGTACGGTGCGCTCGGCGATGGCGCCGGCGCAACCGCCGCCCTCGGTTGCATCGCGAACTGTCATTTCGGGCTCGGGGATTTCCGGAGCGCAGTGCGCTTCGCCGATGAAGCTGTCCGTGCGGGCGCTCCGCTCGGAGGAGGTCCGGAGCTCGCCGAGGCGTATCGAACAGCGACATTCCTAGCGTTTCAGGACTGGGATCACGCGAAGGTCCACGAGAACGCTAACGAGGCGATCCGGCTGGCTCGGGAAAGCGGAGCAGCTGTGCCTCTCGTGGAGGCGATGACACTTGTTGGCGCGACGATGGTTTACCAAGGGCGCCAAGACGAGGGCCTCCGACGAGTCCGCGAGGCGCTTGCGATCGCGCGCGAGCGGAACGTGGTGGGAGAAATCGAGTATGTCCTCTATTTTCTGGGCTTCCTACTCCGTTATTTGGGTGCGCCGCGGATCGAGCGCCGCGCCGCCATCGAGGAACGCCTGCTCCTTTGTCGTGAGCGCGGCTATCGAAATGACACCACGGTTTCGAGCGAGATCGAACTCGCATTCGTCGATGGAGAGTGGGATCGCATGTTCCCTCTCATGGCGGACCTGCAGGACACGATTTGGGCAGCGCGTCCTGCGGTTACGTCGGCCTTTGCCAGTGCCGCTCGCAAAGGTCCAGAACGATTCCTCGAGCGTGCGATGGATGCGCGCCGCCGCATCCTCAAGATTCCGAAGTGGGCATCGATGGCCGCCGGCACGGCGGCGCTCTTCTGGCTTGCCGGAGACGCACGCGCCACGCTGGAGCAGGCTGAAGTCCTCGTCAATATTGCCAAGCAGTCGGAAGGGGCGGGCCATGTTCGGCCTTGGGCACCCGAATCGCATCTCGGACCAGTAGCCATCTTCGCGTTGCTCGCCGCAGAGCGCCTGGGAGATGTTCCCGCCGTGGAGCGCTGGACCGCGCTCATGTCCCGCGACGAGCGCGGTCGCGAGCCGCACGCGTTGAGCGCCGCGCGCCTCTTTGCGCGGGCGCGCCGGCAGGTTCGCGAGGGGCAGCTCGATAGTGCGCTGACCTTGTTCGCGCAGGCCGAGCCCCTTCTCGCGGAAGGCGAGCTGCCTTTCGCGCTCACGATCACGCGGCTTGAGCGAGCCGACCTGTTCGTGCGCCGTGGCGCTACCGGCGATCGCGCGGCTGCTGCAGAGGAGTTGGCCGCAGCCGTCCCGTATTGGCAGCGAGCGAAGGCAACGTGGTATTTAGCGCAGCTTCGCCGCTGGGCTGCAAGCCGGAAACTACCGTTTCCTGTCGAGCCCCAAGCCGCGCAGGTTCGTGACCCGGCCGTCGGCGGGCACACCTCCGTGCTCAGCCGCCGCGAGCGCGAGGTCGCGGAACTCGTGGCCCAAGGAATGACCAACGCCGAGATCGCTGACCGCCTCACCATCACCGTGCGGACGGCCGAGGGCCATGTTGAGCACATCCGCAACAAGCTCGGCTTCCACTCGCGCGTGCAGATCGGGGCGTGGGTGGCCGGATCGCTCGCCCCGTCGTCAGGCCGTGTCGGCCTTTCCTGACTTCTTTCGAGTTCTCCGAAGCGCTGTCGCCCGAAGCCATCCGCGCTCGTCTCGGA
>DASXQW010000040.1:0-50435 GCA_036506975.1 Casimicrobiaceae bacterium | reverse complement strand
GCGCCACATCGGCAGGTCAGCGGGCGTGGACGGGCTGGGTCAGGAAGCGCTCCGCCGATACTGGTAGAGCTGGTTCTTCGACACCCGCCGCGGCCCCCTGCTGTCCCTCGAGCATCAGCCGAAGGGTCGCGACTTCGTTGGTGATGTTCTTTTGGAATTCCGGCCCGACCTGCTCGAGGAATGCTTGGTCTTTCGGCTTGGGCTTGGCCACGCGAATCTCGATGTGCGTGCCGCCACCGGCGCTTTCCGAGAACGCGTAGGTCATCAGCACCTTGGGAGCGTCGGGCATTGGCAGCAGCGTGGTCAGTGTCAGATAGTCGAACGGACGCCAGTCGATCACTTCCTCGATGATGGCGTGGGCGCCATGCATGCAGTGGTTGATGGTGCCGACCCCGCGGCGGCCGCTTTTCGTCATTTCGCGTACTTCGTCGGCGCCCCGCCATTTCGGCCGTTGGCCGGGCAGGATGAAGTATTCCCACACGGTCGGGCGCGGGGCGGCGATGTCGAACTCGATCACCACTGCTGCCTTGTCGCGGGTCACTTCGTTTCGCTGGCGGTCGCTCTCCTTCTCCCATGCTTCTTCGAGATCGCGCACCCAGCACTTCACGTCGCCGATGATGTCGATCGACTCTCGGTGCTCGACGAGACCCTGCGCGAATGGATCGATGTTCATTGCCTGGATGCAGGCGTCGGAATACAGCGCGTAGGCGTGGCCACCGAGGCGCTCGTTCACTGCGTTCTTCAGAAGACGATGAATGACGATGACATCGCGACCGGCGAGCTCCTCGCGGCCAGCCATCCTGTGCTTGATGAACTCGCCATAGTGGCTGACGAATTTCAGGTCGAGGTCCTGCATATTCCTGCAGGCGCTGCATTTGCAGGATGTTGCCTGACTGATGTTGCGCAGCCGCTTACGGAAGGCGAAGTAGGCCGACTCGATGGCGTCCTGGAGGAGCGATCCGTCAACCTTGTCGTTGACCGCGTAGAAAAAAGCCGCGTCACCCTCGAACTTGGCGAGCCGAAACGGCGGGCGCAGGCACCTCACCACGGTGTCCATCACGTCGGCGATGATGTCATGTGCGTGGTCGAGCTCGACGCCGGCGAGAAAGCTGGTGTACCCGGAGATGTCAGCGATCACGAAACAGGCAGATTCGGTTTTCGGAAGCATCCCAGCCGTCCCTCCCAGGTGTCAGTTGTGCCACGTTCACGCTCAGGAAGCATGCACTGGAAGTACGTCTCGAGACAAGGGCCACCCGAAGGACCCGGTCTCCGCAGGGGGCGCACCACCGGGCTTGAGCCCCGATCAGGGCACCGGCCGTTAGCGCTGCGAGCAAATCGGGCCCTTCTGCTGGAGCCGTCGCCGATGCCAACAGTATTGCCGCGTTGCTGAAAACACGCGCGCGAACTCCTCGACATCAGTCAACAGGAAATGGCCGATCAGGCCGTGACGCTATCGGGCGACGCTTGCGCGTGTACTCGAAGAGCTACGCGCCCGGCTCGAATCCTTTGAGCGGGACGTCAAGCCCGTAAGGCATGACGTTGCCCCGCATTGTTCGCAGCTCCGCTTCGGCGGGGGTTTTCTTTGGCCGGCCGAGTGAGCGCTACAAATTGGCCACTGCCGACATTTCTTACATATGCGCATCGAGGTTGCCGAGCGAAAATTAGTAACTCGTCGGAACATAACAAAAAAATGCCGATGGCTCGAAGGTTGCTAGAAATGTTGACGATGGATGACGTTACGCGTGAGCTTCGATCAGGATGCCGGGAGGAATGACTGCACCGTGGTCGCGTTGTTTGATGCAATGATCCGGGCGCTAACCCGTGGCGAGCGCAGGCAGCACGACACTTCCGACACCGGGAGCACACATGGACCGATACGATCGCGCTCGCGTGGCTGCTCGCACAGAAACCCTGGATCGTTCCGATCCCCGGCACTACGAAGCTGCATCGCCTCGAGGAGAACATCGGTGCGGCAGCAGCCGCGCTGAGCCGCGACGATCTTCACCACATCGACAGCGCCGTCTCACAGATTACCGTGCAAGGCGATCGGTACTCGGCTGATCGGCAGCAGCTCGTCGGCCGCTGACGAGTGAATGTTGGCTGAAGGCTGCGTTACTTTTTCTCGGCGTCAGTACTTGGGAAGTGCGCCCTCTGCTGAGCGTCAAGCGCGCGACACAATTCCTCGATCTCGCGCGTCCATGCGCCGCGCGTTACTTGGGGTTCAATTGGTATCGTCGTGCATTCGGAGTCGACTTCGGTAAGCGCGGCGGCCGCGGGCGCGGCTACGATAGTTTTAGGATTCACGATGAGTGTCCCGCAAAAGTATGAAGGCGCGCGGCTGTCGCAATGCGTTAGTTTCTGACGCTAGTTGCAAAGGCAATGCACATCGGTGGACGCTGGAGGGCCGCAGGAGAGAGGCAGCAAACGTCATGCCAATGCTGGAGCCGCTCAAACACCGCCAACGGTACTCTCGAACGCTGCATTGTCCTGCTCCGGGCCGTCGAGATAGAACTCGCCGCGCTCCAGCGCGCCCTTGTCCTGCCCGGCGAGATATGCTTCGGCTTCGGCTAGCGTCTTGAACGATCGCGGTAAAACTTTGCAATCTTCACGGCCTACCGTGTACGGATAGATCGTGTGGTCGATTTCGTTGATGCCCATTGCATTCTCCTTGCGTTTCGGCCGTTGCGGTCGGTGAGCGCCGTCGTCGTCGTTATATGACGAGCGGCGTCAGTGGGGGTAACTGACACGGTAGTAAACCGCCACCTAACGCGGCTACCCGCAAGGGGTGTGCCAAAGTCCAGGACGAAGCCGAGGCCAATCAACGCCGGTAGCGCGTTGCCAGCGGTGCTGGCGCGCGGTCCGTGGTGCATGGGGGTGACCCGCTTCAAAACTTCGTTAAGGCAGGTTTAACAGGCGCGCATGTGCCTCCAAGCAGGCGGCGCGATAGAAGTCGTCCCCGGACATCAAGGCTGGTGGATTGCCGTCTTGAACAGGAGCCGATGCCAAATCTTCTTGCGAGGCTTTCGCCGAAATTTTGCGACGCTGCGAACCCCTTCCATCGAGCGTTGGCTTGCGAAACTTTCTGTATCTCGTCCTAGTCGGGGTGGGCTCGCCGACGGTATCAGCGAACGCTTTCGCCCATAACGCCGGGACCGCTCCACGTTCGTCCGCTTGGCGAGCCGCCTGTTTGTAGCAAGACAATTCGTTCGCCATTGCGCCTCCTTGCACTGCAAAGTTGACCCGGTACAAACAGCTGGAAGCAAGTTCCCTGCCGAAGTCCGGTACAACTGAGGTGTGGCAGGGTTGCCCAGGCGCAAGGCGCTTAACGCTTCATGGGTAGGCAACCGTGATCCAGCGCGCGAAGAAAATCCTACGGGCCAACCCGCCGCGGGAATTGCGCTCCACCTGGCGTCGGGAGAGGTGACGGCCAACGGCAGTGTTTGAGCAAGTCGAGTAAAGGGAATGTGACAACATGTCGCTTGCGTAAGCCGTTGAAACGCGCAGAGGAGGGATAAATGGCCAAACCCGACCGGGTTGGTGTCATCGGTCTCGGCATCATGGGATCGGCGATTTCGGCAAATCTCGTCGGCGCCGGATTTTCGGTGCGAGGCTACGACGTGCTTGCGCGACGGCGGAGCGAGCTTTCCCGGGCAGGTGGCCGGCCCGCGCGCAGCGTGCGCCATGCGGCCAAACAAACGCCGATCGTGATTACGTCGCTTCCGTCATCGGCAGCGCTGCTCGAGGTCGCCGCCGAGCTCGCGGGAGCGCGGCATCCAGGGCAGATCGTCATCGAAACCAGCACGCTGCCGATCGCGACCAAGGAGCATGCGCGCAAGCTGCTCGCGGTCAAGGGCATCACGCTGCTCGATTGCCCGCTCTCCGGCACCGGAGCACAAGCGAGGGTCAAGGATCTCGCCGTCTACGCGAGCGGCAAGCGCGGCGCTTATCGCCGTTGCGTTCCGATCTTCGAGGGATTCGCGCGCATGCATTTCTTCCTCGGGCCATTCGGTACCGGCTCCAAGATGAAGTTCCTCGCGAACCTGCTCGTCGCGATCCACAACGTATCTGCGGCCGAAGCCCTAGTGCTCGGGATGAAAGCCGGGCTCGACCCGGCCACGATGGTCAAGGTACTGGGCGACGGTGCCGGGTCGTCGCGCATGCTGCAAGTTCGCGGACCGATGATGGCTCGCAACGACTACGGCGACGCGACCATGAAGGTCGGCGTGTGGCAGAAGGACATGCGGATCATCACCGAGTTCGCGCGCGAGCTCGACTGCCCGACACCGTTGTTCGCCGCGACGACTGCCGTTTACAACGCGGCCATGGCGCACGGTTTCGCGGAAGCGGACACCGCCTCCGTTTGCGCCGTGCTGGAGAGGTGGGCGACGATACGCCGGCGTTCTTGATCGTCGTGACCTGGATTCGGCCGGGCAACGTCCAGGAGGTCGCCGCGGCGCTAAACCATAGCGAAGTACCAATCGCCTAGCCGCGATTCAGTGTCGGGATCGGCGGCGGCGTCGCGTCGCCGATGCCGGCAGCCGTGGCGGGCAGGCCGGCCCGTCGCTGGGTCTCCTCAGCCAGAACGTATGCGGCCTTGCGCAGACCGTCGAACTGCCGCGCGACGTCGACCCGGATGGTCGCAAAGAACTCCGGGGTGAAATTCCAGTTGTGGCCCAGGGCGTTCACTTCGGTCACCATGAGTTTGCCGGTCACTGCGTCCTTGAGAATGTCTATGCCCAGCATCGGCAAGTCAGGAAATGCCCGCCCGGCGCGTTCGCCGAAGGAGATGATTTTCGCGTCCATGCAGAACTCCGCGGACGAGTCGCGCGCATTCGAAACGATCGACACCGACTGACCGCCGATGCCACGCGCGTCGAAGTCGTCAGGCCCTGTCAACGTCGGGCGCGCTTTGTTGCCCGTGATGACCAGGCAATACATGACCCGGCCGAACAGGGTGTTGACCCGGTAACTCACCGGCCATGATCCCGTGTACACGAATTCCTGCACGATGAGCCGCGGACTGGGACCCGCGGCTGCGGTCACCACGGGTTTCCAGCGCACGCGGTCGCGACGGACGATGCGGATCTCCGCGCCTTTTGCCCCATAGTCCGGCTTGCGCACGACATAGTTTCCAAAGCCCGACAGATCGGGCGCCTTCCCCTCCTCGAGCGTGATCCAGTGCGGCACCGGGATGCCGGCCTGCTCGAGGATCCGGTACTCCTCGCTCTTCGCCAGCGGATAGCCGCAGCAGACACGCACTGGCGTCGCGGGACGATGCCGCAGCACGGCGGGCGAGAAGACCAGCGTCGGAAGCGGCGGCAGACCCGCTTCCCAGCCCGCTGTGTCATCCACGACGAAGGTCCGGATAGCCGGATCGAATTCGCCGACGAAACGCGCGACGCGCTCAAAGCTGTCGCGATCATCGTCCGCGCCGAGAACCATCACCAGATTGCACGGGCGTCGGCCGAAAAGCGGTGAGGCCAGGTGCGGGCAATCGAAGCCGGTTTCGGCGGGCTGTGGGCGGATATCCACACCGGACGGGATGACCTCCGTTTCGTCCGACTTCCGCTGCCCTTCTGCCGCGCGCGCCTGCAGCAAGGCGGCCTGTGCCGCGATTGTGCGGTGCTCGAAGATTTCGATCATTGACAGCTCGCCGATGCCAGCGGCGCTCAACGCAGAAACGAGGCGCATCGCGCTCAGGGAATGTCCGCCGAAATCCAGGAAATCGTCGTGCACACCGACGACGGGCAGGCCGAGGATTGCGGCCCAATGGCTGGCGAGTGCCGACTCGAGGGCGTTGCGGGGCGGCGCCGAAACATTCATAGGCGGGGCAGGAACGTCACCGGGATCGGGCAGGCGGGCCGTGGCGATTTTTCCGTTCGCGGACAGCGGCAGCGCCGTCAGCATGACGAAGGCCGCCGGCAGATACTCGAGCGGAAACCTCTCCCGCAGGAAGGCGCGCATCTCCGGAATGGCCGGCGGATAGTCGGTTTCGGGAACGACATAGGCGATCAACGACGGCTCGCCATCCCGGCCGGGCCGTGCCACCACTGCGCACGAGGCGATCAGAGGGTATCCCACCAGGGCGTCCTCGACTTCGCGCGGTTCCACGCGAACACCCCGGATCTTCACCTGGTCGTCGATGCGCCCAACCAGGCGGAGGCAACCCGGCTCGAATTCGATGCCCCGGTCGCCGGTTCGGTAATAGACGTCGTTGCCGGTGCGCACGAACGACTTCGCGGTTTCGGCCTCGTCATCGTAATAGCCCAGGCTCAGCGCAGCGCCACCGATCTGGATCTCTCCGGCCTCGCCCGGGGCGCAGAGCGTCCCGACGTCGCTTACCAGGCGGACCTCCACGCCGGGCAACGGGCGGCCGACCGGGATGAAAGCGCGCTTCTCATCGGCCGCCTCGACCCGATGAAAGAACTGGACCATGGTCGCCTCGGTGGCCCCGTAGAGATTCACGAGCTCCACCTGCCTGCCGAACCGACGGCGCCAACGCTTTACGAGGGACGCATGCAGTGTTTCGCCCGAGGACAGTACGGTTCGCAGCGCAGGCAAACGTCGAATGCGTGGGGGTGTGCTCACGAGCGCGTTCAGCAGCGTGGGCCCGCAGTGCATGAGCTCAATGCGCGAATCGCGCAGCCACTCGAGAAGTCTTTCCGCTTCCAGCCGGAACGGGCGCTCAGGCGGGACGAAAATCGTGCCACCCGCACACAGAGGTACGAAGACGTCGCGAAACCAGGGATCAAAGGTCGGCGTGACGAGCTGACTGACCCGCGCCCCGGGTTCGACCCGAAAGGTTTTGATCTCCCATGCGATCCGGCTGGCCAATGCTGCCAGCGATCCAACGATCCCTTTGGGCTCGCCGGTCGTACCGGAGGTGAAGTAAATGTACGCGGGAGCGCTTGCCGAAGCACGTGCCGCCATCGCGCGGTTTCTCGGCGCGGTGACGTCATCTCCCGGGACAGCAAGGCAAACGCAGCTGGCCGCGGCGGCGCCGACATGCTGCCGGGCTGCTGCCTCCGCATCCCCATCGTGAATGAGATACCCCGGCCGCAGCCGGCGAAGCCGCTGCCGCATCCACTCGTCCGGGGCATCGGTCTCCAGCGGGACGAAAACAGCGCCTGCGCGCAACACGCCCAGCATCACGCTCACGAGGGCGGTGCGGTCCTCCATCCACACCGCTGCCAGGCTGCCCGTCTTGCACCCGGCATCGCACAGGGCGTGCGCCACCGCTGCGGCGCGCAGGTCAAGCGCACGATAGCTGATCTGGAAATTCCCGGCATCGACAGCCACCGCGTCGGGCGTTGCTTGAACCCATTCCGCTACGCGTGCGAGCAGATCGAATTCCACGTCATTCTCTTCGGACATAGGCATGTCGTTCCCGCGTTCGACAATTCAGGTAATCGGCGATCGCGGCGGGCAGCGCGATAGCGGCGAACAAACGGGAACGTTCGATCACCGAATGATCTCATCCGCACGCAGCAACACCGATTGCGGGATCGTGAGGCCGAGTGTCTTCGCTGTCTTGAGATTGATCACCAGCTCGAACTTGGTCGGCTGTTCCACGGGAAGTTCGGCGGGCTTCGCGCCCTTGAAGATCTTGTCGACGAAGCTTGCGAATCGGTAATAAAGATCGGGATAGTTCACCGCGTAGGCTATCAATCCCCCGGCCTCGACGAACTCGCGGGCCGGATACGCGGCAGGCAGCCTATTGCGGGCCACCAAGTCGACGATCATTTGTTGATGCAATTGGGTAAGGCCGTCTGCACCGATGACAAGCGCGTCCACATGCTGTCGGACTGCGAGCTCGAATGCGCGCCCTAAGTCGCCCTGGCTCCGCACGTCGAGAAGCTCAGCCTGAAGACCCAGGGAGCGCGCCGCCGTCTTTGTCTCTTCCCACTCGGGTGGGACAGCCGGATTGCCCATGTTGTGAAGCAACGCAACTCGCGAGAGATTCGGAACCAGCTCTTTGAGGAGTTCAATCCGTTTCGCTGTCAACTCGGTGCTGAAGGTGGTCACTCCCGTAATATTGCCCCCCGGGCGCGCGAAGCTCGCCACGATGGCACGCGGGTCGCCCATCGTCGCCATAACCACTGGAATTGTTCCGGTCGCGTTTTTGGCCGCCCTCGCAGCAGGGGTTCCCCTGGTCACGATCAGGTCGACCTTGAGACGAACCAGTTCGGACGCGAGGTCCGGGAACCGCTCGGCGCGACCGTCCGCCGACCGATATTCGATGACCAGGTTTCGCCCTTCAATGTAGCCGAGATCCCGCAGCCCCTTGCGCAGGGCGTCGAGATTGGCGGCGTTCCGTGCCGCGGGTATCGTCTCCAGAATCCCGATGCGATAGACCTTCGCCACTTGTTGCGCGCGTGCAGCGAGCGGCGCGACGAGGAGGCTCCCCGCAACACGGCCGAACGTTCGCCGATCCATGACTGAATGATCTCGTTAGCGAATGACAGGCCGACAATACTACGCCTCACCAAGGTGAACGACTGAATGGCCGTGCGTGATAGAAACTCGGAAGTCCTACGAGAACTGGGCGGCTCAGCCAATTGCCGCCAAGAACCGAGCAGGGGGACGCTATAATTGGTTCGCCCGCGAATTGCGAGTGGCACGGGACATGGGAAGGAGGATTGTGGCGATGGCCCTCTATTTGACGCGCTTCAGCTATACGCCGGAAACCTGGGCTCGATTGATGAAGAATCCCGAAGACCGCCGCGAGGCTGCACGCAAGTACATTGAGTCAGTCGGTGGGAAGCTGCACGGCTTCTGGTACGCGTTCGGCGCGTACGACGGCTACAACCTCTGGGAAGCGCCTGACAACGTTTCGATGGCCGCGGTCGCGATCGCGATCGGCGGCGGTGGCGCGTTGTCGAAAATCGAAACGACGCCGTTGCTCACAGTCGAGGAGACCCTGGACGCCCTTGGCCGTGCGCGGGTGGTCGCCTACCGGCCGCCCGGCGCGTAGCCGAGCGGCATCGTCCTCTGCGAGTGGCCAATGGCGGCGCGGATGGCGCCGCACCAACGCTCGTATTCGACGGGCAATCGCGCGGGTCGAGCGACCGTCCGCTCCTGTGAGAAACTTATCTCTGCTCCTGGCCGCACTCGGCCAGATCGTCAACGGTCGCAGTTCGACCTGGCTCCAGGTCGATAATTAGGGACGACCATCAGAGACATCGCCGGAGCAGAGCCATCACTTGATCGCCGTCCGAATATCCGGGGCCACTTCTCTCCGCGCAACTCCGCGGCTCATCTGTCGCCTCAAGACAGCGCATCCCTCACGCGCCTGAGCGCCTCGTGCACGGCTGCAAAGAACTTGCTCACCGTCTGCGGGTCGTCCCTCTCCGGCGCATACCAGTTCAGGATGAAGGCGAAGTACACCCAACGATCGGCAAAGAACATGCCCCCGGCAAAGGCCCTCGCATGAAAGCCGGAAGTGTCCGCATTCCCGCTCTTGGCATAGGCACTCACCCCGAGCGGAACCGGGATGAGATAGATGAAGTCGCACAGCGTAAGAATGCGGCGGAACTCCTGCAACGTCTCGCCATGCTGGAAGAAATTACCCTGCAACGCTTGCGAATAGTACGTGACGAAATCCTCTGCCGTGGACGCAAGCGTTTCCACATCGTTCAGAAACGGATTCGCGATCCGTCCCTCGCTGGCGAGCTTCAACAGCTCTTCCCAGGTGATCGTCTTGTAATTGTCCGCCCCGAACAGGTAGCCGGAAAAGATCCGCGTGTTGTCCGGCACCCGCGTCTGCAAAAGTCCGGCCGACGCAATCAATTTGCGAATGTTGTCCGCACCCGCCAGGTTGAAGATCATGTCCGTCGCGGTATTGTCACTGCGCAGGATCATCGCCTCCAGCGCCGTTCTCTCCGAAACCATGCCGCTCAGGTCGGGCGGATTGAAGATCGGACTCCCCAAGGACCAAACACTCGCATCGAGGGGCAATTCCTTCGCCTCGAGCGCGTTGTCGATGTCGGGAGAGTCCGCCTGCCGCAGCGCCTCGCACAGGGCAAATGTCTTGATCGCGCTGGCTGCGAACAGCACCTTGTCTGCGTTCACCTGCACGGTGAACCCAGGTTTGCCCTTCGGCGACGGGGCATAGATCTTGAATCCAAGATCGCCTGGCAGGTCGTCGAAGAGCGCTGCAATGCCGTCGCTCCTGATCCGCCCGAATTGCGAGGCCGACCCCGCCGCTTGCGCTGGAAGCGAGGCGAAGGTCGCCGTCACCGCTGCCGTCTTCAAGAATTCCCGTCTGAGACGAATCATGTCTTGCCCTTTCCGCGGGCCGCGCAGCTCGGCGAAGCTCGGATGACGAAGAGTCTTCATAGTCTTCCCTCCACGGTGTCATCGAAATGATGTGCGTCGACTGGGATGAGCGGAGCGAATTCCGGGATGACAGAGCGTGATTCTCGGTCGTCCCGGGTTTCGCCTTCGGCTCAACCCAGGCTACGGCGGCGCGCAATAAATCTCCGGGTTGCAGCAGTTCGGCGGCTGTCGTCCCTCCAGCACGGCGACGATGTTGTCCACGACCACGTGCGCCATCGCTTCGCGCAGCTCGGCGACTGCGCTCCCGAGATGGGGAGTGAGGACGACATTGGGCATGGTCAGGAGCGCCGGCTCGACTTCCGGCTCGCGCTCGAAGACATCGAGCGCCGCTCCGGCGATGCGCCGATCGGCGAGCGCACGGGCGAGCGCCTGCTCGTCGACGATGGGTCCTCGCGCCGTGTTGACGAGGAACGCGGTCGGTTTCATCAGCGCAAGCTCGCGCGCGCCAACGAGATGGTGCGTTTCCGGCTTGAGCGGCGCATGAACGGACACGAAATCGGACTCGGCCAGGAGTCGATCGAGAGGGACGTAGGCGAGATCGAGCTCACGCTCTTCGCTCTCCGCGATCCGTCGCGGTCCCCAATAGACCGCCCGCATCGAGAAGCCGCGGGCACGCTTCGCGACCGCGCGCCCGATGCGCCCGCCGCCCCCGATGAGCCCGATGGTCTTGCCCCAGACGAACGCGCCCTCGAGGCGGATCGATTGCGCTCCGGGGAACACGCCGCTGCGCAGCAGACGATCGCCTTCCACAACGCGTCGGGCCACGGCCAGCAGCAGCCCGAAATGCAGGTCGGCGGTCGCCTCCGTCACGACGGGTGGAATGACGGTCACGGGGATGCGCCGCGCCGTCGCCGCGGCGACGTCGATGTCGGACGGCGTGATTTTCATCGACGCCACCGCGCGCAAGCCCGCGTTGGCGGCGATGACATCGCCATCGACGCGGTCCTGCAGCAGGCAGAACAGGATATCGTGTTTGCGCACGGCGGCGCAGAGCTCGTCCTTGGTCAAGGTGCGCATCGCATCCGGATTCGACTCCACGTCCGCGATGCTGCGCAGCCGCTCGGTGGCGCTGCGCGCTATCGGCTGAGTGATGAAGACGCGGGGGCGCATGGAAATTCGCCGCGCTGCGTTAGGTTCCTTGGCATCCAGCGTACGACTCCGGCGACGCCGTCGACGGCGATCTGCGCGCCATCGGGGATGCGCTGTGTGGCATCGAGGACGCCGAGCACCATGGGGATGCCCCGCTCGCGGGCGAGCGATGCGAGGTGCGAGGTACTGCCGCCGAGCTCTGCGACCAGGCCCGCCACGCGCGGGAGCACGGCGCTGAGCGCGGGCCCTGCGACCTTCGTGACGAGGACATCGCCCGGCGCGACGCGGGCAAGCTCGCATTCGCAGTTCACCACGCACGCGCGTCCCGATCCCCACCCCACACCTGCCGGATGCCCGCTGAGCCCTGGATGGCGCAGCCATATTTCGTCGGGGATTCGCGCCGGCGCCAAGTGCAGCGGCCGCGCCTGGAGTAGCTTGAACCCGGCATCATCTTGCGCCCACTCGATTTCCACCGGCATGCCCATGAGGTCCTCGACTCGCCGCAGCAGCCGACCCAGCTCCACGGCCTGGAGCGCATTCAGGCACGGCTTGGATGAGCGCGGACGGGAAACGGGACGCGTGCCGTGCGCGCAACCGCCGCGATGGAATATCCGACCCGCCACGGTATCGCGGAGCCTCAGTTCACCTTCGTGGTCGCGGCTGAGGACGAAGCGGTCGGGCACGACTTCGCCCTGGGCGATCGCCGAACCGACGCCCCAGGTTGCGTTCAGGACCATGTCGCCGTCCGATGTTCGGCTCAAGCCGCCGCCGGAGACTCGGGCTGACACGAGCGGCTGCACGAGGACTGCCATCGCGGTGTCCGCGGGGCTTGCATCGTGGGTTGCCATGTAGCGCAGCACGCGCGTCGACCAGACGGCCGCCCAGCAGGAGCGCACGGCGGTGATGAAGTCGGTCTCGCCCTCCAGGCCGAGATAGCTTTCGAACTGCCCGGCGAAGCTCGATCCGAAACGATCCTCGACCAGCGCCGAGGAGCGCACCACCATCAGAGCGCTGGTCGTTTCGACCAGCGCTCGCCGCGCCTCGAGGAGCGCATCGAGGACTTGCGGCACGATCGGATGATCGAGAAGGCCGAGCTTCATCGCGAGGGCGGCGCGGCGCGCCATGCCCGGTTCCACCGCGTTCACGCGACGCGCGGACTCCTCCAGGCCCAGCGCTGCAACCTGAATGCGATACGCCTCGGCGTCGACGCAAAAACCGTCGGGAATAGGCAAGCCCGCGCGCCCGAGGCGCGCGAGGTTCGCCGCCTTGGGACCGAAGCGATCCGCGCCGGTGGCTTCGGCAGCGGTGAGCGGAACGATCAGACGCCGCATAGAACGTCGCCCCGGCTTATTTTGGTAACTGAGCCGGGGCCCAAGTTTCGTCATACGATTCGGTTGCAACGTCAAATTGGATCCCCGCCTTCGCCGGGATGACGAATTAGTCACGCCGCGCTCACGATTTCCCGTAACTCGAATACCCCGGCATCGGATCGACGACGGTGATCTGCTCGACCGGGAAGTTGGAGATGATCTCGATGCGGTCCTTGTGCACGATCAGCATTTCCTCGATGCGCACGCCCCACTCGTGCATCTTGCCGTGCTGCGTCTCGAGCGCGAACACCATGCCTTCCTTGATCTCGACCGGGTGGTCGAGCGACCAGATGCGGGAGATCACCGGCGGGTCGTACTGCGCCAGACCCAAGCCGTGACCCCACAGGTTGGCTGCCGCCTGGTCTTCTTCCTCGTAACCCCAGGCTTCCTTCGCCGACGGCCATTTCAACGCGATCTCGCGGGTGGTCGTGCCGACCTTCACGGCCTTGATCGAATCGTAGAGCCACTTGAGCGCCGTGGCGTAATAGTCCTTCTGTTCCTGCGTCGGCTCCTTGCCTACGCAGTACGTGCGGTAATAGCACGACTTGTAGCCATTCCAGGTGAGCGCCGCGAGGTCCATGAAGACGATGTCGCCGGGCTTGATGATCCTGTCGGAGAAATTGCGCCAGTTGGGCCAGGTGTTGAGGCCCGAGGAGACGATGACGTCCTCCACGTCCTCCATGCCCGGGATCGAGTAGAGAAACTCCATGATGTGCGCCGTCACCTTGTTCTCGGTCAGGCCGGGCTTCAAGAATTTCATGCACTCCCAGTGCGCGGCGTCGCCGATCGCGCCGACCATGCGCATGCACTCCTGCTCGTCGACGTTCTTGACGGCGCGCGCCTCCATCATCGGCGTCATGCCGTCGACCCAGTCGATCTTTGCGTCCTTGAAGACTTGGATGATGTTGATATCGACGAAGTCCACGCCGAGCTTCATGCCGGAAACGCCGCTTTTCTTCATTTCCTTCACGATGGCATTGGTGAACTTGGTGACCTGCTGCAGCGAAGCCGCGCCGGCCGCGCCCTTGATCCATGCATACGACCAGCGGATGTTCTCCTTCGGGATCCACGGCGAGTGGCGAGCGATATGAGCGCCGAGGTCGCCCTGCTCGAACAGCACCGGAGGATCATCGCCGCAAAGCAGCGCATAGCGCAGCCCGGGCTTCAGCCGGTTCCAGCCGGGGGTCAGCGTGCTCGTCACGTAGCGGACATTCTCGTCGTACATGAGGAGCATCGCGCCGAGCCCGTGCGCCTTCATCCGCTCCCGCGCCCGATCCAGACGGTAATTGCGCAGCCGGTCCCAGTTGACGCGCTGCTGCCAATCCAAGCCCACCATGCCGAAATTTGCCATCGCGCTATCTCCTAATCGATGGTCGCGCCGGATTCTTTCGCCACCTTGCCCCGCTGCGGCGTCCTAGAACGCGCAGCGACATCGTTTCAGTGGCTCTTGAAGGCCAGCGCGAGCAACAGGGTTTGATAGATCGAAACCATTGCTTGTCCGCGTCGCCGATGATCGACCGACGGTTCAATCCCGGCGAGCCAGTGACTTGGGCGCAGGCACCTCCACAGCCAGCCGCCGCTGCAGTCTCGCCAACTCGTCGGCAAAGCGGCCGTCGCTTGCGAGGCTATTCGCCTGCGCCGGGTCCGCTCTGAGGTCGTAGAGCTCTGCCGAGCCGACATCGCTGACGATCAACTGCCATCGCTCGGTCTGCAGCGATCGCAGTCCCCCTGAAGCCGTCGGCCATGTCGCCGGGATGCCGCGGCGACGCGTCACTTCCGACACGGCGACGTCCTCGCCATCATGCGGGGCAACGCCCACGAGCGATCGCCCGGGGAACGGGGTATCGGTTAGTCCCGCGAGTTCGGTTAGCAGCAGGGGAACCTGTTCAAGGGCAACGGGCCGCGGGTCGCGCTTACCAGCCGGCACTTGGCGCGGGAACCGGACGATGAGCGGAATCCGGATCTGGTCCTGGTACAGGCTATGCCCATGGTGAATGAGGTTGTGCTCACCAAAGCTCTCGCCGTGGTCCGAGGTCAAGACAACGATCGTGCGGTCGAGCGCCCCTCGGCGGGCAAGCTCGTCGAGTAGACGACCCACCTGCTCGTCGAGATACAACAGGGACTCGTCGTACCGATCGATCCACGACCGCAGCACAGCCGGCGCTGGGACCGTGCTCGTCTCGTCGACCATCCCCACGTCGATGTCGCCTCCGCCCTGACGGCCGAGCGGCCTTCCGGCAAAGCGCCCCTCGTACGCAGGCGGCGGGATATAGGGGCCGTGCACGTCCATATAGTTGGCGAAGACGAAGAACGGCCGGTCGCCCAGGCTGTCGATCCAGCGCAACACGTGATCGTTGATGTCGGCGGCGCTGCGCCGGCCCGGGATGTCGATCAGGCCGACATGCGGGAGCACCTCGTACGCCATCATCCGGCCGAGAACCGTGCGGGCCAGGGCGTCACCGACCTTGGTGTAGAAATCCTCGTAATGAATGAAGCCGCGGTCGAGACCCGTCTGCCGCCCGCACCAGAACGTATTGGCGACGAATCCGCCCGATGCGTAGCCGGCACGCCCGAGAACCTCGGCAAGCGTCGGAAACTGGTGGTTGAGATAAGGGTGGCCCTCGCGGCCGGCGTGATGTTCGTAGACCCGGCGTCCCGTAAAGAGAGAGGCGTGCGCCGGCAGCGTCCAGGAAGACGCGGAGTAGGCGTCGAGAAACAATTGGCCCTCCGCCGCAAGACGGTCGATACGGGGCGTCGTCGGGCGCTGGTAGCCGTATCCTGAGACATGGTCGGCGCGCAGAGTGTCCGCCACCAGAACCAGGATGTTGGGACCCGACCCCGCCACCGGTAAGCTTGCGAGTGCCCGTCGCTCGAGCGCGGCGGCGGCCGCCAGTTCGCCGATCGCGATCAAGACGACGACGCAGACAAGTGGTAACAGGGTCCGGCGCATAGCCGCCAGCACCTGCTCGCGGCGACGGACGAACAAGCGGGTCAGCTGGATGCCGATTCCCAGCGCGAGCAGCAGGCTGGCCCAGGGAGCGAAGATCTGACCCTGCAGCCTCGCGCCGAGGTACGCGCCGCCCACCAGCGCGACGAACACCAACACCTTCGTCCAGTCCACGCGGCGCACCATGACCGCCAACCCGGAGACGACCAGGGCCAACGCGGCGCCCACGATGCCGTACACGATGGGCGCGACCCAGAGGATGCGCGTCGAGTTGCCGTTTCGCCAGGAAAGCGCGCCCGGTACGAGCTGGAGCAGGCAGAACTCGGCAGCTTCCGCGAGACCGTATGCGAGCCCCAGCCACCCCCCCACCAATAGAAGCTGGCGCGCACGATTGGGAGGCGGCGTCATCGTTTCAGGAAATGAAGTCGAGGCCAGTCCGGTCGCGGCAGGTATCCGGTCCTGTCGACATGTGCGTCATGCCGGATCGCGCACGGTTCGCTCAGCGGTAGCGGGATCACCCGAAGACGGAAGCGCCAGGTCCGGATAGAAACGCCCTGCAGGATACTCGCAGCCAGTGAGAGCCTGGCGGCAATATTCCAGAATGCGCTCACGAATGGCCGGCGTCACATCTTCGTGGCGCGATTCCTTCCCGGTCGCGATGAACTGCCCACCGGCGACCGAGAACATCGTGGGCGGCGCCATTTCGAAAAATTCCTCGTGGTCTTTCATATATTGGAAACTGCATCTTTCATCGACGCGCCTTTGTTCATCGGCGGTCAGGGAGTAGCCCAGGAAACGCGCAATCCGATCACGGACCGCAGCAAAATCCCCTTTCATCTCCTCATAATGAACGAACAAGACATTGTCCCGGCTCTCGGCCCATTGCCACCAACCGTCAACGTGGCGGGGCCAAGGCAGCCAGTACATTCGGTCGCTGCAGAACCAATCGACGAGCGTCGTTATGGGCGGAAGGAGCGGGCCGAGCATCGAACGATTGAAATCCACGATGCTGGCGAAGCAGCTCACCGGGTGCCTGGCGACGTAGATGTACCTCGCTTGTTCACTGAAGGGGCAAAGGACCGTCGGCAGGTGGCTCTTGATGATCCGCGTCGGTTTCTGGCCAACGAGCGGCGCGTCTTCGAGAGGCACGCTGTTGACGGCGTCGATCCACGGGCTCGTGGCGTAGAGATGGCCGTGACCCTGATCGCTCAAGTCGCCTTGGCCCCGAGTCACGATTTCATACACGAGTTGTTGCATCCACGTGGTCCCGCTTCGCATCTGGGTCACGACGAACACGTCCTCCGGGCGTGGTCGATAGTTCTTCGACCGCTCGAACACTTCCGGGCTGCTAACCTTGGTCGGTCCGCTCACCCCCTCATAGTCGAACGCCGGCATGGTCGATCGCTTGCGCACCGCCATCGCCAGCAGTCGAATCAGCGGCCTCGCTGGCAGGGAATACCAGAAGATGCGCCGTTTAAGCGCCCGTCGCGCAGCCAGTGGCTGTCCGTAATAGGCCATCCCGCCGGTGCGTTTGCCCTCCCACCGGAGATACAAGACCAGATACAGCACGCTCGCGATGAGCAGCAGCGCTGCAGCAACCGTCACGCCGACCCAGCTCATGGGACTCACACACTCATCGTGGTCGTGCCCCAGCCTTCTCGCACGCGACTACGCTTTCCGGCGAAACACCATCCGCCATAGGCTCCGAACCCATCCGACGAGCCGCTGCCAGAACATCAAGATCACCCCAACGACGGCTGCGAGTGCCGACGCGAGCGGAAGAAACACGTCGGGACCGATATAGAGGAGCAGCCATGGCAGAACGTGATTCGGAGGGGGATAGGCAACCACGGTGACAATGTCCATACGCTCTCACACCCTTTTTTCGACGCCAAGCGCACACGCCTTGCTCCGGATGGCTCGAGGGGCCCGCGCGCAACTTTGGCACGTTTCCGCCGTGCTCAATATAGCTCGAATCTACTGGCTGCTTTCGGCCAGGGTCAAGAGCCAGGGTTCAAGAAAGTACCGGTTACGTGTGACAGCGCACATACGGCGTCGAGCTTTTCGCGTATTGCTTAAAGCGAGTGTGGGTCTAGTCACTTGCATTCTCGACCTGGAAACAATAGGTCTCTCCATTTGCGGGAGACCGGCTAAGTTTGATTCCAGCGCTTTCCGGGATTGCGCCGACCCTCTTTTTCTCGTTCATTGAAAGGCACTATCATGAAAATTCCAGTCGAAACGAAACCGGCTCTTTGGGGTGTTGCAGGCGGGGCCGTCGCCTTGGCAATCGTAGGATTCACATGGGGCGGATGGGTCACCGGCGGCAAGGCCGAGGCGGACGCGACGCAACGGGCTAACGCTGCCGTCGTAGTGGCTCTTGCACCGGTCTGCGTCGACAAATTCCAACACACTGCTGACGTCTCGGCCAATCTGGCCGCGCTCAAGAAGGTCGATTCATGGTCGCAGGGCGCCTTCGTCGAGAAGGGCGGCTGGGCAACGGTCGCGGGATCGAGCTCGCCCGCGCAAGTGTCGGCGGTGGCCAGCGCGTGCGCGTTATTGCTTGCCAGCGCGTAGCTGATGCCGGTAGTGGGTATACGACATCGCTTCCAGCGTCGGCTTGATAGGACTCTGCTTCTTGCGCCGCCGCAAGCTGAACTGATCACGGCATCGGGTATACGAACCCCGCCTTCGTGGCGGGGTTTGCACATCCGGTGCATTGTATCGCGCGACACACCGCAGACGGCCGTTAACGCTATCTCCAATCTACTGTCCGCGATGGGTCACCCTATCGGATCGCCGCCGTGGTCGACGGGAGCGAGCATTAGTTACCGGAGGCAACACCATGGCTAAGGGAATGGACGCGATGAGGCCGAGCATCAGTCTCTCAAAGAGTGCCGACGACGTGACATTGCGTAAGCAGGCGGAAGAGGCGCTGCTGAAGGCGGGTGCCCTGCAGCGAGCGATTTTCAACAGCGCCAACTTCTCAAGCATTGCCACCGACGCGAAGGGCGTCATTCAAATCTTCAATGTCGGAGCCGAGCGGATGCTGGGCTATACGGCCGCCGAAGTGATGAACAAGATCACCCCCGCCGACATTTCCGATCCGCAGGAGCTGATCGCGCGCGCCAAGGCATTGAGCATCGAACTCGCGACCACGATCACGCCGGGCTTCGAGGCCCTTGTCTTCAAGGCCTCGCGCGGGATCGAGGACATCTATGAACTGACCTATATCCGGAAGGATGGGAGCCGGTTCCCGGCGGTGGTGTCAGTCACGGCGCTACGCGACGCTCAGGACTCCATCATTGGCTATCTGTTGATCGGCACCGATAACACCGCGCGTAAGCTCGTCGAAGCCGAACAGAAAAAGCTCGATCAGCGCCTGCGCGACCAGCAGTTCTACACGCGCTCGCTGGTCGAATCCAACATCGACGCGCTGATGACCACCGATCCCTCCGGCATCATCACGGACGTCAATAAGCAGATGGAGGCGCTCACGGGCTGCACACGCGATGAGCTGATCGGCGCGCCGTTCAAGAACTACTTCACCGATCCGGAGCGGGCTGAAACGGGGATCAAGCGCGTGCTGAGCGAAAAGAAGGTCACCGACTACGAGCTGACGGCGTGCGCCCGCGACGGGAAGCAAACGGTGGTGTCCTACAACGCGACCACCTTTTACGACCGAGACCGCACGCTGCAAGGCGTCTTCGCTGCAGCGCGCGACGTCACTGAGCGCAAGCGGGTGGAGGCAGAACTGCAGCAGGCCAAGGCCGTGGCCGAGAGTGCGAGTCAGACCAAGTCAGATTTTCTGGCGAGCATGAGTCATGAAATCCGAACGCCGATGAATGCGATCATTGGCATTGCGGACCTGCTCGCGAAGACTCCTCTCACCCCTGAGCAAGACAATTATGTGCAGATCTTTCGCCGTGCCGGCGACAACCTACTGCATCTCATCAACGACATCCTCGATCTCTCCAAAGTCGAAGCCTCGCAGCTCGAGTTGGAGCGGACTAGGTTCTCGTTGAACGATCTGCTCGGGAAAGTGACGGAGATGGTGGCGGTCCGGGCCCATGAAAAAGGGCTTGCCCTGGTGTGCGAGATCGCGCCTGAAGTGCCCCGTGACCTGGTCGGCGACCCGACGCGGCTGCGGCAGGTGCTGCTCAATTTGCTCGGCAACGCGATCAAGTTCACGGAATCCGGCGAAGTGGCCCTACGGGTCACGCCGGATGCGGACTCCTCAGCTCCGGGCGCATTGCGGTTCACGATCTCGGACACCGGCATCGGCATTCCGGGAGAGAAATTGGGCGCAGTATTTGAGCGATTCACGCAAGCCGACTCGTCCACCACTCGCAGGTACGGAGGCTCGGGCTTGGGGCTCACGATTTCGAAGCGGCTGGTGGAACTGATGGGCGGACGCATCTCGGTAGAGAGCGGACTCGGGAAAGGCAGCGTTTTTTCTTTCGCCGTGCCGCTCGAAATCTGGGTGGGTGCCACCGGGCGGGCGACTGTGTCGGTTGGCACGGGCCTCGAACCCCCGCTGCCGGCGCTACAGATTCTTCTGGTGGAGGACTCCACTGACAACCGAACGATCACCGTGGCCTACCTTCAGGACACGCCGTACCGGGTCGAGATCGCCGAAAACGGGGCCATCGCCGTTGAAAAGTTTACCGCCGGACACTATGACCTTGTCCTGATGGACCGGCAAATGCCGGTCATGGATGGCTTGACCGCCACGCGAGCCATTAGAGAGTGGGAACAAGCGAACCACCGGCCGCCCACGGCGATCATCGCATTGACGGCATCTGCCTTGAGGGGAGACAAAGAAAAATTTGTGGCTGCGGGGTGTACGGCGTATTTGACGAAACCAATCAAGCAAGAGATGCTGTTGCAAGCGATCAAGGAGCATTCCATTGTCGCGCGTCAGTTATCGAATGAAGACAGCAGCCGTAAGGACGCGATCCTTGTGCATGCGAATCCTCAATTCACAGACCTGATCCCCGGCTTTCTGCAGAACCGCAGGCAGGATGTCATCGTGTCGCTGGACGCTCTGGATCGGGGTGACTTTGAGACCGTGGAGAGTCTGGGGCACGGCATGAAGGGCGCCGGAGGCAGCTGGGGCTTTCAGGGCATCACCGACATCGGCGCCGCCCTCGAGCAGGCGGCCGGGAGCGCCGACATCGGCGCGTCGCGCAAATGGGTGGGCGAATTGTCCAGGTATCTGGATCGCGTCGAGATCGTCTGCGACTAAGGCAAATTCGTCTCTGACCCTACTATTTTCTGGCGAGGCAGGCACGGACGCGTGCGGTGAGTTGCGGGATCGAAAACGGTTTTGTCACATAGTCCGTCACCCCCGCTTCGAAGCCGGCGCGGGTGCTGGGCTCATCGGTCATGGCGGTGAGCATCAGCACCGGCAGGGACTGTGTTTCGGGCTTGGCGCGCAGCGCTTTCATGACCGCCATGCCGTCCATGCCGGTCATCTTGTAATCCAGCACGACGAGGTCCGGCATGTGCTCGTCGATCATCCGCAGCGCTTCCGGGCCGCTGGCCGCTTTGCCGACGATGTACTGCTCCTCCTCCAGCGCACGAACGATCATCGTGAGCATGTCCGGTTGGTCATCAACCACCAGGATGCGAAACTGGCGCTGCGCGACGGACGCCTGAAATGGGGCCTCCGTGATAAATGGCTTCAAGCTGGAGCGCGGCTCGAGGACCAGTTCACAGCCTTCATAGGCGCAGAAGACATCGAGTCCCGTCCCGCGTTGCAAGGCCAGGCTGCGGGCCTTGCGTTCGATGTCCGCGACGAAGTGGTCGTTGTGGCTCGGATCGTGGTGGGTCAGTGCGACGCGCCGCACGCCGGCCGCCGCGGCAATTTGCACCACGTAGTCGTACGCGCTGTGCCCCCAGGTTTTCTTTGAGGGATACTCCTCAGGGGTGTACTGGGCGTCGTGGATCACGAGATCGGCGTCGGCCATGAATTTGGCGTGGCGGCGGTCTCCCTCGTGCAGGATGGACTCGATGCGGCCCGGCTCAGCGCCGGCGCGCCAGAGCTCGTCGGAAAACGGCTCGTGATCCACGAGGTATACCATCGCCACGCCGTCGGCTTCGACGCGGTAGCCCACCGTCATGGCCGGGTGATTGAGAAATTGCGTCGCGACCCGCGCGCCGCCGATCGTGTGGATGCCCTCGGTCAGGTCGTGGTAGGTGATCGCTGCCGGAAGCTGGTTCAAGTCGATGGGAAAGTAGGTGAACTCCATCTGGCCGGCCAGCACGTCACGCAGCGGGCCGCGGCTGCCTTCCGGACCATAGATCGCAACGGAGTTCCCCTTGACGAAGGCCGGGCTGAAGAACGGAAAGCCTTGGATGTGATCCCAGTGCGTATGTCCGAGGAGAATATTCGCGTTGATGGCTTTCTTGCCTTGGGCCATTAACTCGGCGGCCAGCCCGCGCGCGCCGGTGCCGCAGTCAAAAACTAGAAGGTCGCCGTTGGCAGTGGTCAGCTCGACGCAGGAGGTGTTGCCGCCGAAGTGGTTCGTGCCCGGCCCGGGAGTGGCGATCGACCCCCTCGTTCCCCAGAAACGTACTCTCATGGGTCTGCGGCTCCCTTGCGTGCGGCATCGTGCGCGCTAGGTGTGCAATGCCTATCGATATCGCCCGGAACCTGCGGCGTCATCGCCTGTCATGACGTGACGATTGTTCTCGCGGCTTTCGCGTAGGTACTGCCTCGTGGCAGACCGAGCGCCGCGCACACGGTGCTCGGCAAGATGTCGACACAGTTTCGCAGCTCGGCGGAGAGGCCCCGAAGCGCCGCATAGTCGTCCGCAGCAAACGCCTTTAAAAACCTGTCACGCAGCGCAGGGGAGGCCCCGTCGCCGCGAAGTATTATTTCATTGTTCAAGTTTCAGCTCCGTGAGTCTGACAGGCAAGATTCCGCGCGCCGGGGCCATAGCGCGCCGATCGCGCGGCTTGACAGCAATGACGGACCGCAGCTTGAGTCCGAGGGCGAGGAAGACAAGCGCGCAGAAAACCCAGACCATCTGCCCATCACCGGGATTCGTCACCATCATTGCAAACATGGGAATCATGACCGAAACGCCGATCAGGAGGCCGGCGATGAAACTGCCTGCTTGCCGAAATCTTGCCAGGGGGTTTTTCATGATTCACTCTGATCCTGGCTATGATGGCCGAGAATCCGAAGGTAGTCGGTGCGTTGGCGCACTTATGGCGGGAAAAGTCCCCAACGGCTTTCGGAGCGGCGTTCCAAAACCTCTGTGAAATCATGGTCCGTTTTGGCGACGGCTCAACGACGGTTGAGGCAAGCAAAACGAACCTGGCGAACGGGCCGTCGGCTTGTAGTGATTGCGCGCTCGAATGCTTCGAACAACTGACATGAGCGCCGCCGATTCCGCAGCGGACGACTACCTCAGGATCCGATCGTACGATTCCCGATCTGCCTTGTAGCACCCGCAGGAAGCGGCCTTGAGTCCACGCCGGTCAAGAACCGTGATATTGCCGCGGCTGTAATGGATCAGACTGCGCTTTTGCAGGGAGCTCGCCGCCTTGGTAATGCCAACCCGGCGGACGCCAAGCATAAAGGCCAGATATTCCTGCGTGATCTGGAAGTTGTCCGAGTGCGCGCGATCCTGGGTCATCAGCAGCCAGCGGGCAAGCCGCGCCTCGACCACGTGGAAGCGGGTACAGGCCGCCGTTTGCGCGAGTTGGCTCAAATGGACGAACACATAGCGGTCGATCTCGCGTTGCAGCGCCCGGCTGCGTCCGAGCTCGCGGCAGAAGGCCGCGGCGTCCATTCGCAACGCAGATCCCGCGCCCTGTACCACTGCACGCACCGGCGACACGTCTACGCCGAGCACGAGCGGAATCCCGAACATGCCCTCGTTTCCAACCAGACCGACTTCAAGCGAGGCAGAACCGTCGACCGGCATGATCAGCGAAATGAAGCCCGTCGTGGGGAAATAGACATGGCTAATGCGATCGCTGGGCGTGTAAAGCACGTCGGCGAACACGAGCTCCACCGTTTCGCATTCCGCAAAGACGCGGCGCCGGTCACTGCTTGGCAGCGCCTCGAGCAGGCGATTGACAGCGGGGACGCGTGGGGTCGATGGCACCGATACTCTCCTTGACGCGAGAGTACGGCAACGCTGTTGCCCTGTCTGCGTGCTAGCGCACATAAGGGCTCAGCGCGGCGGCCCACGGCGCAAACAGGGAACGGCTCGGAGAGCTACCTAGCGATGTAGGGCAGGAGACGATCGAACTCTGTCTTGACCACCTGGTAGCACTCACAGGACCGCGCCTCCAGACCAGGGCGATCGAGCACGGTGATCTTGCCTCGCTGGTAACGAATCAACCCGGCGTCCTGCAACTTCCCGGCCGCCTCAGTAACCCCTTCGCGACGCACGCCCAGCATGTTGGCGATCAATTCCTGCGTCATGGAAAGTTCGTTCGTTTGCAGACGATCGAGGCTCAGCAACAGCCAGCGGCACAATTGCTGGTCAACCGAATGATGCCGATTGCAGACCGCCGTTTGCGCCATCTGAGTGATCAGCGCCTGGGTATAGCGCAGCAGGAGATGCATCGTCGGACCGAAACGTCCGAATTCATTCTTAAGCAATGCGGCCTTGAGCCTGAAGCCGTGCCCTGCGCTCTGCACCACCGCGCGGCTGGGCGTGGTGTCGCCACCCATGAACAGGGATATGCCGAGGATACCCTCGTTGCCTACGATGGCGATTTCAGCGGACGCGCCATCCTCCATGACGTACAGCAAAGAAATGATGCACGTGGTGGGGAAATAGACGTATCGCAACTGGGACCCGGATTCATAGAGGACGTCACCGAGCCCCATCGGTATCAGTTCCAAATGGGATGCAAGCCGCTCGTAGTCGCTGGTCGGCAGGGCGTTGAGCAGCTGATTCTGATGGGGACTGTGGCGTACAGGCGCAGCCATGCGCGACCTGTCCTTCAAGGACAAGGTCGACACTTTCTCGGCGCTGCGGCCCGGTCTGTTGGCTGCCATCACGATAGTTTAAACCATCGGGCAGTGCTCCTGTCCGGTATCGCACAAAGGCGGGGGCCGCCCGGCGTTACGAAGGTTCCGGTCATTCTGCCCGGGATGGCTGGTGCGGCGACGTACGCTGCGGCATGCGTACGACAGCGCACAGACTGCCGCGGGTCTTCCGGCCACGCTCCCTGACAGCAAGGATCATGCAAACAACCCGAGCGTATTTGACCGTGTCCCTATCTGCCAAGTTCTTTCTTGTGGTCGCACTGCTCGCCGTTGGGTGGGGCACGGAAACCCACGCCGGCAAGCGCACGGTTTGCACCATCACGGTCAATTCGCCCGATGAAAGGGAGATGTTTCGGCAGCGCCTCCCCGAAGATCAGTATCAGTTTGTCGAATTGGTGGAGCGAGGTCGTCCCGATTGGTTGGCCTCGGCCTGCCGGCAGGGCATTCGCTGTGATCTGCTCGTCATCTCCGGCCATTTCGACGGCAGCACCGAGTTCTATTCAGATCAGGTCGCTGCCAGCGAGTTTCTGCCGGTCGCGGAGATGGAGCGTGCGGCCTGCAGTGACTCCTGTCCTGGACTGTTCTCGCAATTGAAGCAGGTCTATCTTTTCGGGTGCAACACATTAAATGCGGACGCGGCCAAGCACATCTCTTCCGAAGTCGGGCGAAGCCTTGTCCGCGCCGGGCACTCGCAGTCCGATGCCCAGCGTCTAGCGCACACCCTGGATCAGCGCCACGGCGAAAGCAGTCGCGATCGCATGCGCCGCATTTTCATGAACGTGCCGGTCATCTATGGATTTTCCTCGCGCGCGCCGCTTGGACCCGCCGCGGCGACCCTGCTTGGCCGCTACTTGCAATCGTCGTCGATTGCAGAGGTTGGCAGCGGTCGTGCGAGTCCCAAGCTCCTCGCCCACTTTGCCACCGAGTCCATGATCGCCGTCAGTGGCTTAAGCGAGTCGGATCCGCGCGCTGTCTATCGACGCGAGGTTTGTCAATTCATCGACGACCGACCGTCGCCGGCGGAGAAACTCGACTTTATCCATGGCCTGTTGCGCCGCGATATGGCGGAAGTCCGCATGTTCCTCGAGCGCATCGAAGGCCTGTTTGCATCGTTGAGTGAGAGTGAGCGGCAAGCCCCGTCCTTCTCCGAGGCGCTCGGCGAGATTGCGCGCGATGACGTCGCGCGGCAACGGTACTTGCGCTTTGCGGAGGACGCCGATCAACCGCAGGTTCGTGCCCGAATGATCCAGCTCGCAGGCACGCTGGGTTGGCTGTCGCCGCCGGATCAACGCGCCGAGCTGGTACGCATGATCGGCGACCTCCTCGTCCAAAGATCCATCGGCTCTGCCGAAGTCGACCTGATTTGCTCGATGAACAGGGACCATGAGTTGGACCAGGAACGCTATCGCCTTTCGCTATCGCCATCACAGTCCGATAAGGTCGCTCACGCCGCGGCTCTGGCATGCCTGGGGAGCGCGGAGGGCCGCACCCGCGTTCTGCAGGCGCTTACCAGTCGCGACGACGCCGAAAGTCAAATCGCAGAGGTTTATCTGGGGCACCGACCGATCACCGACGTCAACGAGCTTCGCGCTGTTGCGAGCGGGATCACACGCATGACGGGATCGAGCGCTCAGGTTCGGGCGCTTGACACTCTGGCGCGCCATCGGCTGAGCGATCGCCAGAGTCTGGACGAGCTGGCACGCCTCTTCCCCGCTGCCGAGTCCGTTGATGTTCAGCGGGCCATCGCCGCGGTCTTCATTCACTCCGACTATCAATTGTTGGGCAAACAGGAATTTGTCCATGTCCTGAGTCAATCTCGTCTGAAGTCACCAAGCGGCGACGATATCATCGACATCCTCATCCGACGCCTTCGGGCGTCCTAGTTTCAGGATGCGGCGCCACAACGATTGCGGACGTAACGAAGACCGGGCGTAGCCCACGACGGAGGATTCGACATGAGAGCTGCACAGGTTGACGTTGCCATCATCGGCGCCGGGACGGCTGGCCTTGCCGCGTACCGCGCTGCCCGGGCCGCAGGCGCGACCGCAACGCTCATCGAAGGCGGCGCCTATGGCACGACCTGCGCCCGTGTCGGTTGCATGCCGAGCAAGCTGCTCATCGCTGCGGCGGACGCGGCCCACGCCGGCGAAACGGCGCCGGGCTTCGGTGTCCACCATGATGGTGTCGTCCGCATCGACGGTCGCGCGGTCATGGATCGAGTGAGGCGCGAGCGCGACCGATTCGTCGCTTTCGTGCTGCGGGACGTTGAACGCATTCCCGAAACGGACCGGATTTGCGGTCATGCATCGTTTGTCGACGACCACACGCTCGACGTCGGCGGTCATGTGCGCGTCAACGCCAAGAGCGTCGTTATCGCGACCGGCTCGCGTCCGACATGCCCGGAGTCGCTCAAGGCACTCGGAGAACGCCTCATAGTCAGCGATGACCTTTTCGACTGGCAGGATCTGCCGAAGTCGGTCGCCGTGATCGGCCCGGGAATCATCGGCCTGGAGCTGGGGCAGGCGTTGCATCGACTGGGAGTTCATGTCGCGATACTCGGACGCGGTGGCCGCGTTGGCTCGATCAGCGACCCGGAAGTCCTCGCTTGCGCGATTGCCGCCTTCAAAGAGGAATTCACGCTGGAGCCCGATGCTCACATTGCGGACGTGCGGCGCGACGGAGACCGTGTCGCAATTCATCGCACCATGCCCAATGGCGCCAGTCAGGTCGAGACTTTTGACTACGTTCTGGTTTCCAATGGCCGAACGCCCAACGTGCACGGCATCGGTCTCGAGAAGACGTCGGTCAAGCTCGACGCCAAGGGCGTGCCCGAGTACAACCCGGCGACCGCGCAGACGCTGAATGCGCGCGAACGCAGGGGCAACGGCAGTCCGATCTTTATCGCCGGCGACGCGGGCGACTTCATCGCGCTGCTGCACGAGGCCGCCGACGAAGGACGCATTGCGGGGGAAAATGCCGCGCGCGTCGCGCTTGGCAGGCCGGTGAAAGCAGGCCTGCGCCGCGCGCCGATTGGCGTGGTGTTTACGGATCCGCAGATCGGCATCGTCGGCGGCGGATTTCGTTCGCTGCGACCGGGCAGCTTTGCGACCGGCCAGGTGAGCTTCGAGGACCAGGGCCGCGCGCGCATCCTGCTGCGGAACAAGGGACTGATGAACGTTTACGCAGAAACGGCCACCGGTCGATTTCTCGGCGCGGAAATGATTGCACCTGGTGGGGAACATCTGGCCCATCTACTTGCGTGGGCGTTGCAGAGCAGGATGACCGTCGAGCAGATGCTCGAGATGCCCTACTATCACCCGGTGCTGGAAGAGGGGCTGCGCACTGCCTTGCACGACGTCAATGTCAAGCTGCGCGCTGCCCGGCGCGTCGCCAGCGAGCCGGAAAAGCGCGCAAAGGCCGATGCCGAAGTCAATAGGAGCATAAACGCGCTGGCATGACCTGCTGGCCGATGTTTCGTGGTGCGGCTTTGCCGCGCCTTTTTTTTGGGCCGGCGCCACGATTTTGCTTGCGCGCGTTGCGACAGGGTCTCGGCGTTGCTCGCAGCGCAGCCTGAATTCAAAACCTTTGGTGCGATAGCGCACAGACGGCGTTCCCGTCGCTCCGTACCCTTTAGCTTGGTGCGCCAATGTTGCCTTCGAACCGCTTCGCTTGGCGGTTTAGGTTGGCTCTTGCCAACGTTTACGACTCTTGTACCGGAAATCAGAAGCGAGATGAAGATGAAGACCGCGAGCAACAAGAAGCAACGGAAGCCGGTGATCCTGATTGCCGGTATTGTCGCGGCACTGTTCTGTTCTGCCGGCATCGCGACGATCAGGGACTGGAACGTGTCCCCGGGAAAAACGCTCGGAGAACGCACCGGGCTGATCGCGCTTTTGAAGGGCGGCGATGCCAATCGAGGTGCGGTGGACCGGTATGACACGCGCGATGCAATTGCCCTTACGCGCCCGACGGCGCGATGCGCGGGTTGCGGCGTGATCGAGTCGATACTGGTTGTAGAGATGCGCGATGAAACGACCGGAGTCTGCGCTGCCGGCGACTGGGTTGACCACCACGGCTTCCTCAAAAACACGTCGGTGGAAGCGGGCGGTCGCAATCTTGCGACCCTGGCGGAGATCGTCGGCGACGTCGTCGTCAGCAATGTCAGCGCGAGGAACATGCGGTCCGCGGCAGGCTATGAGCTCACGATCCGCTTCCCCAATGGAGCACGAAGCACGATCAGGCTCGCGAGCCAGCCGCGGTGGAAACCGGGTGAGCGGGTACTGGTTATCAACAACCAAACTTGAGCGCTTGTCGATCCCCGACCCGCCGCATGTTTGTTTCATGAGGAGGTGAATCGTGGCAAAGAAACTGCTGACGTTTTTGATGATGCGGGTATAGCGTTGCAAGGACGCACTCGCTCGCGCCACCGGCTCGGCATTTGTGCGCTTTTCGTGTGTATCTATCGGACCGTGGCGATCGCAGAAGGCATTTTTGGAGGTGACGGAGTGACGAACGACAGGAATGTGGAAATAGTCCCAACAGCGCGCTGGCCGGAAGCTCCCGAGTCACGACGCGAGCGTGCGCCATGAGCACCGCCGTTCACGCCGCAGCACCGATCGATGCTGCATCCGAATCCCACGCGGACAAAGAGCGGTCTGCTGCGCAGGTTGCCGACGTCACGCTACCGACGGTCCGCTTGCCCGTGGATGCGCGAGGGGTGGCGCTTGCCATTCTGGCGACGCTTGCTCTGGTGGTTGCGCTCGAATGGGCGCAAAGGTTTGTCATTTCTCTGTTGCTCGGGATCCTCTTCGCCTACATGCTCAATCCCCTGGTCGCGTGGCTGGAGAAGATCAAGGTTCCGCGCGCAGCCGCTACCCTCGTGGTAATGCTCGGCGTGGTAGGCGCGCTGGTACTGGGGGTGTATTCCCTGCGCGGGCAGACGCAGACCATCATCGAACAGCTCCCCGAGGCGGCGACCAAGTTCTCCGCGGCGCTCATCCGTCTGCGGGGCGATCAGTCCGGCAATATGCAGAAGGTGCAGACTGCCGCGAGCGAGGTCGAAAAAGCGGCCAGCCAGGCGGCCGGCATTCCGTCCACGCAGAAGCAGGCTCCAACGCACGTTGTCGTCGATAAGCCCGCGTTCAAGCTCGGTAACTTCCTCTGGGAAGGTTCGATGGGAGCCTTGGGATTCATTGGCCAGGCCCTCATGGTGATATTCCTGGCGTTCTTTCTGTTGCTGGGAGGCGACACTTTCAAACGCAAGCTGGTACGGCTTACCGGTCCCTCGCTATCGAAAAAGAAGATTACCGTCAAGATTCTCGATGATATCAACGGGTCCATCCAGAAATACATGGTCATGCTGCTGACGACCAATGTGCTGGTGGGCCTCCTCGCATGGATCGCGTTTCATTGGATGGGCCTGGAGAACGCGGGAGCCTGGGCGGTCGCGGCAGGGATGCTCCACGTCATTCCCTATTTCGGTCCGGCGCTCACTGCAGGCGCGATCGGCATGGCCGCGTTCATGCAATTCGATTCGTTTTCCATGGCGCTCGTCGCCGCGGGGACTTCGCTGGCGATCGCCACGTTGGTCGGCACGTTTATCACCACCTGGATGACGGGAAAGATCGCCAAGATGAACGCCGCCGCCATATTCATCTCGCTGCTGTTCTGGGGTTGGCTGTGGGGGATATGGGGCATGCTGCTCAGCATACCGATCATCGTCATCGCAAAAGTGGTGTCGCAGCATGTGGAACAATTGCAACCGGTGGCGGAGCTGCTGGGGGAATAGATACTGTGGAATTGCCAATTACGGTATTGCCACCTGTAGGTTCACAGCTCGTTATCGAGCGGTAACAGTGAGAGGAAGTTGACCTTCACTCGCTGCCAGTCGCTGCGTGCAGGCTCCCTGTCGTACTCAATGGCTCTGCCGTTTTCCTGGGTGCGCCAGAGCAAGTGCGATGACACTCCCACATCATCCGCGTGCAGCGCCAGTCCGTAGCTGTTTGCCGGGCCTACGATCGATTCGAAGCGCGCAGCGGTTTGCTGTGCCAGCTCTCGGCTGTCGATGATCAAGCCGATCTCGGTGTTCAAGCTGCGCGAGCGCTCATCGAAGTTCATCGAGCCGATATACAGCTTCTGGCGGTCGAAGACGAATAATTTCGCGTGCAATGCGTAATTTCCCGAGCTCGACGCTGCCAACGACTGACCGCTGCCTCGGGCGTTACCCAGCAGCGCGCGTACTTCATAGAGTTCCACGCCGTCCTCGAGCAGAGGCAGGCGATAGTGCATGTAACCTGAATGAGCGAGCAATTCGGGCGTCGACTCGAGTGAATTGGTCAGGACGCGAACGGTCGCGCCACGCTTGCGCAAGTCGTTGAACATCCGCATCCCGGCGTCGCCAGGTATGAAGTAAGGTGTGACCATGAGCAGCTCGGATTGCACCGTAGCGGCGGTCTCGGCCACGGAGCGGTGCATCAGCTTGCCGACCATGTCGCCATTTGCAACGCGTTTCTTCTCGGGACTGTCATAGACCAATTGTGCCTGTGCCCAGACGAGCGGCAGCCTGCCGGCAATCATTCCGGCAAGCGGTTCGCCGGTTGCAATCCGGCTCGCGTAGTCGGTCCCTTCCGACTTCACCAGGCGCCGATGTTCGTCCAGGGTCTTGCGATACGCGTCCAACGCGGCGCTCGTTTGGGTTCCAGTTGCAAGTCCCTCGACTGGAATCGCGATCGCGCTGTTCCAGAACTCATCGAACGTATTGGATAGCTGCTTGACGATCGGACCTGCGGTGAAGACATCGTCATCGCCGAACTGGGAGTCAGGATCGACTTGAAAGTATTGATCGCCGATATTGCGTCCGCCGACGAGCGCGATCGCGTTGTCGACGACTAACAGCTTGTTGTGCATGCGGTAGTCGAGCCGCGAGGCGGTGAATGCGAATTCGACTGCACGAAACATCTCGGTGTGGCCGCGATACACGAACGGATTGAATATCCGAATCTCAATTTGTGGATGGGACTCCAGCGCCGCGATCTGCTCATCGCCTTCAAGCGTATCCCCGTCATCGATCAACACGCGCACGCGTACCCCGCGGTCGGCAGCGCGCAGCAAGGCGTCGGTCAACAACTGGCCAGTCTCGTCTTGACGAAATATGAAGTACTGGAGATCGAGGGTGTGCTCGGCGGTATTTATCATCTGCGCGCGAGTGAGAAATCCGTCGACACCTGACGAAAGTATGCGAAACGCGGAAGTCCCGGCGTGATCGCGCGCGGAGCTTTCAAACTGTCGGCCGAGCCGCGTCTGATCGGGGTTAGGAAGCGCGGTCGACGCGGTTTTGGGAAAATCGGAGCCCGGGGGGAGCAACGCGCATCCCCCGAGCAGCCCAAAAACCGCAATGAAAAATGCGCGACGCACTTCCTGCATGGGTATCAAGAATCTACGGAGCATCGACGATCTCGATGGGCGCTCTGTTTTCCGTTACTGCCCGTGGCGCTCGGAGCCGCGCGTCCAGCGACCGCGCTGGAACTCGTGACGGCCATCGACCTGGTTCCAACGGTCGGGCGTCCATGCATATCCGCTGCGCGCCCGAATCGTGTGACCTCTGACCCATACATGCCGATTCCGTTGCCAGCCCCAGTATCCAGGCGCCCAGGTTTGACCATGGCGCAGCACCGGAACTACTTCAACCCGCGCCGGCGGCGGAGCGATCTCGATAACGACGGTGCGTGCGAGTGCTGATCCGGATGAAATGCCGCCCACAAGGACCAGCGACAGCAACATGCTTCGCACAGTCCCGTGTAACGCGCGATTCGAGTGCATTCGTACACTGCCTGCAGTCCGCGTCAACGCGGCGCTATCCGTTGTAGTTCTCATGAAGTCACACCTCTGGTCGATAGTGGAAATTCCACTGCTGCGATGATCTAGCTATCGCTAGAGCAGGTCGGTACGGTGGCGCACATACGCAACGGCCACTCGGCCTGACCGACCTGTGCACGACAGTCCCGGCCTGGAGACTTGGTTGGTGCTCCGATGGAGACGTCGAGAGGCTCGAGGAAAGAGTCTGCGCGATTTCCGTACACGGAAGGCATATCCACTCTGCCTGAACGCGGGGCGCTATTGCGGTAAATGTACGCCGGCGTACAGACGAGGCTCCATCGTCTGGGCCACGATGCATATTTATGAAGCCTTACATGCAATCTTGGAAGACACTCTCGAAAGCTCGTGTTGACGGCGGCCTCGCTATTCGTCTTAATGCCTGCGCGACAGTTGCGCTAAGAGCCGTCCTGAAGAATTGGTGATGCGCGTGGCAGCCCTGGTCGGACTCCTCCTCGTTCTGCTGTTCGCGGGCTGTGCCAGCGTACCGCCCGCGACGCAGGGCGAGCAGCCCGAGGGCGGCACGCCGCATGGCGGTGTAGTTAACGTACCGCCCATGACGCAGGGCGAGCAGCCTCAGGGCGGCGCGCCTGGCGGTGTAATTGGGGGTCCTCCTGCAGATGGGACGGCCACGCCGTCCACGGGCGGTTCCACCGACAAAACCGCACCCAAGGTTGCCCCATCGGCCGCGAAGATCCGCGCAAATATTCCCGTGTCTCCCGCCGTGTCCCGCGCATCCGCGTCGCAGGTTCCAAAAAAGGACAGCATCGCTCCGGAGCTTGCAAAGCAGATAGCGTCGCCGCCGTTCGACCTGACATCTTTGGAGCAGCGACTAAAGGAAACGCATGCCATTGGCGTGCTCGCCAAGATCGCGCTCAGGAATCAGGTCGACGATTTGTTGAGTCAATTTCGTGCGTTTCACAACGGGAAGGTCAACACGACTCTGGTCGAGCTCCGGCGACCTTATGATCTGCTGGTACTCAAGGTTCTCTGGCTTCTGCGGGACAACGACCCATCGCTGGCAGCGGCGCTCGTGGCCTCGCGGGAAGCGCTCTGGGGCATCCTTTCGGATCCGGCGAAGTTCGCAACGATCTAATTCGACGCATGAGACATTATGAGACCACGTGTGACGGGTTTAGCGATTACGATTTTGACGGCGACATGACTCAGGGCACCCACGCCCACGGGCGGCGATTCTCCGCGAATTCGCAGCGCCCAAGAACGATGACGACATGCGCCTTGGTGTATCGAAAGTGGATCGAATTGAGGGTCCTAGCCGTTCTTCTGCTGGCGGTTCTACCGGTCTCCGCCTGGTCCTTTAACGCGGATCAAGACATCGTTGTCCATGTCCAGAAGGACGGGCAGAATATTGCGGTGGAGGTCGACTGTCCGGTGGACGCGCCTTGGTCGGTAGTGTGGGAAGTTCTTACCGATTACGATCACATGGCGAAATTCATATCGAATCTCGAGTACAGCGGCATCAAAGGCCGCGCGGACAACGTGTTGCGCGTGCACCAGAAGGGAAAAGCATCAAGAGGCCCCTTGACGCTGACATTCGACAATGTTCGCGAGATCGAGCTTGTGCCGTACAGCGAGATCCGTTCGCGATTGATCAGCGGTGATCTGAAGGCGTCTAACTTTATTACCCGAATCGTGGAAATTGCCGCACGGGTCCACATTGTCAACAGCGGCCGCTACACGCCCAACATGTGGGTTCCCCCGTTTATCGGCCCGGCGTTGATCGAGGCGGAGACGCAGAAACAGTTCGGCGAAATAAGAAGCGAAATCCTGCGTCGAAGTGCGATGGTCCGCCCGCAGACGTAACCATCTAGTCAATCGCCTGGCGCTCGGTGAAGCCCACGTTCTCGCCGGACACCGGGGATATGCGCGCTACCGCACTGACGGCGGCGAGGCCTGCGGCTAGTTTAGCGACGGCGAGTTTTCTATGCGTGATTGCAACATGTTTATCGAAAACCTGTCGGCGAATATTCGATTGGTGCCGACGGGATTGTGAGAGGCCATATGAAATCGATTCTCGACCCTTCGTTTCGATATACCTCGAGCGTCAATACGGACCTGCAGAAAACGTTCGCAAGAATCCGGCTCGACTATCGGCAAGAAGCGGAAACGGCGGTGCAGGCGACCGCGGGCGTGCTCGCCAACGTTTCGTCGATCGTTAGAAAGACGACGACAGGACCGGCGACCTCCTGTGTACTCGCGGGTGGCGTTCGGATGCGCCGCCGCGCTGGGGTGAGCACTGGGGCGATGCATGGGCGCAGCGTCGAAGCGGATGGGACAACTGGAATCGCAGCTCTGCACCCCCGCCGGCCCCCCTGCCTGTCACTGCCTCAGGAGCAGGACCAACGCGGTTCCAGGCCGCCATCTTCACTCCAGCAAGGCGCTGCACCCGCCCCGCGCGGACAACCGCCGCAAAAGGGCGGCGGAGACGTTCAGAGGCACGGCGCTGCCCAGGTACTTCCTCAGCAGGGCGGCCCGACAGCCCAGCCTGAGAGGCCGCAGCCACAGCAAGGGGCGGCCCAGCGTCAGCAGCAGACTCCACGGTCGCAAGGCCAGGACAAAGGACCGCAAGGCAAAGGACCCTCGCAGGAATCAAAGCGAGGCCAGGAGAAGGGCCGTGACAAAGGTGAACAGCAAGGTGGGGAACGCAACAAATGAGGCAACGTGGGCCAACTCGCTCCACTCTTAATAGGGATGCTGCCTGTGTGCGCGAGCGAACAGACGACCTTCGGGGTCGCCGATATTCTTCTCAGGTACGCGCCTCGCGGAGGCATTAGAGTTGGCGCCCGCGAAGTGATGGCGGTGAACAAAAAGAGGAGCAAGTCATGAGTCTTGGCACCATTCTGCTGATCGTCCTGATCCTGATTCTCGTCGGAGCCCTACCCACTTGGCCACACGCTCGCAGCTGGGGTTACGGCCCCAGTGGAATCGTCGGCGTCATACTGATAATCGTGATCGTCCTGTTCTTGATGGGGCGCCTGTAATCCCGCGCGGTGACGGCGGAAACACTTTGAGGAATCAAAAATGAAATACAAACTTGCGACAACCTGCTTCGTGATCGGTTCGGTGCTGGCGCCCGTTGCGGCCTATGCGGCGGATTCGGACAAGGACCGCTCCAAACCCGTGACTTTCGTCAAGGACTCGGTCATTACGACCAAGATCAAGACGAAGCTGGCTGCGGAACACCTCGGCAGCGCGAAGCATATCAAGGTCGATACGGACAGGAATGGCGTCGTCTGGCTGAGCGGCACGGCCAACAACCAGGCCGAAGCGGACAAAGCTGTTGAGATTGCGCGCAATACCGAAGGCGTCAAATCGGTCAATAGCAAACTCAAAGTCCAGAAGGACCGCTAAAGGGCATCGCACGCCGACGAAGGCCGCGCGCTCCGCCGCACTGCTGCCCTCATCGAGCACCATTCATTGAATTGAGGTAGTCATGAATATCGACACCCGTTGGACCATGTTTTTTGCCGGTAAAGGACGCGCGGCGGTCGCCTCGTGGCTTCGGCGCAAACTCCACAACGAGAAACAAGTGCGCAACGCCGAACTCCAGGAATGGGAGAATGAAGGCGGCAATCTAGCGCCATCTCCGGCAGTCCCCGATACCCTCCTGAAAACGCGTTAAAGGGGTGTACCCTCGCAGCGGACGCGCCAGCGATCCTGGATATCCTAGTCAGCTAAAACAGATGTTCCATGGCCTGCGCGTCGGCGACAGCGTGCGGATCGAGCGCGATCGTGTCCGCCGCTATTAGTGGGCTACCGCAGCTGATCGAGTAGATGTCGCGGCTAACGCCGTGGGATCGCAGAATATTTACCTAGAGCGGGTAGATCCCTCGTGATCCAGTCGAACGCCTCGTGCCGCGCACGGGGCGTTTTCGTTGTGGCAGCTTCGTCCCGCATCCAGGGTTGCTCGCTTTCACTCATCGCCTTCGGGGTCGCGCCGAGGTTAAGTAATTGAAAAAACAAGATCATCGCCACGCGCAATATGGCGCGATTGCGCCAGTTCGCACGAACCGGCCGCGCGACCCCTAATGTCACCTTCGTTACAACGTCGAGGCCCGGTAGAATCGCCAACATGAACGCGGCGATCGTGCTCATTCCCTCTTTTTCGGTGATCGACCGAGAGATGCCCGGGACCGAAACCTGCAACAGTCGCCGCGTGAAAAGGGATCGCGCAGATTGAAGACAAGCGGCACGTCGATATTCGGTCATTTGACCCAGTACAGGACGCGATTTCGTACCAGCGGCTTGTCGCACAGACCGACCCGCGAGGAAGCGCCGCTGCGATCGGAATTGTTCAGCGCCGATCAACTGGAGCAGTACGGCAAGACTCTCGCGATTGCGCACAAGCTTACGCGGCGACGGGCGAAGGATCAGCTCCTGACGCGATTGGCCGCGAACGAAAGCGCGCTGATTAGCGTCTGCGATCGGTTGACGGCCGCGATATCACCCAACGACCGGATTACTCCCGCCGGCGAATGGCTGCTCGACAACTTCCACCTGATCGAAGAGCAGATCGGCACGGCCAAGAGGCATTTTCCGCGCGGCTACAGTCGGGAGTTGCCGCGCCTCGCAGTTGGTCCGTCGAAGGGGCTGCCGCGCGTTTACGACATCGCTCTCGAGACGATCGCACACGGCGATGGCCGGGTCGACGCCGAAAGTCTCAGCCGTTTCGTGGCCGCCTATCAGACGGTTGTCGCGCTCCAGTTGGGCGAGCTATGGGCCATCCCGATCATGCTCCGGCTCGCCTTGATCGAGAATCTCCGCCGCGTCGGAGTGCGACTGGCGACCGGCAGGGCCGAGCGCGACCTGGCCAACGCCTGGGCGGATCAGATGATGGAGACCGCGGAAAACGATCCCAAAAACCTGATCCTCGTGATTGCCGACATGGCGCGATCGACGCCCCCGATGGGAAGCGCGTTCGTCGCGGAGTTTGCGCGCCGACTGCAGGGCCAAAGTCCGGCGCTCGCCCTGGCGTTGACATGGATCGAACAGCAGCTCGCCGAATCGCATCTGACGATCGAACAATTGGTCCAGTCGGAAAACCAGCAACAGGCTGCAGACCAGGTCTCGATCAGCAACAGTATCGGCAGTCTTCGTTTCCTCAGCGCGATCGATTGGCGCGAATTCGTGGAGACGATGAGTGTCGTCGAAACCGTACTGCGTCAGGATCCGAGCGGAATTTATGGCGCGATGGAGTTTGCGACCCGCGACCGCTACCGTCACGCGACTGAGCGTATCGCCAAGGAGGGCCGGCTGTCCCAAGCGGAGGTAGCCGCGAAGGCGATCGAGTTGGCGCGCGCGAGCGCGGCCGGCAAGGGAAGCGGCGATCGATCGGCGCACGTCGGCTTCTACCTGATCGATAACGGGCTTCCAGAGCTGGAACGCGCGGCCGGTGTCGAAGTTTCCGTTTTCGCGGCATCGCGAAGAATCGCAGGACGGTTCTCGCTGCCTCTGTACCTCGGTGCAATTGCGCTGTTCTCGGGCACATTGACTGCGGGCCTCGCTGCAAATGCTCACGTCGCCGGCGCGAGCGGGGAACTTCTGACGCTGGTCATCGTGCTTTCTCTGCTCGCTGCGAGTCAGTTGGCCGTAGCGACGGTGAACTGGCTGGTGACTTTGCTGGTGACGCCGCACTCTCTGCCGCGAATGGATTTCTCCGCCGGCATTGCGCGGGAATCACGGACACTGGTGGTGGTTCCGACGATGCTCACCAGCGCTCGCGACGTGGAGGCTTTGGTCGAGGCTCTCGAAGTCCGGTTCCTTGCCAATCGCGATCCGCATCTTCACTTCGGCTTGCTCACCGATTTTCCGGATGCGCGTGAGGAATCGTTGCCGACCGATGAAGCGCTGCTGCGGCTGGCCGAGACGAGAATCAACGAGCTGAATCGAACCTACGGACGTGAGGACCGGGATGGACCCGCGAACGAGCGTGCGAAGGCAGCTCACAGCGATGCGGACCATGCTGCCAACGGCGACGCGTTCTTCCTGTTTCACCGCCCTCGCCGCTGGAACCCGCAGGAACGCATGTGGATGGGCTATGAACGCAAGCGCGGCAAGCTTGGCGATCTGAACGCGCTGTTACGCGGCGACCACCGCGAAGGTTTTTCTCTCATCGTCGGCTCGACGGCCGTTCTGTCTCGGGTGAAGTATGTCATCACGCTCGACACGGACACGCAACTGCCGCGTGACTCCGCGCGGCAGTTTGTCGGTGCCATGGCGCATCCTTTGAATCGGGCTTGCTTTGATGAGACCGGAACGCGCGCCGGCAGGGACATCGTGACAACTGGCTACGGCATCCTGCAGCCGCGCGTGTCCGCGAGCCTGCCCGGCACGAGCCGGTCGCGCTATGCGCGCCTGTTCGGAGGTGATCCAGGCCTCGACCCTTACACACGGACCGTGTCGGACGTCTACCAGGACGTATTTGGCGAAGGCTCCTTCTTCGGCAAGGGGATCTACGACGTCGACGCATTCGAGCGGACGCTCAAAGGGCGCTTCGGCGAAAACCGAATCCTGAGCCACGATCTCCTGGAAGGATGCTACGCCCGCTCCGGACTGATCAGCGACGCGGAACTCTACGAAGAGTTCCCCGCACGGTACAGCGCTGACGTTGCTCGACGGCATCGCTGGATACGCGGCGACTGGCAGCTTGTCGGTTGGCTGCGGCGGCGAGTGCGAGGAAAAGATGGGCGCCGCGAACCCAACCCGCTTTCCTGGCTGTCGCAGTGGAAACTCTTCGACAACCTGCGGCGGAGCCTTGTTCCGGCGGCGATGACATCGCTGCTGCTGCTCGGCTGGACGGTTTTATCGCCCGCGTGGTTCTGGACCGCGGCTGTGGTCGGAATCCTCCTGTTGCCCCCGCTCGGTGCCGCGCTTGTCGATCTGCTGGACCAGCCTGTCGACGTCGTGTTCAGACAGCATCTCGTTGCCGTTGAACGCTCTGCAGTGCGGCATTTCGCGCAGGCTCTATTTGCGCTGGCCTGTCTTCCCTATGAGGCATTCTTCTGCCTCGATGCGATCGTGCGCACGCTGTGGCGGATGCTGGTCACGCAGCGTCGCCTGCTCGAATGGAATACTTCGAGTGAGGTGGAGCGCCAGCTGGATCAAGGCAACCACGCATATCTGCTTGCGTCGTTCCGCTCCATGTGGATTGGCCCGGCAATCGCCGCGATCACGTGGATCGGCTTGTCCGCAGCCAAACCCACGGCGTTGGCGATCGCCGGCCCGATCCTGCTGCTTTGGGCCGCCTCGCCCGCGCTTGCCTGGTGGATGAGCCGCCCTCTCGCCCGGCGAAGCGCGAAGTTGACGCTTGAGCAGATGCATTTCCTGCGCAAGCTTGCACGCCGGACCTGGGCGTATTTCGAAATGTATGTGGGTCCGGACGACCATTGGCTGCCACCCGACAACGTGCAAGAGCAGCCGACGATCACGATCGCGCGTCGCACCTCGCCGACCAACATGGGGCTGGCACTGCTCGCCAACCTGACGGCGCATGACTTTGGGTATCTCTCGACCGGGCAACTCATTCTGCGCACGACCAACGCATTGCGCACGATGGAATCGCTGGAGCGGTATCGGGGCCATTTCTACAACTGGTACAACACGCAAACGCTGGCGCCGCTGGTTCCGGCCTACGTTTCGACGGTGGACAGCGGCAACCTCGCGGCCCATCTGCTGACCCTGCGGCCCGGTCTCACTGCGCTTGCTGATGCCCCGATCCTGAGCCCTCGATGGCTCGACGGCGTGAGCGATACCTTCGCGCTTGTGCAGGACACCGTCGGCGATGGCTTGCCAGCCATTGCGCAATTCGAGAAGACGCTGGAATCGGTGTTCGTTGCGCGACCGGTGGTGCTGGCTGCCGCTTGGGCGCACATCAACCGGCTGGCCACGAGCGCTGCCGATTTGGCTGCGAGACTTGCCTCCAATGCGGATATCGGCGCCGAGAACGAGGCCGGCGTCTGGTCGCAGGCACTCGCGCGGCAGTGCGTGGAGCTGCGCGATGAATTGATTTTTCTCGCTCCGTGGTTATCGTCACCGTCGTATTCCGAGACCACTCCAAAATTTCCCGGCCTCACCGGCATACCGACGCTGCGCGAGATCGCGGCCTTCGACACGACCTCGTTGCCGATGGCTGAATGCAGAGGCGACAACGACGCCACCGTGCAACCGCAGGACGAGCCGGCCCGGATTCGGGAGCTCGTCGCGCAAGGTGCAAGCCGCGCGCAGGCAAGAATGGTCGCCCTCGACGAACTCGCGCTGCGGGCGAGTGCACTGGCGACAATGGACTATGACTTCCTGTTCGACAAGGTGCGACGTCAGTTGGTGATCGGTTACAACGTCGGCGAGCGCCGCTGCGACTCGAGCTACTACGATTTGCTCGCATCCGAAGCGCGATTGTGCAATTTCATCGCCATTGCGCAGGGTAAGCTGCCGCAGGAAAGCTGGTTCGCCCTGGGGCGTCTGCTCACCACCGCGGGCGGGGAGCCGGTTCTGCTGTCGTGGGGCGGCTCGATGTTCGAGTACCTCATGCCGCTGCTGGTGATGCCGACCTACGAAAATACATTGCTCGATCAGACCTGTGCCGCGGCGGTGGAGCGGCAAATCGAATATGGACGGGAACGCGGCGTGCCGTGGGGCAACTCGGAATGCGGCTACAACACCGTCGACGTCCATCTCAATTATCAGTATCGCGCCTTCGGTGTGCCCGGCCTGGGGCTGAAACGCGGACTGGGCGAAGATCTGGTCGTGGCGCCGTACGCGTCGGCGCTTGCGTTGATGGTGGCGCCCGAAGCCGCTTGCCTCAACTTGCAACGTCTCGCCGCGGATGGGCTGTCCGGCAGGCTCGGCTTGTTCGAAGCCATTGACTACACGCCGTCGCGGCAACGTCGCGGCGAGTCGAGCGCGGTCGTACGCTCGTTCATGGCCCATCACCAGGGCATGAGCCTGCTTGCCTTCGCCTATCTGCTGCTGGGACGACCGATGCAAAAGCGGTTCGAGTCGGATCCGCTCCTTCAAGCTACATCGCTGCTGCTCCAGGAACGCATTCCCAGAGCCACGGCCTTTTATGCGAATGCGCCGGACCTTTCGGAGCTCCGCGTGGCCGGCAGCAGCCCGGAGATGCCGGTGCGCGTGCTCGCGAGCCCCGACACTGCGATCCCGGAAGTGCAGCTGCTGTCCAATGGGCGCTACCACGTGATGGTCACGAACGCCGGCGGCGGAAGCAGCCGCTGGAAAGACTTGGCTGTCACGCGCTGGCGTGAAGACATCACCTGCGACGACTGGGGAACGTTCTGTTATCTGCGCGATGTGGCAAGCGGTGAGTTCTGGTCGACCGCGCATCAGCCTACGCTCAAGCGAGCCGAACATTACGAAGCCATCTTTTCCGAGGGGCGCGCGGAGTTTCGCCGCAGAGACTTCGATCTGGAGACGCATACCGAGATTGTGGTTTCGCCCGAGGACGACATCGAGCTCCGCCGCGTCCACATCATCAATCGGTCCCGGACCCGCCGGACCATCGACGTGACGAGTTATGCGGAAGTCGTTCTTGCGCCCGCGGCTGCAGACGCGCTGCATCCGGCTTTCAGCAACCTGTTCGTGCAGACCGAAATCATCTATGGCCGGCAGGCTATTCTCTGCACCCGCCGGCCGCGCTCCATCAACGAGCACGTGCCGTGGATGTTTCACTTGATGACCGTGCATGGAGGAGGCACTGGACACGTCTCGTTCGAGACAGACAGGATGCGGTTTATCGGCCGCGGCGGTTCGGTGGCCGCTCCGGCCGCGATGATCGATCCGGGAGCTCTATCGGACACCGAAGGTTCGGTGTTGGATCCGATCGCTGCGATCCGTCATCGATTGGTGCTCGACGCCGGGGCTTCGACAACGATCGACATGGTTTCAGGCATCGGCGAGACCCGGGATGCGACGTTGAGCCTGATCGAAAAATATCAGGATCACCGTCTCGCCGATCGGGTCTTCGAGCTGACCTGGACACATAGCCAGGTGGTGCTGCGGCAGCTCAACACCACCGAGGCGGATTCGCAACTCTACAGCCGCCTCGCCAGCTCGGTGATTTACGCCAACGCGTCATTACGTGCGGCCGCGAGCGTTCTCGTCAGGAACCGCCGCGGGCAATCCGGGCTCTGGGGATATGCGATTTCCGGCGACCTGCCGATCGTATTGCTGCAGATTGCCGATATCGCCAACTTCGACCTCGTGCGCCAGCTCGTGCAGGCGCATGCCTACTGGCGCCTCAAGGGACTGGCCGTAGATCTCGTGATCTGGAACGAAGATCACGACGTGTACCGGCAGCGACTCCAGGAGCAGATCATGGGGCTGATCGCTGCGGGTGTCGAAGCGCATATTGTCGATCGCCCCGGGGGCATTTTCGTGCGGATCGCCGAGCAGATTTCGTTCGAGGACCGCATTCTCATCCAATCGGTCGCCCGCGCGATCATCACCGACAGCGGCGGGACGCTCGCTGGCCAGATCAACCGGCGCGTGCCGGCGGAAGCGCGAATTCCACGCCTTGTGCCGACGCGCACCCATCGGCCCGAAAGGCCGAGCGTTGCCGAATTGCCGCGTGAGGCGTCGATCCTCTTCAACGGGATAGGAGGGTTCACGCCTGACGGGCGCGAATACGTCATCGCCCCGGCGGCAGGACAGACGACGCCGGTTCCCTGGGTGAATGTTCTTGCGAACTCCCACTTCGGAACGGTCGTGTCGGAAAGCGGCATGGCCTACACCTGGAGCGAGAACGCGCACCTGTTTCGTCTCACGCCATGGCACAACGACCCGGTGGGCGAGTCGAGCGGAGAAGCGCTGTACCTTCGCGATGAAGAAACCGGCCACTTTTGGTCTCCTACATCGCCTCAGCCCGGTGGCGCTGCGCCCTACGTGAGCCGGCACGGATTCGGCTACAGCGTTTTCGAACACGCGGAGGATGGTATTCGCTCGGAGCTTACCGTCTTCGTCGCGCTTGATGCGGCGGTCAAGTTTTCTTCATTGAGTGTGAGAAACCAGTCGGGCCGGCCGCGACGGTTATCGGCGACGGGTTACGTCGAGTGGGTGTTGGGCGATCTTCGCGCGAAATCGGCGATGCACGTGACGACCGAGATCGATTCCAGGAACGCTGCGTTGTGCGCGCGAAATCCATACAACAACGAGTTCGCGGACTGGATCGGATTCTTCGACGTCGATGACGCGACACGGAGCGTAACCGGGGACCGCAGCGAATTTCTCGGTCGCAACGGCACGCTGCGCGATCCTGCCGCCATGTACCGGACGCGCCTTTCCGGCAAGGTCGGTGCCGGGCTGGATCCCTGCGCCGCGATCCAGGTGGCCTTCGACTTGGCGGACGGGGAGGAGAGAGAGATCATTTTTCGACTGGGCGCAGCACGCAACGCCGATGCGGCCGGCCCACTGGTGCAGCGTTTCCGGGGGTCTGCGGCGGCCCATGAAGCGCTTCAAGCCGTAGTCGGGTACTGGCGGCATACGCTTGCTGCCGTGCAGGTGGAAACGCCCGATGTGGCCCTCAACGTGCTGACCAACGGCTGGCTCGTGTACCAAACGATGGCCTGCCGCCTGTGGGCGCGCAGCGGCTACTACCAGTCGGGCGGAGCCTACGGTTTCCGCGACCAGTTGCAGGACGTGATGGCCCTGGTTCACGCCGAACCTAGCCTCGTGCGCGCGCAAATCGCGCTCTGTGCGAGCCGCCAATTCATCGAAGGCGACGTCCAGCATTGGTGGCATCCGCCGTGGGGGCGCGGCGTGCGGACGCATTGCTCGGACGATTACCTTTGGCTGCCGCTGGCGACATGCCGCTACGTTCTGATGACCGGCGACATGTCGATTCTCGACGAAACCGCGCACTTCCTCGAGGGCCGCCCGGTCAATCCGGAGGACGACTCGTACTACGACCTGCCGGGCCGATCCGACGAAAGCGCGAGTGTTTATCAACACTGCGTGCGGGCAATCCTGCACGGTCTCAGATTCGGCACACATGGATTGCCGCTGATCGGATCCGGCGACTGGAACGACGGCATGAATCTCATCGGAAGGCACGGCAGGGGCGAAAGCGTCTGGCTGGCTTTCTTCCTTTGCCACGTCCTCGGAGAATTCGCCAAGGTGGCGCGTTTGCGTGACGACCCGTCGTTCGCGGACCGTTGCGAGACGGAGGCGATGCAATTGCGCCAACGGATCGAGCAGAACGCCTGGGATGGCGAGTGGTATCTCCGTGCCTACTTCGACGATGGCTCGCCGTTGGGTTCGATGACCAATCCCGAATGTCAAATCGATTCGGTTTCTCAAAGCTGGTCGGTGCTCTCCGGCGCCGGTGATGTCGAGCGCTCGCGCCGGGCGATGGACGCGGTGTATACGCGCCTCGTTCGTCGCGATCACGCGTTGATCCAGCTTCTCGATCCGCCTTTCGATACGTCCGATCTGGATCCGGGGTACATCCGGGGATACGTTCCGGGAGTGCGAGAAAACGGTGGGCAGTACACGCATGGCGCGATCTGGACGGCGATGGCGTTCGCGGCGCTGGGCGACAGTGCGCGCGCATGGGAATTGATGGCGATGATCAATCCGGTGAACCACGCGCGAACGCCGGAAGGGGCGGCGACCTACATGGTGGAACCCTATGTCGCTGTCGCCGACGTCTATGCGCTTGCGCCGCACGCGGGCCGGGGCGGATGGACCTGGTACACGGGCTCGGCCGGCTGGATGTACCGGCTCGTCGTGGAGTCGCTGCTAGGGCTCAGGCTGGAAGTGGATCGCCTTTACTTCACGCCGTGCTTTCCTGCGGAGTGGAAGGAGTTCAAGCTGCACTACCGGTATCGCGAGACGTACTACCACATCACGGTGCGGCGACCGGAGGTGGAAGCTGACGAGGAGATCGATGCGTCGAGCGTAACGATTGATGGCGTAACTCAAGATGACGCGTTCATTGCTCTTGTCGACGATCGTCGGGAACACCGGGTCGAGGTGCGCCTTGCCAGGAGGGATCCCGTTACGCGGTTGCGTGTAGGCGGACAGCGGGCGACGCACGCGTAGCTCTTTGCGGTACACCATGCGACCGGTATAGACTGGCTTCTATCCGCAAAGCCAGACGGAAACCGCGCGTCATGCTGATTCGCTTTTGGGGGACTCGTGGCTCGATCGCCAAGCCCGGCCCGGGCACCGTGCGTTATGGGGGGAACACCTCGTGCGTCGAGCTGCGATCGTCGGGCGGAACGCTCGTGGTGCTCGATTGCGGCACTGGAGCGCACGGGCTCGGCCAAGCGCTGGTCGCAAGCGGAGCCTCACCACTTAACGGACACATCCTGATCGGGCACACCCATTGGGATCACATTCAAGGCTTTCCTTTTTTCGCACCGCTCTTCATCCCCGGTAACGAGTGGCACATCTACGGTCCGCGCGGCGTCGGCTCTTCGCTGCGCGAGTCGTTGTCCGGACAGATGCAGTCCTCGTATTTCCCGATCACCCTCAAGGAACTAGGCGCCACGCTGCACTACCATGATCTGGTCGAGGGGACGCTGGAGATCGGCGACATCCACGTCACTACGCAATACCTGCATCATCCCGCTCTGACGCTCGGTTATCGACTCGAAGCCGACGGCGTGACCGTTGTCTATTCCACGGACCACGAGCCGCACTCGACACCCCGCGGGGCCGGGACCGGCGCGCCCCTTGCCGGCCAGGACGTACGGCACGCGCGCTTCCTCGCCGATGCAGACCTCGTCATACATGACGCGCAATATACGGCCGCTGAGTTTCTCGCGAAGAGAGGTTGGGGCCACAGCACTGCTGAATACGCTGTGGAAACCGCCGTTTCGGCACGGGTCCGACGCCTCGCATTGTTCCACCACGATCCGACGCGCAACGATGAGGCTGTCGATCGAATCGTCGCCGACGCACGCGATCTCGTCGCGCGGCTTGGTGGCGACATCGAGGTCTTCGCAGCGGCGGAGGGACAGGTTCTCGAACTCAACCGGAAACAGGCCATTGGGCCTTCGGTCGAATCACGACAAGAGACGGCGCGGATGGACCCCGCGTTGACCCTATCGCATAGCAGTGTGCTGATGGCCGTTACCGATCCGCGGGTCGCCCGGATCCTTGGCGATGCCGTCACGGACGACGATCTGCGGCTGGTACAGGTCCAGGACGGGGACGCAATACCCTCGCTGTTACGGTCCGAACGATTTTCCCTGGTCATGCTGCAGCACGGGTTGAGAGATTGCGACGTTCTCCAACTTTGCCGTTCCTTGCGTACCGATCCGACTGCAATCGCTAAAGACGTTCCGATCGTTCTGGTAAGGAACGGAGAAAGCCCGGCCGAGCAGCAAGCCGAGGCCGAAGCGGGCGTCACCGACTGGCTGATCTGGCCCTTTTCCGAAGAGTACGCGCGAGCACGCATACGCGCCTGGGTGCTGCGTGAAGCATGCCGCTGGAGAAATGCTCCCGTACCGGCGGATGAAGAACGGCGCCTCCGGGCGCTCCGGCAGACAGGCCTGTTGGACACCCAGGCGGAGGAGCGATTCGATCGCTACACACGCATCGCCGCGGCCCTGTTCGACGTTCCCATCGCCCTGGTGAGTCTCGTCGACAGAGACCGCCAGTGGTTCAAATCGCGCACGGGTCTGGATACCACCGAGACGGCTCGTGACAAGGCCTTCTGTGCTCATGTCATCCTTGGTAGTGATGTCATGCAAGTGCCCGACGCCCTCGTCGATGACCGGTTTGCCGACAATCCACTGGTGACCGACGAGCCGCGCATACGATTCTATGCGGGCGCGCCACTCTCGCTTGGAGATGGAAGCGCGGTTGGCACACTATGCGTGATCGACCACCAGGCACGGAATCTCGACCAGGACCAGCTCCAGTTATTGAGCGATCTTGCGAAGCTGGTCGAGCGCGAGCTCCAGACGAGTCCGTCCGCGCCAATGTCTTGAGGGGGAGTCAGTCGCAATTACTGGGTCTGAGACTGGCTGTTCGGCACGTGCGATGAATTCGCAGGAAAACCGGATGGTCGGGTTCGTAGGGCCGAATTCATTCGGCCGCGGCGTGCTATTGGGGTGGGAAATCGACCGTGCCAAGCCATGACGCAGAGCGCTCGATCCCTTGCCTTACCGGGAATCGCCCCGATCTACTGCACGTTCGCCCGTAAACCTGCCCGAACGACGGAAGACTCCAAGCATAGACACCGCAATGCTGCGACTCTTTAGCTTCGTCCTGTTGCTGCACCTCTATATTGGGTTGCGGCTCCTGCCCGACATGCCATTCGGCACGCTTGGAGTTGCTGCGCTGAGCGTGTGGCTGATCGTCTCGACAAGCTTGACGCCGCTCGGACTGCTCGCCCGGCGGATCAAGCGGCAACCGCTTTCGGACCGGCTGGCATGGGCGGGTTTGCTCGCGATTGGCTCGTTGTCTTCGCTCCTGGTCCTTACGCTGATCCGTGACGTGGTGCTGCTCGCAGGCTATGCCGCGAGTGGGTTGATGCTCCAAGGAGAATCCCTGCAGCGGTTCCAGATTTGGAGCGCGGTCGCAGTGCCGATACTCGCCGGTTTATTTACGTTCGTCGGTCTCATTAACGCCCGCCGGCGGGCCAAAGTGCGATCGGTCAACGTTCCGATCGCGGATTTGCCAGCATCGCTGCACGGCTTCACCATTGCCCAGATCAGTGACATCCATATCGGGCCGACGATCAAGCGTGAATATGTCGCGGCGATTGTTGACGCTGTGAATCACCTCCACGCGGACATGATTGCCGTAACCGGGGACTTGGTGGATGGGAGCGTCAAGCAACTCTCCGTGCATACGCAACCCCTGTCTCGGCTGTCGGCACGCCATGGCGCCTTCTTTGTCACCGGAAATCATGAGTACTACTCGGGTGTAAGCGGGTGGGTGGCCGAACTGCGCCGGCTCGGATTGCATGTACTCATGAACGAGCACGTCGTGCTTCGACACAAGGGAGAGGTCATCGTAGTGGCCGGAGTGACCGACTACAGCGCGCATCATCACGACCCGGCTCAGCAGAGCGATCCCGCCGCCGCAATAGCTGGCGCGCCGACCGATGCGGCAGTGAAGCTGCTACTCGCACACCAGCCACGATCGGCGTTCGCCGCCGAACCGGCCGGCTTCGACCTTCAACTGTCGGGCCATACCCATGGCGGTCAATTCTGGCCCTGGACTCTCTTCGTAAAGCTCCAGCAGCCGTTTACAGCCGGGCTTCGCCGCCTGGGCACCCTCTGGATTTATACCAGCCGTGGCACCGGCTATTGGGGACCGCCGCAGCGCCTGGGAGCCCCATCGGAGATCACCCATCTTCGACTGGTGCCGGCATAGGATTCGCGTTACTTCGTGTTCGCGTATCAGCCGGACGGGTGGCGTTGGTCGATCGTCAGCGGCAACGTGAAGGCGAACGTCGAGCCAATCCCCGGTTGACTCTTGACCCAGATTCTTCCGCCGTGGAGCTCGATGAACTTCCGTGAGATGGCGAGGCCGAGCCCGGTGCCCTCCACCTTCCTGGCCGCTCGCCCGACTTGCCGGAACTCCTCGAACACCGCCTCCTGATCCTCGGGCGCGATGCCCACGCCGGTGTCCGTCACCGAGATCTCGGTCACGCCGTCGTGCAGGTCGGCCACGACATCGATCCGGCCGCCCTCCGGCGTGAACTTCAAGGCATTGGACAGAAGGTTGAGAAGTATCTGCTTCACTTTTCGTTCGTCGGCGCAAATCATCCCCAGGCGTTCGTCGACCGTGCGCCCGAGCGTTATGCCACGACGTTGCGCCCGCTCGCGGACGAGGATCAGTGTGTTCTCGATGGCATTCGGCAGATCGAATTCGGAGGGCTCCAGTTCCATCCGCCCCGCCTCTATCTTCGAGAGATCGAGAATGTCGTTGATGAGGGATAGCAGATGCCGTCCCGACTCCAGGATGTCGGCAAGGTATTCGGCCTGCTTGTCGTTGATCTCGCCGAACATCTTCTCGTACAGGACTTCCGAGAAGCCGATGATGGCGTTGAGCGGCGTGCGCAGCTCGTAGGAGACGTTGGCGATGAATTCGGATTTCAGGCGGTCGGCCGTCTCCAGGGCGGCGTTGCGCTCGCGCAGCGCGCGCTCCACCCGCGTGCTGTCGGTGACGTCGAGGTAGGTGTAGAGGCAGCCGCCGTCGGCCAGCGGCAGCGAGGAGAAGATGAGCACGGTGCCGTCGCTGCGATCGAGGCGGCCGCGGCGGGCGTCGCGGTCGTTGACGCGGCTGATGATGCGCTGGCGCAGGCGCGGCCAGTGCAGGTGGGGCGGGAAGTAGGCGCGGATGCGGTCGACGATGACGGAGACGTGGGGCTCGCCCTGGAGGTCGCCGTCCTGCAGGCCCCAGATGCGGCCATAGGCGGGGTTGCTGAGCTTCAGGCGGCCGTCGCTGCCGAACACCACGATGCCCTCGAAGAGGTGGTCGAGGGTCTCGCGCTGGACCTGGATGAGGGTGTTGTAGAGGCGCTCGACCCGCAACGTATCCGTGACGTCCTCGTAGGTGATGACGACGCCGCCGAAGGGATGCGGCGTGGCGACCATGCGGATGGTGGTCTCGTCCGGCAGGTGGAGCAGCTCCTCGCGCGGGCTCATCAGGCTCATCAGCTCGCGCGCGATCTCCTTCTTGTAGCGCGGCATGTCGAGCTGCTCCGGCAGCTTGCGGCGCTCGCGCAGGGCCTCCAACACCTCGCCGAGCAGCGGCTCGCTCTCGAGGAAGTCCTCGTCGAGGCCGAACTGCTTGACGTATTCGTTGTTGA
>DASXQW010000039.1:0-10499 GCA_036506975.1 Casimicrobiaceae bacterium | reverse complement strand
GCATCCAGTCCGTGTCTTCCCCGGCGACGATCGGCTGATCTGCGCGGGCGAAGAGGCTCGCCGCACCCGCGGTCGGCGCGGTCGCGATGACGCCGGTAAAGCCGAGCGTTGCGAGCCCGGCGTCGATCCGGGCGAGCAGTTTTTCCAGGCCCCCGAAATAAGTGAGGCCGCCCGAAATTTCGAGCAAAACGCAGGCCGGCGGCTCGATGCTGATCGTCGAGGTCCACTGTCCGGCCCAGAGCGCGATGCCTTTCAACGCGTGGGTTTCGGCGCGCTCGTCGCGCAGATGAATCGCGATTTCGGGGTCGAGCGCGAGCGCGGCGGCGATGGAAAGACCCGGGACGATGCCGCGCTTTCGCGCCGCGTCGTTGGCGACGACGACGTCGGGGCGATGGCTTGCGCTCGCCACCACGGCAGGCGTCTCATGCGTCGCCCCGCGCGCGAAGACGGCAAGCGGAAGGTCGGGAAAATGCAGGCAGGTCCAGAGCATGGGCTGGTTTAACAGGCGGCGTCATTCCGCTGAGAATGGTCATTCCCGCGCAAGCGGGAATCCAGCGTCTTTCTCCCGCGGATCCGGTCCCGGCACGCGCCGGACCTCGTCGGCGCGTGCGAGCGCCCGATTCCAGATTCGCGCCTGAGGACCGCCGACCGGATAGTGGCGAGTGAAGCTCGCCGAGCGGCTCACCGCGGTTCGATCGGGCCTCGCCAGTAAGCTGACCGGTTTCTGAATGCGATCGTTTTGCGCGCTTGCCGGCGGCCCCGCCGCAACATCGAGCAGCAACGGCGCAGACAACCTGCCGCCGCGGCGCTTGAATATGTCGACGCTCAGGCGTTTTCCCGAGAGCGAAAGTCGGATGCGCAGCGGCGAGGGCGACGGTTGCGCGACGCGCGCGGTCGAGGTGAAAAGAAACGCCAGCGTTTGACTTTCTTGCGCCGCCAGCTGCAGCCGCCTCGTGCGTTGATCAGCCCAAGTCCTCGGCCAGAACAAGAGCGCCCCCACGCTGTTCGCGCGCAGTACTTGCTCGGCCGCCCACCAGCGGTGTTTGTCCTCTTCCGCCTCGATGATGATCACCCGTGCCGGATCGACGCCCCGGGCGGCGAGTGCCGGTGCGTAAGGGATATGCGGCGGCGCCACCAGCGCGATCCACTCGCCGGCCTGGGTGAGGCGCTTGAGCGCGGGAAGGAGTAGAGAGAGCTCGCCGATGCCCTCGGCGTCGAGCAATAGCTCGGTCAGCACCGCCTTGGGCCAGCCGCCGCCCGGCAGTTCACGGTCGAGGCCGGGAAAACCGCTGGCAACCGCATTATCGGCACGGGCCAGCCGATCTCCGCGCCAGAGCAACGGGTTGTGCAGCAGTTCGGCGAGCGCGGGCTTCATGGCGAGCCGGATACCGGGCGGACCCGCCCCGGGGATGAGCCGGGACGGGCTCCGGTCAGACAGGAATTACAGTCTATCGAACGATCGTTCGATAGTCAACGGTGGTTTGCCGCGCCATGCTACACATGGATGGAAGCCACTAGCGTGGGCGTCCTGCCCGCCCGCACCCGCAATGAGCCGGATGTGTTGCGCCTCATCGGCAACACGCCGTTGGTCGAAATAACCCGTATCGACACCGGCTGCTGCCACCTGTTCGTCAAGCTCGAAAGCCAGAATCCCGGGGGCTCGATCAAGGACCGCATCGCGCTTTCCATGATCGCCGCCGCCGAAGAGGACGGCCGACTCAAAGCGGGCGGCACGGTCGTGGAAGCCACTGCTGGCAATACCGGCCTGGGCCTCGCGCTGGTCGCCCGCGCCAAGGGCTACCGCGTGCTGCTGGTGATCCCGGACAAGATGTCCGCGGAAAAGGTGCTGCATCTCAAGGCGCTCGGCGCCGAGATCCGCATGACGCGTTCGGACGTGACCAAGGGCCATCCGGGGTATTACCAGGACATGGCGGCACGACTGGCCGCGGAAATTCCCGGCGCGTTCTACGTCAATCAGTTCGGCAACCCGGCGAACCCGCTGGCGCATGAGCGCACGACCGGCCCCGAAATCTGGGAGCAGATGAACCACGACGTCGACGCGGTCGTCTGCGGTGTGGGATCGGGAGGCACGCTGACGGGGCTCAGCCGCTTTTTTGCGCGCACGAGCCCGCGGACGGAGATGGTGCTTGCGGATCCCGTAGGCTCCGTCCTCGCACCGTATGTCGAAACCGGAGAAATAGGCGAGGCCGGGTCGTGGGTGGTCGAAGGCATCGGCGAGGATTTCATCCCGCCGATCGCCGATCTGTCACGCGTCAGGAAGGCGTACGCGATTCCGGATCAGGAAAGCCTCGCGACTGCGCGCGAGCTCTTGCGCTCCGAGCTCATTCTCGGCGGCTCGTCGGCTGGCACGCTCGTCGCCGCCGCGCTGCGTTACTGCCGCGAGCAAACCGCGGCGAAGCGCGTGGTGAGCTTCATTCCGGATACGGGCAGCAAGTATCTGTCCAAGATGTACAACGACTTCTGGATGGTCGATCAGGGTTTTCTCGAGCTGCCGCGCTATGGCGACTTGCGCGATCTGGTTTCGCGCCGTTACGCAGACGGCGCGGTAGTTTCCGTAAGCGCCGAGGATACGCTGCTCACTGCCTTCCAGCGCATGCGCATGGCGGACGTATCGCAGGTGCCGGTGCTCGCGGACGACGAAGTTGTCGGGATCCTCGACGAATCCGATCTGCTGCTGCACGTATACAAGCAACCGGATCGTTTTCGCGACACGGTCGCGACTGCGATGACCCAGCGGCTCGAAACGCTAGCCCCTGGCGCGAGCCTCGCCGATCTGCTGGCCGTCCTCAACCGTGACCTCGTAGCGATCATTGTCGACGACGGCCGCTTCTTCGGCCTCATCACCCGTTATGACCTGCTTACGTACCTGCGGAGAAGCCTGCCGTGAATGATCAGATGCGAAAATCCGTCCGCGAAGGACAACAAGGTTTCGCCACGCGCGCGATCCATGCGGGCCAGGAGCCCGATCCCGCGACGGGCGCGATCATGACGCCGATTTATGCGACGTCGACCTACGTGCAGTCGAGCCCCGGTGTGCACAAGGGCTACGATTACGCGCGTACCGCGAATCCGACGCGCGCGGCGCTGGAGGCCTGCGTGGCCGATCTCGAAAGCGGCGCGCGCGGGCTTGCCTTCGCGTCGGGTTTGGCCGGGATGGCGACCGTGCTCGACGCGCTCGATGCCGGCGCGCACATCGTGGCGAGCGACGATCTCTACGGCGGAACCTATCGCTTGTTCGAAAACGTGCGCAAGCATTCGGCGAACTTGAGCACGAGCTTCGTCGATATGGCCGACCCGGCACGCCTGTCTGCGGCGATCCGTCCCGAAACGAGAATGCTCTGGGTCGAAACGCCAAGCAATCCACTGCTCAAGCTGATCGATCTCGCAGCGGTCGCGAAGATCGCGCGCGAACGCGATCTCATCGCGGTGGCCGACAATACCTTTGCCAGTCCTTGGATTCAGCGGCCGCTGGAGCTGGGCTTCGACATCGTCGTGCATTCGGCGACCAAGTATCTGAACGGCCACTCCGACATCATCGGCGGCGTCGTGGTGATCGGCGGTGAGGCGCGCCATGCGCCGCTGGCCGAGCGCCTCGCCTACCTGCAGAACGCAGTCGGCGGCATCAGCGGGCCCTTCGACAGCTTCCTCGCGTTGCGGGGCTTGAAGACGCTCGCGCTACGGATGGAGCGGCATTGCGCCAACGCATTCGAGCTCGCGCACTGGCTGAACAGCCAGTCGGAAGTGGCGCGCGTGCATTACCCCGGCCTCCCCTCGCACCCGCAGCACGCGCTCGCGAAGCGGCAAATGCGCGCGTTCGGCGGAATGGTGAGCATCGCGCTGAAGACGGACCTCGCCGGAACAAAGCGCTTTCTGGAGCGCTGCCATTTGTTCGCATTGGCCGAGAGCCTCGGCGGCGTCGAAAGCCTGATCGAGCATCCGGCATTGATGACGCATGGCTCCATCCCCGTGCCGCAGCGCGATGCCCTCGGTATCGACGATTCCCTGGTTCGGCTTTCGGTCGGAATCGAAGACGTCGAGGACCTGCGGCGCGACTTGCGCGAAGCCCTCGATGCGATCTAGGCAGCGGTCGTCCTTCGCACTCGTCCGCTCGTCGTGACCCAAGCAGCGATCAAGCGGCGCGGCCTCGCAGACATGGTCGGCTTCGCTCATCTCGACCGCCAGATGGATGCGGTGATGCAGCGTATCGACCGGCAGGATGCGGCGACGTTGGCTCGTGCGCTCCTAGACAAGGAGATATCCGCCGCCGCCCACTGGCGCATGGCGATCGCGCCGCACGACGACTATGCTTATGTGGGCTACCTGTACCCGCTCGTCCTGGCCCACATCAAAGCCGGCACGGTCATCGTCTTCGGCGTGGCGCACAAGGCGCGGCAGCTCGGCCTCGAGGATCAGCTCATCTTCGACAGCTTCACGCATTGGCGCGGCCCGTACCGAGACATCGCCGTATCGCCGCTGCGCGAGAGGATCATGAGCAGGTTGCCCGAACGCAGCTACCGGGTGAGCGACGAGATGCACAGCATCGAGCACTCGGTCGAAGCGAAGCTTCCCTTCCTGCAATACTACAACCGCGGTGTGCAGTTCGTGCCGATCCTCGTGCCGTTCATGTCGTACGCGCGCATGAACGAGCTCGCGCTGCCGCTTGCGCACGCCATCGCTGCGATCATGAACGACGAGCGGCTGGACTGGGGAACGGATATCGCCCTGCTTTCATCGACCGACGCAGTCCATTATGGCGACGAAGGTTGGGGTGGAAAGGACTTCGCCTTCTACGGCGCCGACGCGAAAGGCTATGAGAAAGCGCTGCTGCACGAGCAGCGGATCATGCGCGATTGCTTCGAGGGGGAAGTGCAACCCGACAAGATCGAACGGTTCACCCGCTATACGCTCGACAACCACGACCACCGCGAATACAAGTGGCCATGGTGCGGCCGCTATTCGGTCCCTTTCGGCTTGCTAGTCGCCTGGCATCTCCAGCAACTGCGGCGCGCTCGACCGTTGACGGGCACGATCCTTGGCTATGCCACGTCAATGGACAACGCGCGCGTCAAGGTCGACGACCTCGAGGGAATGGGTGTCACCGCGCCAGCGACGCTGCACCATTGGGTCGGCTACGCGTCCGTAGGATACCGCTGAGCCACTCGGGGCCGAATGAATTCGGCCCTACGACATCGCCGCCACCGCTCTACCTGCCAGCACCGACACGAGGTGCGCGCGATACTCCGCCGAGCCGTGCAGGTCTTTGTTGAGCTGCGCCGCGGGTATTTTCACCGCCTTCGCAGCGTCCGCGGTAAAGCTCTTCGCCAGCGCATCCTCGATCGCCTTGGCCCGATGCACGTGTGATGACGCACCCGTCACCGCGACGCGACCACCGCCTGCGGTTTGCGCGACAAACACGCCGACCAGCGCAAAGCGCGATGCAGGCTGCGGAAACTTGACGTACGCCGCCTTCTTCGGCACGGGAAAGCTCACCGCAGTGATGATCTCATCAGCGCCAAGCGCGGTCTCGTACATGCCCTTGAAGAAATCGTCGGCTGCAATCTTGCGCTTGTTGGTGTGAACGGTGGCGTTCAAGCCCAGCACCGCCGCGGGGTAGTCGGCGGCCGGATCGTTGTTGGCGAGCGAGCCTCCGAGCGTGCCGCGATTGCGCACCTGGCGGTCGCCGATGCCTTCCGCCAGCGCGGCAAGCGCCGGTATCGCCTGTTTCACGGTCGATGACGATGCGACCTCGGCGTGCGTCGCCAACGCGCCGATGACGATCGCGTCGCCCTCTTTCTTGATGCCTTTCAGCTCGCCAATGCCCGACAAATCGACGACCGTGCCGGGATTCGCGAGTCGCAGTTTCATCGCTCCGACGAGACTCTGCCCGCCCGCGAGCGCCTTGCCGCCGCTCTTGCTCAGTGCCGCAGCCGCATCGGCGACGCTCTTTGCGCGTTGGTACTCGAATGCGTACATATTCGTCCCCTCAATGTTTCGCGGCCTGGATTGCGTCCCAGACTCGATGCGGCGTCGCCGGCATGTCCATGTATTTGACGCCGGCAGAAGCCAGAGCATCATGGACGGCATTCATCAGCGCTGCCGGCGCACCGATCGCTCCGGCTTCACCGCAGCCCTTGGCGCCGAGCGGGTTGTGCGTGCACGGCGTGACCTTGGTCGCCACCTTGAACGACGGCAGATGGGCGGCGCGCGGCATCGCGTAGTCCATGTAGCTGCCGGTCAAAAGCTGGCCGGTCTCCTTGTCGTACACGCAGCACTCGAGCAGCGCCTGGCCGATGCCTTGTGCCAGTCCGCCGTGCACCTGACCTTCGACGATCATCGGATTGATGATGTTGCCGAAGTCGTCGCAAGCGGAAAAGTCGACAATCTGCACGACGCCCGTCTCGGGATCGATCTCGACTTCACAGATGTGCGTACCTGCAGGGAACGTGAAATTGGTCGGATCGTAGAAAGCGGTCTCGTCGAGGCCGGGCTCCAGTTTGTCGAGCGGATAATTGTGCGGCACGTACGCAGCCAGCGCGACTTCGCCGAAGGCCTTGCTGCGGTCTGTGCCGGCGACCGTGAACTTGCCGTCCTTGAACTCGATGTCGGCTTCCGCCGCCTCGAGCAGATGCGCGGCGATCTTCTTGCCTTTGGCGACAACCTTGTCCAGGGCCTTGATGATCGCGGTGCCGCCGACCGCCAGCGAGCGCGAGCCGTAGGTGCCCATGCCGAAGGGGATGCGTCCCGTGTCGCCGTGGACGATCTCGACGTTTTCGATCGGGATCCCCAACCGGCTCGCGACCACCTGCGAAAACGTCGTCTCGTGACCCTGACCGTGACTGTGCGAGCCGGTGAACACGGTGACCCCGCCGGTCGGATTGACGCGCACTTCGCCCACTTCATAAAGTCCCGCCCGCGCGCCGAGCGCGCCGGCGATATTCGAGGGCGCGATGCCGCAGGCCTCGATGTACGATGAATAACCCAAGCCTCGCAATTTTCCGCGCTTATCGGCCTCGGCTTTGCGCGCCGCGAATCCCTGGACATCCGCCATCTTCATCGCTTCGTCGAGGCAGGCGTCGTAACCGCCCGTGTCGTAGAGCAATGCGACCGGCGTCTGGTACGGAAACTTGCGGATGAAATTGCGGCGGCGAATCTCGTCCTGCGCGATGCCCATCTCGGCGGCCGCCGCGTGCACCAGCCGTTCGACGACGTACGTCGCCTCGGGCCGTCCCGCGCCGCGATAGGCATCGACGGGCGCGGTATTGGTGAACACCGCCGTCACTTCGCAATAGATCGCGGGCGTGGTGTACTGGCCGGCGAGCAGCGTTGCATACAAGATCGTCGGGATGCACGAGGCAAAGGTCGACAGGTATGCGCCCATCGCCGCGGTCGTGTGCACGCGCATGGCGAGGAACTTGCCGTCCTTGTCGAGCGCCAGCTCGGCGTGCGTCACGTGGTCGCGGCCATGCGCGTCGGACAGGAACGACTCGCTGCGCTCGGCCGTCCACTTGATCGGCCGGTTGACGCGCTTGGATGCCCAGACCATCGCCGTCTCTTCCGGGTACAGATAGATCTTCGAGCCGAAGCCGCCACCGACGTCGGGCGCGATGACCCGCACCTTGGTCTCCGGCAATCCCAGCACGAACGCGGTCATCAACAAGCGCTCGACGTGCGGGTTCTGGCTGGTGACGTAAAGCGTATAGCCGTCATCGGCGCGGCTGTAGCTCGCGACAGCCGCGCGCGGTTCGATCGCGTTGGGAATGAGCCGGTTGTTGACGATGTCGAGCTTGGTCACGTGCGCAGCTTTGGCGAACGCCGCGTCGACGGCAGCCTTGTCGCCCAGCGCCCAGGTGTAGCACTTGTTGCCGGGCGCGCCGTCGTGGATCTGCGGCGCACCGGATTTCAACGCATCGACAGGATTGACGACCGCGGGCAAGACTTCATAATCGACGTCGATCAGCTCGGCGGCGTCCTTTGCCTGGTCGGGCGTCTCCGCGATCACCAAAGCGATGCCATCGCCGACATAGCGAACCTTGCCCTGCGCCAGCACCGGATGCGGCGGCTCCTTCATCGGCTGCCCGTCGGTGCCGGTAATCAGCCAGCCACACGGCAGGCCGTTGACGCCGGTCAGGTCGGCGCCGGTGTAGATCCCGACGACGCCGGGCGCCGCCTTCGCCTTGGACGTGTCGATCTTGCGAATCTTCGCGTGCGCATGGGGCGAGCGCAGGAAGTAGGCGTGCGTATGGTGCGGCGGGTTCACGTCGTCGGTGTACTGGCCGGCCCCGATCAGAAAGCGATAATCCTCCTTGCGGCGGACCGCTTGGCCGATGGTGTTGAGATCGTTGGCGCCCATGATCTTATCTCCGCATTGCGGCGGCGGCCTGCGCCACCGCTTTGACGATGTTTTGGTAACCGGTGCAGCGGCAGAGATTGCCTTCGAGCTCGGCGCGGATTGTTTTCTCGTCGGCGTTCGGATGGCGCTGTACCAGATCGATCGCGCTCATCACCATTCCCGGCGTGCAGAAGCCGCATTGCAGGCCGTGGCATTCCTTGAAAGCCGCCTGCATCGGATGCATCTCGCCGTTGCTTGCGAGCCCTTCGATGGTCGTCACCTTGGCCGCCTCCGCCTGAACGGCGAGGATCGTGCACGCCTTGACCGCGCTGCCGTCGATGAGCACCGTACACGCGCCGCATTGCCCGGTGTCGCAGCCGACGTGAGTTCCGGTCAGCCCGAGATCGTTGCGAATGAACTCCACGAGCAGCGTGCGCGGATCGATCTCCGCGCGCTCCGCCTTGCCGTTGACGGTAAGAGACAGCGAGACAGACACAGGCATCCTCCTTCGGTTGACTGCCGCCGGAAAAAGCTGGCGTTGGGATCCGCGGCGTGGCGGCGAGCCTAGGATACTCCGCGTGGAAGATGACGGCAATGCGACGGCCAAGCGGTCGTGGTCCCGCGCAGCTGAGCTGCGGTCTAAGGCGGGACATGCATGGCACGAGCGTCTGCGCGCCGCTGCCAGCGGATTTCCGCCCGTCGAACCGTGGACGGACTAATTGAGGTTGCCGATGTACTGCGATAGATTCTCGATGTCCTGCTCGGACAGCGTTGCGGCGACGCTGGTCATGTTGCCCGCGTCGTTCGTGCGCCGCCTGGCCTTGAAATCCTCGAGCTGCTTCTTGATATATTTTGGATATTGCCCCGCGACACGCGGGATCTCGTTCTGCCCGACAAAACCGCCGAGATGGCACATCGGGCACAGCACGGCGTCGGAGGTCTTACGGCCGGCAGCGACCTTGGCGCTGTCGGCCTGGAACTTGATCGGCAGCGGCTTCTGCGCCGCGAAGTAGTTCCCCAACGCGACCATGTCATCCTGCGACAGAGTCGCCGCGATCGGAGACATCTGGGGATCGCTGCGGCGTCCTTCCTTGAAGTCCTTGAGCTCGATGTAGATGTAACGCCAGGTCTGCCCGGCCAGGATTGGATAGTCGGGGTTCTGCGAGTTGCCGTTCTGGCCGTGGCAGGTGACGCAGACCTGCGCCTTTTCGCGCGTCGCGGCCATTTGCGCCTGATCCATCTGCGCGTACCCGGGGAGCACGACCGCGGCGGTCGCAGCGCATACAAGGATTTTGAACGTGTCGGGCACAAAAAAACGGCTACCCGGTGTGACCCGGGCAGCCGCGATTCGTTCGAAGAGAGGCTAAGGCAACGTGAAGACGAATACGCTGTTGCCGCGCTTGGCGTCGATCTGGTTGTTGCCGCCCGCAGCGACGGCGACATACTGCTTGCCGCCGACCATGTACGACACGGCAGGTGCGTTGACGCCGGCGCCGCAGTTGTATTTCCACAGCTCCTTGCCAGTCTTGGCGTCGAACGCCTTGAACCAACCGTTGGCCTCGCCGTTGAACACGAGATTGCCCGCGGTGGCAAGCACGCCGCCGATCAATGGTTGCGGTGTCTTGACGCTCCAGGCGACCTTGCCGGTATCGAGGTTGACCGCGACCAGCCGTCCCGATTGCTCCTCGGTCGGGATCACCTTGAACGCGCCGCCGAGCCACAGCTTACCGCCGGGGTACGGAACCTCCTCGACGTGATAGGTCATCGGCTGATGCAAGTTCGCGGCATAGGCGAGACGCAGACCAGAATTGACTGCCATCGGCGACCATTCCACACCGCCGTTGGCGCCCGGCAGCATGCGCGCGCCCTCCTTGGTCGGCAGCACCCACATGTTTTCCTGTGGCACCATCGCCTCGGAGAAGCGGATCAGCTTGCCGGTGTTGCGCTCGTGCACGTAGATGTGGCCGGTCTTGCCGCCATGAATGACCACGTCGACCATCTTGCCGTTCTTGTCCCGCGCCTGCGTCAGGATCGCCGGGCTCACCGCATCCAAGTCCCACACATCGTGTGCGATGTACTGGAAGTGCCACTTGTACGTGCCCTTGTCCAGATCGATCGCGACCATCGAGTTGGTGTACAGGTTGTCACC
>DASXQW010000038.1:0-1880 GCA_036506975.1 Casimicrobiaceae bacterium | reverse complement strand
CCTTCCTGCGTCAGCCGCGAGGTCAGCGCCTGGTAGAGCGCGGTCACGCCGTCGTCGTTGAAGCGCGCCGCGATCGTGCCGTAGACAGGCATCTCGTCGGGAGTCGTCGAAAAGAGCTCGCGATTGCGCTGATACTGCTTGCGCACGTCGCGCAGCGCATCGGCCGCGCCCTTGCGGTCGAATTTGTTGATCGCGACGAAATCGGCGAAGTCGAGCATGTCGATCTTCTCGAGCTGGGAGGCCGCGCCGAACTCGGGTGTCATGACGTAGAGCGAGCAGTCGGCGAGCGGAACGATCGCTGCATCGCCTTGGCCAATGCCCGAAGTCTCGACGACGATCAGATCGAAGCCGGCGACCTTGCAGGCGGCGATGGCATCGGGCAGCGCCTTCGAAACCTCCATGCCCGCCTCGCGCGTGGCCATCGAGCGCATGTAGATGTTCGGGTGCTGAATCGCATTCATGCGGATGCGATCGCCCAGCAGCGCGCCGCCGGATTTGCGCCGCGACGGATCGATGGAAATGATTGCGATCCTGAGCTTGTCGTCCTGATCCATGCGGAAGCGGCGGATCAGCTCGTCGGTGAGCGAGGATTTGCCCGCGCCGCCCGTGCCGGTGATGCCCAATACGGGCGCCTTCGACGCCTCGGCCGCGCGCAACAATTCGTCGCGGAGCTTCGGCGGCACCGCTTCGGCTTCGAGCCCGGTGATGAACCGCGCGAGGGCTCGCTTGTCGCCGGCCTTGAGCGCAGTCAGATCTTTGGGCAATTCCTTGGCAAGATCGACGTCACAGGGCGTGACGATCTCGTTGATCATCCCCTGCAGGCCGAGCCGCTGGCCGTCCTCAGGCGAGAAGATGCGCGTGACGCCGTACTTTTGCAGCTCGTCGATCTCGGAGGGGATGATCACGCCGCCGCCACCGCCAAAAACCTTGATGTTGGCTCCTCCACGCTCGCGCAGGAGATCCAGCATGTACTTGAAGAACTCGACGTGGCCGCCCTGGTACGACGAGACGGCAATGCCGTGCGCGTCTTCCTGCAAGGCGGTCGTGACGATGTCCTCGACCGAGCGGTTGTGGCCGAGATGGATCACCTCGCAGCCGGTCGCCTGGAGGATGCGCCGCATGATATTGATCGACGCGTCATGGCCGTCGAACAGGCTCGCGGCCGTGACGAAGCGCACCTTGTGGGCGGGCTTGGTGACCAACGGCTTTTTGGCGATGGCGACGTCGTTCATCGGCGGCTCCCGAGCGCGGCATTACCCGGGGCGGGAAGCTAGCTTACTCCCGCGCCGCGAGCCGCGCCTAACCGGAAAAGCGTATATTACGTTTACGTAAAGGTCAATCGTCGAGCCGCCGCCGTGGAGCCCGGATCGAATGAGTTTCAATAGCCCGGCTGCATCGAGGTGTCAGATCCGTAGCCCGGGCTGACCCGGGCGTAATCTGGGATGCCCGGGAGCACCGAACCGGTGCGGCCCCGGGCGTCGCTACGCTCAGCCCGGGCTACAGTCTCTGCGATCTCTTCCCTCATGTGGGTGAGAGGGAACCAAAGGTCGTTCAGATGCTCAATTCGATGCCGCCGGCCGCGCGTCCATTACCCTGTCGGGCGTGCGGTTTTCCTTTAATTTTCCTCGTTCTGGCCCAAGATTCCCGAAACATGCGCTCCTTCCGCTCGCTCGCCCGCCTCGCCCTTCCCTGTATCGCCCTCGTTTCGACGACCGCTGCGGCCACGCTGCCGGCCGGGGTCGACCAGGGCCCGACCGTCGAAGGCGTCACCGAATACACGCTTGGCAACGGCCTGCGCGTGCTGCTCTTTCCCGACGCGACACAGCCCAAGACCACGGTCAGCGTGACCTACCTCGTCGGCTCGCATCACGAGAATTACG
>DASXQW010000037.1:0-3252 GCA_036506975.1 Casimicrobiaceae bacterium | reverse complement strand
ATCGTGAGGCCGAAGCGCTCGCGCAAGTCGGAGAGCAGATTGATGACCTGCGCCTGGATGGAGACGTCGAGTGCGGACACCGGCTCGTCGGCGACGATGAATTGCGGCTCCACGGCAAGCGCGCGGGCGATGCCGATGCGCTGTCGCTGCCCGCCCGAGAATTCGTGGGGGAAACGCTGCGCGTGCTCGGGCGCGAGACCGACCAGCGACAAGAGCTCCGCGATCCGTTTCCCGCGGGCGGCGCCCGGATGCAGCCCGTGCGTGGCCATCGCTTCATCGAGCGTATCGCCGACGCGCCGTCGCGGGTTCAGGCTCGCGTACGGATCCTGGAAGATGATCTGCAGCCGGCGGCGGTAGGGACGCATTTCACGCGAGGACATCGGCGCGAGATCGGAGCCCTCGAACCACACCTCGCCGGCGCTCGGGTCGATCAGCTTCAGCACCGAGCGCCCGATCGTGCTCTTGCCCGAGCCCGATTCGCCGACGAGGCCCAGCACCTCGCCTTTCGCGATCTCGAAGTTGACGTCGTCGACCGCCCGCACCGGACGGTCCCCGTGGCCGAAATATTTCTTGAGGCCGCGGACCGACAACATCGGCGCGCTCACAACATCTCCCAGCGTATGCAGCGCGAGCGCTGGTGCGCGGGAAGCTCCGCAAGCGGCGGCAACGCGGCCGAGCATTCGGGCAGGACCAGCATGCAGCGTGGAGCGAACGCGCAGCCGGGCAGCGGATCGAGCGGGCTCGCGACCTGGCCGGGAATCGCATTCAGCCGACGCCTCGCCATCGCGGATTCGTCGTCGAGCGCGCGCCGGGGCAGGCACTCGAGGAGGCCGCGCGTGTAGGGATGCCGGGGTCGCTTGAACAACTGATGGACGTCGCCCTCTTCGACCACCCGTCCGCTGTACATGACGACCACACGGTCGGCAATCTCGGCGACGACGCTTAAGTTGTGGGTGATGAACAGCACCCCCATCCCGATCTCGCGCCGCAGCTTGTCGAGCAGCGCGAGAATCTGCGCCTGGATCGTGACGTCGAGCGCCGTAGTCGGCTCGTCGGCGATCAGCAGCGACGGATTGCACGCGAGGGCCAGCGCGATCATCACCCGCTGCCGCATCCCGCCCGACAATTGATGCGGATATTCGCTGAGCCGCTGTTTCGCCGCGGGGATTTCCACGAGCTCCAGCATTTCCAGCGCGCGCTTCATCGCCTTGGCGCGACTCATGCCGAGATGCAGTGCCGCAGATTCCGCGATCTGGTCGCCGACGGTAAACACCGGATCCAGGCTCGTCATCGGCTCCTGAAAGATCATCGCGATGTCGCGGCCGCGGAGCTTCCGCAGTGCCTTGACGGGCAGCTTCGCAAGATCGACCACCGGGCCTTCGCGGGTGCGGAACAGAATCTCGCCGCCGACGATGCGCCCCGGAGGATTCGGAATCAGCCCCATGATCGACAGGCTCGTCACCGACTTGCCCGAGCCCGACTCGCCGACGACGGCGAGCGTCTCGCCGGTGTTCAGCGCAAACGAGACGTCCTCGACGGCCTTGACCACGCCGGCGTCGGTGAAGAAATGGGTCTGCAGATGCTTCACCTGCAGCAGCGGGGCGGCGGTCCGTGCAAAGCTCGCCATGATCACATCGCCTTCCGCAGCTTCGGATCGAGCAGGTCGCGGAAGCCGTCGCCCACCATCTGCAGCGACAGCGCGGAGAGGATGATCGCGATGCCCGGGAACACGACGAGCCAGATCGCCTGATGCGCGAACTGCTGTCCGCTGGCGATCATCGTGCCCCAGGTCGGCAGCTCGGGCGGAACTCCGACGCCGAGGAACGACAGGCCCGCTTCGGCGAGCACCGCGTAGGCGAAGATGAACGTCGCCTGCACCAGGATGGGCGAAGCGATGTTGTTCAGGATGTGGATGAACAGAATCCGCCACGTCGAGACGCCCAGCGCGCGCGCTGCCTCGATGAAGAGCAGCTCGCGAACGACCAGCGTCGACGCCCGCACGACGCGGGCGACGCGCGGCGTGTAGACGATCGCCAGCGCGAGAATCACATTGGTGATCGATGCGCCCAGCACCGCCACGAGCGCGATCGCGAGCAGGATGTCCGGAAACGACATCATCGCGTCGACGAAGCGCATGATCGGCCCGTCCAGCCGGCGGAAAAATCCGGCGACGAGTCCCAGAAGCACGCCGCCCGTCACCGAGATCAGCACGACCGATGCGCCGATCGCGAGCGAGTAGCGCGCACCGAAAACCACGCGCGAGAACACGTCGCGGCCCAGCTCGTCGGTGCCGAACCAGTGCGCGAGCCTTGGGCTTTGCATGCGATCGCTGATCTTCATCGCCATCGGCTCGTAGGGCGTGACCCAGGGCGCGAAGAGCGCGAGGAGCGCGACGAGCACCAGAATCGCCGCACCGGCCAGCACCAGCTTGCGCCGAAAGAGCTTGCGCACGAGGATCGCTGACGGGCTGCGCGACGGAGCCTTCGCGACGGGGATTGCAACGGCGGTGCTCATGAGCCCCCACGCTTGCGGCTGACGCCGCTTCGCTGCCCCCGGAGGGGGCGCAATTCGCGCTCGGGGCGGCCCTTCGCGCTCATGCGCTCAGTACTTCACGCGCGGATCGACGACCAGATACAGGAGGTCGATCGCCAGATTGATGAGAACGTAGAGCCCAGCGATCACCAGCAGCGCGCCCTGAATCACCGGATAGTCGCGGCGCAGCACTGCGGAGACGACGAGGTTGCCGACACCGGGGAGGCCGAAGACGGTTTCGGTCACGATCGCGCCGCCTATCAAAAGAGCGAAGGTGAGGCCGAGCACGGTGAGCACCGGGATCAGCGCGTTGCGCAGCGCGTGGTGCAGGATGACGCTCGCTTCGGACAGTCCCTTCGCGCGCGCGGTGCGGATATGATCCTCGCCGAGAACGTCGAGCATGCTCGCCCGCGTGAAGCGGAGGATCAGCGCCGAGTTGACCACGCCGAGCACGATCGACGGCAACACCAGATGATGCAGCCGCTCGGACAGCGGCACGCCGGGATTGCCGTAGCCTGCCACCGGAAACCAGCCTAAGGCCACCGCAAAGATCTGCATCAGGATCAGGCCGAACCAGAAGCTCGGGATGCTCGCGCCGAGCATCGCGAAGCCCGAAAAAATCTGATCGATCGTCCTGCCGCGCCACACCGCGGCGATGATCCCGCAGGGAATCCCGATCAGCGTCGCGATGACGATCGAAAAGAGGGTGAGGAAAAAAGT
>DASXQW010000036.1:0-7559 GCA_036506975.1 Casimicrobiaceae bacterium | reverse complement strand
CCGGCGTACTTCGGGTCGTATGCGGATTTCGGCCAAGTGCGCGCGTACCTCGACCCGATCGCCAACCTCTTTCTCGTCGGCCGCAACGGCATGCATCGCTACAACAATCAGGATCACTCGATGCTCACCGCCAAAGCTGCGGTCGACTGCATCGCTTCGGCTCGCGCGGACAAGGACGCCATCTGGAGCGTCAACGTCGACGACGAGTATCATGAGAGCAAGTGATCGCGCACCGATTTAGAATGAAACGGGATTTCAAATGACAGGACTATCCCTGGGGCTCGCACTTCGAGCAATCGACGCTGCGCTCGCCAAGGCCACCGAAATCGGCTGCGCGCCGCTCACTGTCGTCGTGCTCGATGCGGGAGGGCATGACATCGCCTTGAAGCGCCAGGACGGCTCGGGAATTCTGCGCGCAGACATCGCGCGCGGGAAGGCGTGGGGCGCGCTGGGGATGGGATTCTCGAGCCGGGAGCTCGCGGAGCGGGCGCAGAAGGTTCCGGCTTTCGTCGGCGCTCTGGCGTCGGTGAGCCAAGGCCGGCTGGTGCCCGCAGCCGGCGGCATTCTCATTTACGACGAAGCACGAAACGTCCTTGGTGCCATCGGAATAAGCGGCGACACGTCGGATCGCGACGAAGAATGGGCCGTGAGCGGCGTCAAGACGGCGGGCTTGCAGATTCAGATAGAAGCTTGACACCGTCGGAGCCCGTCGCTAGGTTAGGGAAGTGTAGGGCCGAATGCATTCGGCCTGCGGCGCGCCTGTAGGGCCGAATTCATTCGGCCAGCGGCGCAACAGGAAGACCGGTAGGTGCGAATAAATACGCACCTACAAAATCATGAGGACCCCGATGGAAATCAAGCGCATCGACCATTATTCGATCCGTACGCTCGACGTCGAGGCGTCGCGCAAGTTCTACACCGAGATCATCGGGCTCACGGTCGGCCCGCGTCCGGCTTTCCCGTTTCCCGGATTTTGGCTCTACAACGGCGAGCCGCCGGCCGATCTCAATAACGCGGAGAGTAACTACGGCATCGTGCATGTCATGGGTGTCGATCCCGACGATCCGCAGGGCCTCATCGACACGGTGGGCTACAGGGATCCCGACACGCTCAAGGGCAGCACCGGTGCGTTGGACCACATCGCGTTGGCCGTGACCGGCCGCGCGGCAATGCTCGAGCGCTGCCGGCGCGGCGACGTCAGCTTTTTCGAACGCACCGTGCCCACGCTCGGATTGCACCAGGTGTTCATCAAGGATCCCAACGGCGTCACCATCGAGCTCAACTTCCCGGCATCCGAGGCGTCGCAGGCGCAGAACGCCGCCGCTGCTGCTGCCTGAGCCGCCGTTGTCTGCCGAAGTCGTAGCCAGCACCGCGGCGCCCGTTCTCACGCCTGACCAGGCGTTGCTGCTTGCGCGGGCGATGGTGCCGCGGCTCAAGCAGCGCGCTTCCCTTGCCGACGACCTACGCCGCTGTCCCGACGAGTCGATTCGCGAGCTCAACGAATCCGGCTTGATGCGCGTGCTGCAGCCGCGGCGCGTCGGCGGATCCGAGCTTCCCTGGGTCGTGCTGATCGACGTCGGCTCGGAGCTCGCGCGGGGCTGCGGCTCGACTGCCTGGAACTGGGCAAATTATGCCGTGCATCACTGGATGCTCGCCTTCTGGCCGGCCGCATGTCAGGACGAGATCTGGGGCGCGGATCCCGCGGCATTGATCGCTTCATCGATGGTGTTCCCCGCGGGACGCGCCATGCGCGTCGCGGACGGTTATCGCTTGAGCGGGCGCTGGCCGTTCTCGAGCGGCGTCGATCCCGCCGCGTGGAACATGTTGGGTGGTATCGTGCGGGGCGAGGGCGAGACGGGCGAATACCGGATGTTCCTGCTGCCGCGCAGGGACTACACGATCATCGACAACTGGCACGTGATGGGGCTACGCGGGACCGGTAGCAAGGACGTGGAAGCGAAGGATGTATTCGTCCCCGAAAATCGCACGCTCTCCGTCGAGGCCACGAGGGGCGGAGGCAATCACCCCGGTGCCGCGGCCAATCCGGCGCCGCTGTTCCGGATTCCGATCTTCGCCACGTTTCCCTACATGTTGACCGGCATCGCGCTCGGCATCGCACAGGGCGCCTACGAAGCTTTCGTCGACGGCTTGCGCGGGCGCGTCGCACGTTACTCCGGCAAGAGCCTTGCCGATATGACCGCCGTGCAGATGCGCGTCGCCGAGGCGGGCGCATGCATCGACACCGCCCGCCGCGTGATGCGCGGTTATTGCGCGACCGCCCAGTCCATGGCCGAGCGCGACGAAGTGCCGGACCTGCTGACAAAGGCGACCTGGCGCCGCGACGGTGCGTTCTCGGCGGGGCTGTGCGAGCGCGCGGTCGACGTCTTGTTCAAGGCCGGCGGCGGTGGCGCGCTATTCGACGACCATCCGCTGCAGCGTGCGTTTCGCGATGTGCATGCGGCGACCGCACACATCTCGATGATCTGGGAGCCGCAAGCGACGACCTTCGGCCGCGTCGCGCTCGGGCTGCCCTGCGACAATCCGACGCTGTAGGTCCGAATTTATTCGGACATCATCGTCACGCGTGACGCCGCGGCCGGATAAATCCAGCCCTACAATGCTCATGCCGTCGTCCCCGCGCACGCGGGGACCCAGTGTCGTTCGACCAAAGTCACTAGGTTCCCGCTTACGCGGGAACGACGCTCGCAAGCGTTCGTGACTCTTCGGAGCGGGCCTACATCCCCAGGTACAGCTTGTGCACCAGCTCGTTATTGGAGAGCTCGTCGCGCGAAGCGCCTTCGTACTCGATCCTGCCGTGGACGATCACGTAGCCGCGATCGGCGATCCGGATCGCCTGGTGGAAGTTCTGCTCGGCCATGAGCACCGTGAGCCGATAGCGATCCTTCAGCTCGCGGATCTTGTCGATGGTGTGGACGACCAGGATCGGCGCCAGCCCGACCGAGGGCTCGTCGATCAGCAGGATCCTGGGCGCGGTCATGAGCGCGCGCGCCAGCGTGAGCATCTGTTGCTCCCCTCCGCTCATGCTGCCGGCAAGCTGCGCGCGGCGCTCGGCCAGGATGGGGAAGGTCTCGAAGCAGAAGGCGAGGTTCCGTGCAATGACGGAGCGGGCCGTGCGCCGATACGCGCCGAGCAAAAGGTTCTCCTCGACCGTGAGGCGCGCGAACAACCGCCGCCCCTCGGGTACGAGCGTAATCCCGAGATCGACGATGTCTTCCGGGGCCATGCCCGCGAGGTCGTGCTCGACGCCTTCGATCATCGCGGTAATGCGGCCGGCGCTCGGGCGCACGATGCCCATGATGCATTTCATCAGCGTGCTCTTGCCGTTGCCGTTGGCACCGAGCAGAGTGACCGTCTCACCGTCGTTCACGGACAGCGAGATGCCCTCGAGCACCCGCACCGAGCCGTAGCCCGCGGAAAGCCTGTCGACCTGGATGCTATTGGCCAAGATAGGCGGTCACTACTTCCATGTTGCTCGCAACGGCCTGCGGATCGCCGTCGGCGATCTTTCGGCCGGCGACGAGGACGGCGACGCGTTCGGAGAATTTCATGACCGCGCGCATGACGTGCTCGATCATGATGACGGCCACTCCTTGCTGCCTGAGCCCGGAAAGCAGCACGAGGATGTCGTCGACTTCCGATGCCGAGAGCCCCGCCATCGCCTCGTCCGAGATCAGCAGCTTGGGCTTGGCCGCCATCGCGCGCGCAAGCTCGAGTTTCCTCATGTCGACCTGGGTGAGGCCTCTCGACATGGCGTTGACCTTGTCGCCCAGCCCCACCTGCTGGAGGATGTGCAGCGCTTCGTCGGTGACCTGACTCTTTGAAAGCTTCTCGTGCTGCCTCGCCGCGTACACCAGCGGAATGCGCAGGTTATCGAGCACCGACATGCTGGCAAACGGTTTGGGAATTTGAAAGCTGCGCGCCAATCCCAGTCGCGTCCGGCGGTGCGCCGGTTCCTTGCCGATATCGCGTCCTTCGAAACGGATCGCGCCCTCTTCATTACGCAGCGTCCCCGAGATGCAATTGACCAGCGTGCTCTTGCCCGAACCATTGGGTCCGATGAGGCCGAGCCGCTCGCCCGGTCGCACGACCAGATCGACCTTGTCGAGCGCGGTGAAGCCGCCGAAACGCTTGGTGACGCCGGAAATTTCCAGCAGCGGCTCGCTCACGCGCACGCTCCAGTTCGTCGTCCCTGCTCATTGACGTAACTGAGCGGGAACCCAGCGTCGTTCGTGACGATTCGCGCCGAAAGGTCCCAACGACACTGGGTCCCGGGTCTCGCGCTGCGCGCTCGCCCGGGACGACGAGCTACTCGGTCGTCAGACACTAACTCCTCCTCCTCCGCCGCCAGGCTTCGACCCAGCCCATGATGCCGTCGGGTGCGAGCGTGACGAACACGACCAGGAGCACACCGACGATAAGCAGGTTCCAGGCCGACGAAATCGTGACCTGGACCACTTGCTGCACGGTACCCAGGAGCACTGCGCCGATCACGGGCCCGACCCAGCTCATCATGCCGCCGATCAGCGGCATGGCGATGCTGTTGACGGCGTAAGACAAATTGAACGCCGCACTCGGCTCGACGTACGACAGATAATAGGGAAACGTCGTCCCGGCCATGCCCATCAGCGCGCCGCTGATCGTCGCGGAGAAGATCTTGAGCCGCAGCGTCGGCACGCCAGCGCACTCCGCGGCAAGCTCGTCATCGCGTATCGCGGCGAGGCCGCGTCCGAGAGTCGACGTCTCGATCGCGCGTGCGACGACCAGCGCCAGCGCGGTCATCAGCACCATCGCCGAGTAGAGCAGGTGGATGTAGCGGGGCAGCCCGAACGGTATGTCGCGCGGCTGCAGGATATAGGCGCCGCGTGCTCCGCCCACGTAGTCCCAGTTCACGACGAAGGTATACAGCACGACCGAGAGGGCGAGCGTGGCGATCGCGAAAAAGACGCCGCGCAAGCGCAGCGTGAGATAGCCGACTGCGAGTCCGAGCAGGCCGGCGGCCAGCGTGCCCGTCACGATCATTACGAGCAGCGGCGCATGGAGCGCCTTGTAGAGGAAAACCGTGGAGTACGCGCCGGTCGCAAAGAACGCCGCCGAGCCGAAGTTCACATAGCCGGTATAGCCGCCCAGGATGTTCCATGCCGTCGCGAGGATGATGAACTGCAACACCGTGTAGGCCGCGGAGAAGAAGTAATCGTTGGAGATGAGCCGGCTCGCGGCGACGATCACGAGGGCGATGGTGAACGCGACTACAGCGAAGGTCCGGTTGGTCATCGGCCGAGCAGTCCGGAAGGCTTGAAGGCGAGCGCGGCCAGCAGCAGCCCGAACGAAACCGCGGGCGCCCACGACGGGCCGAAGAAGGTGGACGTAAACGACTCGGCGAGCCCCAGCACAAATGCGCCGAGCAATGTGCCCCAGATCGAGCCCATGCCGCCAAGCACGCAGACCGCGAACACCAGGCCGATGTACTCGCGCCCGATCGCCGGCTGCACCGGCTGGATGACGATCAGGAACGCGCCCGCCACGCCGGCGGTCGCGATCGAGAGCGCAAATGCAAACTCCTTCACCCGCACAGGATTAACGCCCATCAGGCGCAGCGCGAGTTGGTCCTGCGCGACGGCCAGCACGGCGCGGCCGAAGAACGTATGCGACAGGAAGAGCTGCACGCCGACGACCATCGTCACCGACACCAGGAACGGCACGACCAGGCGCATGGGAAAGTCGACCGCGCCAAGCCTCCAGGTCGTCTCCGAGTAGGCGGTCTGCACCAGGCGGTAATCGACGCCGAAGATCAGTACCAGCGCCACTTCGGTGATAAACAGAATGCCGAAGAAGAACGCCAGTCCGCGCAGCGACTCCTGCCCGCGTTTTTCGAAGCACAGGTAATAGATACGGTAGAGCAGCATTCCGAGCGCGAAAAACAGCGGCGACACCACGACCGAGACCACGATCGGATCGATACCCATCCGGTCGTTGACGATGTAGGCGATGTACGAGCCGAGGATGATGAACGCGGGGTGCGCGATGTTGACCACGTCGAGCATCCCGAACGAGATCGAGATGCCGACGCTCACGGCCGCGTAGAAGCCGCCGAGCAACAGCCCGGCGATGATGGCGTTGAGCACCAACGCCGTCGGGAATTCCATCGACTGTGGAGCTTTATAAGAGTGAACGGCAAAGGGCGTCGTCCCCGCGAACGCGGGGACCCAGTGTCGTTGCGTCTACGACACTAGATTCCCGCTTTCGCGGGAATGACGAACTAGATGACCCACCGTAGCGATGTCGCAACGCTATTTCTTGTTGTCCTGGTACGGCGCCTTGACCGTACCGGTCGCGTAGTTCGCCGGGTACAGCACGGTAACCTTACCCGGTTTCATCCACTGCTCGAGGTCGTTGCCGCTGATGCCTTGGTACTGCACTGTCAGCATGCGCGGGATGGACCACTCCCCGTTCTTGGCGAAGCGGACCTTGCCGACATAGGTGTCGAACTCGTAGGTGTGCATGTAATCGGCGAGCTTCGCCTGGTCGAGCCCGCCTGTCGCCTTGATCGCCTGCTCCAGCACCTGCATCATCGCGTAGGCATACGGCGGCAGATAGAAGCCGAGCGGGTCGACGCCTTCCTTGATGGCGCGGCCCTGGTACTTGGCGAGGAATTGCTCCAGGAAGGGAAACTTCCCGGCGACGTCCGGCGCATAGGCCTCGTAATTGACAATTCCGTTCAGCAACGGTCCAAGCTGCGTCTTGAGTGCGGCGAATTGCGGGCCGACCAACCCGCCGCCGAACATCCTGGCCTTGAGGCCGACTTCGTTCGCGGCCCGCACCATCCCGGCCGAGTCGGGTGGGTAGGAGGCGAGGAAGACAAGATCGGGATTGGTCGCCTGGATGGCACGCACGATCGGCGAGAAATCAACGGTATTGGGCGGATAGGTCTTGTCGTAGACCACCTTCAGCCCGGTCCGCTTGACTTGCGCGCGCGCGCCTTCCAGCGCCAGCGCCGGGTACTCGGCATCTGCGCCCACCAGAGCGACTGTCTGTGGCTTGGGGTTGAGCGACATCGCCGTGTCGAAAAAGCCTTGCGTCCAGCCGATCGCCGGCTCGGGCCCCGCGGGCATGATCTGGAAGTAGCGGTCGTAGTTGAATTTCGAGTTGACGTTGAGGCCGAAGAGCGCCATGAACGCCATGTTCCGCTGCATCACGATCGGCATTGCGGGAGCGATGACATTCGTGCCGTAACCCGATACGAGCAGATCGACTTTGTCGACGTCGAGCAGCTTGTTGTAGATGCTCGGCACCGTCGAGGGGTTGGTCTGGTCGTCGTAGTAGACGAGCTCCACCTTGCGGCCGAGAAGCCCGCCCTTGGCGTTGACGTCCTCGGCCCAGATCTGCATCGAGATCAATGCCGCCTTGCCGTTGCCCGCCAGAGGACCGGTGAGGCTCATGCCGAAGCCGATCTTCAACGGCTGCTGCGCGTGCACCGGAGCAACAAGCGCAAGCGAGAGGGCGACAAGCCCCGTCGAGAGCCACCCCATCAGTCTGTTCAT
>DASXQW010000035.1:0-2126 GCA_036506975.1 Casimicrobiaceae bacterium | reverse complement strand
CGTCGAAAGACTTGCGCAGACGAAAGAAGGCGAGATCGCAGGTATGCGCGCCAGGATCGACGCGATGTTCGACGATTTTCTGAATTATCCGGCTATGGCGAAGCGGATTCGCGCCCGCGTCGGGATGGAGAACTGAGGCCGGGGACGAACTCGGGTTGTGCGGCATCCGGGTCGGCAGCAGCGCCCTGTGCGCTTGTCCAGGCGCGCGTTATCGCACGGATCCGCGGCGGGCAATCGCCGAAGCGGCGAAACACGTAGTCGACGACACCGCGCCGGTGCGCGATCTCCTGCGGGTCGCGGAGCTTGCGCGACCACTCGCGCACGAGGCCGTTGACGGCCCACAATATGCCTTTTTGGATCGAGCCTGCGGCTCGCCTGTCGATAACGACGCCGGGATAGAGGCGACGCAGCGCCCCGCGCAAGATCCGCCACCATTCTCGGCGCGATACGTTCTTTTCGGCCCAGAGCAGCTTGTTACGGCTGCTGAAATACGCACGCAACGGCGATGCTTCGCTGCCGAACGACGTGCCGATCTTGTGCCACACCCGGGCCGCCGGCACCATCAGGCATTCAAAGCCGGCGCGACGCGCCCGAAAGCCCCAGTCGGAATCCTCGTAGACCAGGAAGAACCGCTCGTCCAAGAGACCAATGTCTCGCGCAACATCGGCGCGAAAGAACAGCGCTGCCCCGCAGACGTACTTGGTATTCGTGGTCTCGTCCGGAAGCTCGGAGGCAATACGGCCCTTCCCCGGCGCGGTAAAGGCAGACACAGTGGAATCCCACTCGGAGCGAGTGAACCAGAGCCGTTCCGGTTCGTCCATGTAGAAGATCCACGGGCCGAAGCAGCCTGCTTCAGGATGACGCTCCGCCGCTCCCACGAGCTCGTCGAGCAGCATCGCATCGACGGTCGTATCGTTGTTGAGGATCAGGATGAAGTCGGCGCCGCGATCCAGCGCGTAGCGGATGCCGAGGTTGTTCCCTCCTGCGTAACCGAGGTTCCTGCCCGCCTCGATGATTTCGATCGCAAGGCGAGATTCTGCGCTCCGAAGCGCGTCGACCGACCCGTCGGTCGACCCGTTGTCGACAACGACGACTCGTCGTTCGGCGTAGTGCAATTGCTGCAGTGACTCGAGGCAGGCGAGCGTGTCGGTCTGCCCGTTCCAGCTCAGGACGACAATCCACACCGAGGGACGCCTGGTCATGGGGACTATCTCATTGCCCGGCTCCACGGATCTTCGGGAATCAGCGTCGGGCGCCCGCCTTTGCGTCCGCGCGTCTTGTCGGAAGAGCTATAAGTTTTCGATTCGAGGCATCGACCTGGCCGCAATCTAACCTATTCCGCTGTTGTTGAACATGGTTGGCGGATAGATCGCCACAGCACCGTACGATTTCACTTCCCCGCGTAGTCCCAAGTGGCGCGCCCACCATATAGAGTATAGGCCGTGCCGTTGAGTGTGCGCCCCTCGAGCCCCACCTGCGCCGCCGGCACCGCCAGCCGCACTCGCTGCCCCGCCATCGACACACACACTGCAGGGTACGGCCTGGCCTGAGGGCGCCGTCGTCTGTTTGCGGCCTTACGAAGCCTGATTTCCAAGATGTCGCTGGTGCATAGAAGGGGACGAACGCGCTGGCGATGTCGGAACACCACTGGGGCGATCGCGTCCAGGCGGCTGCCAGATCTTCGCCGTTGCTTGGGAAGCTTAGGGCATCAACTTCCCCATGCCTCGATTTCGATGAGGCAGGAATAAGGGTTGAGCGCCCCGGTGATGTTGACCCGAATCCGATCGGTGGTAAACGCGGCGAAGGTGACGCTGCGCTTGACCAGATTGTTGCCGCTGACCGTAGCGAGCGTTATCCAGGCCGAACCATTCCAGCCCTGGACGGTGAAGTTGGTGACGCCATAGGTAGAAAAGGTCAGGGTATCGGTGGGCTCGATCGGGTTCTGGTAATTATCCTGTATGGTGTAGACGACGACCCGATCGATGGTCTTAGTGCCATTGAAGTTGATTTGCACCCAGTCGGGAAAGGTGCCGGGCGTAGCGTCAGCCCAGCCGCCGCCGTTGCGCCAGTTGCTGCCGGTGCGCTCGTTATTGTTGACCGCGGCCACCGGATAACCGGGGCCGTAG
>DASXQW010000034.1:0-1829 GCA_036506975.1 Casimicrobiaceae bacterium | reverse complement strand
TTCACGGAGGCGCTGGCGTTGGCGAACGAGGCGAGACGGCTGCGCTTCGAAATCATGGTCGGCAACATGTGCGGCACGTCGCTCGCCATGGCTCCGGCCTTTCTCGTCGCGCAGGGCGCTCGATGGGCGGACCTCGACGGGCCGCTCCTGCAATCGGGCGATCGCGATCACGCAATGAAGTACGAGGGCGGGACTGTCAGCCCCCCGTCTGCCGAGCTCTGGGGCTGACCGAATCCCGACAAGAGAAACGGCATGTCCTTCACCGTTCTCACCGCCGAGTTCTCCCATGAGACCAACACCTTCAACTGCAAGCCTGCGGACTACGCCGCCTTTGCAGCGCAGGGCATTCAGCTCGGCGATGACGCCATAGCGTTACATGGCGAGGCGAACACGGAGATCGCCGGCTTCCTCGATATCGGACGACAGAATGGCTGGAGGTTGATCCATACGGTCAGCGCCTTTGCGCAACCTTGCGGGCCCGTGACGCGTGATGCCTATGAGCGGATCGCAGGCATGATCATCGGGGCAACGAAGCAACACAAGAACGAGCTGAACGGAATCCTGCTCGACCTGCACGGGGCGATGGTCACCGAGTTCAGCGAGGACGGCGAGGGCGAATTGCTCGAGCGTCTGCGCGCCGTCGTCGGGTCCGATCTTCCGATCGGCATGACGCTCGATCCGCATGCCAACGTCACTCGCAGGATGGCGCGTCTTGCCGACATCATTGTTTGCTTCAAGTCTTTTCCGCATGTGGACATGCGCGAATGCGGGAGGCAGGCGGCGGGCATTCTGCATCGCGCGATGCGTGGCGAGGTAAAGCCGGTGACGATCCGCGCCGAGCGACCGATGCTCTCGGAGGTCAATGACGGGCGAACCGATATCGGAGCGATGGTCGAGCGCATCGCTCGGGCGCGCGCCTATGAACGCGAGCCGGATGTTTTCGCCGTCAGCGTCAACGCCGGTTTCCCCAATGCGGATATCGAGGAAGTCGGCCCGACGGTGCTGGTCACGTGCCAGGGCGATCTCGCGAGGCACCGCGCTTTTGCCGAGGCGCTTGCGCACGACATGTGGACGCGGCGTTTCGAGAGTGTGTACGACTATCTCACCGTTGAGGAGGCGGCACGGCAGGCGAAGACCTTCGACGCGAGGCACGGCCCATTCGTCATCGCCGACTATGCGGACAACCCTGGCGCCGGCGGCTATGGCGATTCAACCAACTTGTTGCGCGCGATGATCGAGGCCGATGTTCAGGACGCCTGCTTCGGCCCGATCGTCGACCCGGAGGCCGCAGCGGAACTGCACCGCCGCAAAGTCGGGGATCGGATCTCGATCCGGCTTGGCGGCAAGACCGATCCTCGAGTCGGCGGCGCACCGCTCGCGCTCGAAGGGACATTGCTACTGCTCAGCAACGGCGATTTCGTCGGCGACGGGCCGATGCTCGGCGGATTGAAGCTAAGCTGGGGCACCTCCGCAGTGCTGCGCGCCGGCGGCATCGACATCCTCGTCACCACCATTCCAAGGCAGATGCTCGACCTGCAACAGTTCCGCACCTTTGGCATTGACCCAGCCGCGAAGCGCGCGGTCGGGCTGAAATCGATGCAGCACTTCCGCGCCGCCTTCGAGCCGATCGCCGGCAAGGTCGTCGTCTGCGACAGCGGCGCGCTCTGCACGCCGGATCTCACCAAGCTGCCGTACCGACACGTTCGCCGCCCGATCTTTCCGCTCGACCGGGAGATGGAATTGGGGTAGAGCCGGTTACGCGCCGAGCAAGGCTTTGGCGAAGGCGGCGATGTCCCAGACAGGTACGCGCAGTGCATTGGCAATGTCCG
>DASXQW010000033.1:0-37880 GCA_036506975.1 Casimicrobiaceae bacterium | reverse complement strand
AGCCGCGCGACGTCGTCGGACCGCTCGCGGATCAGATCCTGCACATATTTCTTCGGCTGTCCGGGCACGCGCGAAAACGCCAGATTGATGTCAATGAAATCCTTCGGCAATTTCATCAGCGGACCGAAGTAGGGAAGCTCGTCGGCCGAACGCGCGCCGAAGAAGAGCATCAGTGCGCCGCCCTCGCGTTCGGCGATGCGCCGCCGCCTGCGTTCGGTCATCGCGCGCATCGGCGCGGATCCTGTTCCGGTGCAGATCATCAGCAGACTCGATCCCGGATGATTCGGCATGAGAAAGCTGGTGCCGAACGGCCCGACGATTTTCACTGCGTCGCCCTTCGCAAGATCGCACAGATAATTCGACGCGACCCCGTGGACCGGATTGCCGTCGTGATCCTGCGTCACGCGCTTCACCGTGAGCGCGATGTTGTTATAGCGCGGGCGCTCCCCGTCGCGCGGGCTCGCGATCGAAAACAGGCGGACGTGGTGCGGCTTGCCGTCACTGTCGACGCCGGGCGGAATGATCCCGATCGTCTGTCCCTCGAGAACGGGAAAGGCAACCGTGCCGAAATCGAGGACGATATGACGAATGTCGGACGACGCGCCCTCGCTCGTGAGCCGATAATTGCCAGTAACCGTCGCGATCGCCGGCTTGGCGAACGTGTGCAAATTGACGGAAGGATGCGCGGCCGACCACGGCGGCGGAGCCGCGCCGCCCTGCCCGACCGTCGCAAGCGACGTGATCGCGGTGATTTCCTCCGGAATCGAGTCGCCAGCCGTTTCGGCCGCTTGCTCGGCGGGCAGTGTGTCCCACGACAATTGTTCTTCGAGCGAATACGCGCGATCGCGCGGAACCTGGCGCCAGTTGTCGATCGCGCCGGTCGGGCACGGCGAGATGCACGCGTTGCAGCCGTTGCAGATCGCGGGATCGACGACGTAGTTCCGCGCGTCGTGCGTGATCGCGTCGATCGGGCACGTCTCTTCGCACGTGTTGCAGCGGATGCAGATCTCGGGGTCGATCAGATGTTGGCGGATTACCTCCGCCGCGTCGTTCTGTGCCATCGCGGTTGCCCGTCGCCTCGCGTCAATTGAAGCGGATGTATTCGAAATCCACCGGAAGGTTGTTGACCCCTCGGGGCGGGGGCGCGATCCAGTTCGCGAACTTTCCGCGCTCGGTCACGAGGCCCATCAGCGAAGCGACGAAAGCACGGTCCGACTCGCTCGGAAGCCAGCGATCGACGTTGGCACTCCACTCGGCCTCCGTAATGACGCGTCCTGCGGGGTCGATCCTTGCGGCGGCCAGTGGTCCGATTCTGCGATTGAACGCTTTGTGCGGGACCTTGAACGCGAAGGCAACGCCCTGCTTCTGCAGTACACGGTTCCAGCGCTCGACGCCTGCGGACGCGTCGCGGATGAAGTCGTCGCGCAGGCGTTCGTTGAGCGCGTTGAGCGCCGGCGCCTCGATGCCGACGAGCTGGCCGTCTCGAACCTCGAGGACCGGATAGACCTTGCCTGCGAGAACGTGATCGTCGTCGATCTTCGTTTCCTCGAACCGCCCCTTGAGGCCCGTCGAGTAGAACGTCGCCGCGTTCGAGGAGACATCGGCGCCGAAAAGGTCCATCGTCACGCTGAAATGGAAGTTGAGATAGCGCTGGATCGTCGGCAGGTCGATGACGCCGCGGCGCCGGACGTCGGCGGGGTCGTCGATGCGGTCTCGCGCCATGACTTCGGCGGTCCGCTGGATGACCCGTGCCACGCCGGATTCGCCGACGAACATGTGGTGCGCCTCTTCCGTCAACATGAAGCGCGTGGTGCGCGCGAGCGGATCGAAACCCGATTCGGCGAGCGAGCAAAGCTGAAACTTGCCGTCGCGGTCGGTGAAGTAGGTGAACATGAAGAGCGACAGCCAATCGGGCGTCTTCTCGTTGAACGCGCCGAGGATCCGCGGATTGTCCGCGTCACCGGAGCGCCGCTCGAGCAGCGCTTCGGCTTCCTCGCGGCCGTCGCGCCCGAAGTACGCGTGCAGCAGATATACCATCGCCCACAGATGACGGCCCTCTTCGACGTTCACCTGGAAGAGGTTCCGCAGGTCGTAGAGCGAGGGCGCGCTGCGCCCGAGATGGCGCTGTTGCTCGACCGACGCGGGCTCGGTGTCGCCTTGCGTCACGATGAGCCTGCGCAGGTTGGCGCGATGCTCGCCGGGCACTTCCTGCCACGCCGGCTCGCCCTTGTGCGCGCCGAAGTTGACCTTCCGATCGGGGTCGGCCGGATTCAAGAAGATCCCCCAGCGATAGTCGGGCATCCTGACGAAATCGAAATGCGCCCAGCCCTTGTGATCGACGCCGACCGCGGTGCGAAGGTAGATCTCGTAATCGTGCGTGCCCTCGGGCCCCATGTCGCGCCACCAGTCCAGGAACGCGGGCTGCCATTGCTCGAGCGCGCGCTTGAGCACGCGGTTCTCAGTGAGGCTGACGTTGTTCGGGATCTTTTCGCTGTAGTCGATGTTCAATGCACACCCCGATTCATCCGCCGTCGTTCCCGCGAAAGCGGGAACCCAGCGTCGTTCGCAGGAAAGTCACTGGATCCCCGCTCGCGCGGGGATGACGGTTATTCCGAGCTCGCGCGCTCACACGCGCTCCCAGTTGAATTTCGCCTTGTGCCCGGTGCCGAAGACCTTGAGCGCGCCCTGTTCGCCGACGGCGTTGGGCCGGTTGAAGACCCAGTTCTGCCACGCGGACAGCCGCCCGAAGACGCGCGTCTCCATCGTCTCGTTGGGACCAAAGCGCAGGTTGGCTTCCATTCCGCTCAACGCGTCGGGCGAAAGGCTCGCCCGCTCCTCGATCGCGATGCGCACTTCCTCCTCCCAGTCGAGCTCGTCGGGCGCCGTCGTGACGAGCCCGAGCGCCGTCGCTTCGTCAGCGTCGAGCTTGGCGCCGATGGCTGCGCGCGCCGCGGAGATCGGCGCTTCCTCGCCATAGAAGCGCGCCGCGAGTCGCGATTGGCCGTGCACCGCGGGATACGCGCCGAAATTCATCTCGGAGAGAGCGATTCGCGGTCGCGTGGCGTCGCCGGGGAGCGCCAGCATGTATTGGCGATCCGCGGCGAGCGCGAGCTCGAGCAGCGTGCCGGCGAAGCACGATCCCTTCTCGACCAGCGCAAACATCGTCCGCGAGGAGACCTCCAGGCGCGCGAGCGTTCGCCGCAGCATCCCGATCGTTTCTCGGATGAACCAGTGACCCGCATTCTTCGCGAGCGCGGCGTCGCATGCGAGCGTGCAATCGAGGTCGCCCGCCGTCGCGAGGATCCACGTGCCGAACTCGAGGTGGTTCGTGCGCAGCATCAGGATCGCGTCGTCCAGCTCGCGGGCCATGGCCAGCGGCCACCACTTCGGGCCGCGCGCCACGATTCCCTCGGCCTCTGCGGGCTCGGGCCCGGACGGGCCGCGGACGGTCAGTGTCGCGGTACGCGCCGCCTTGTCCAGGCGGACGTCGACGTACTCGTACGCGTATCCGTCGCCGATCCTGCGTGCGATCGGCGGCAACACGACGCCCTTGGCGCCGTCGGGCCGGTCGCTTAAGCGCGCGAGCGCCAGCGCGCGTTCCCTCATTTTCGCGCCGAACTGCTGCGGCTTTGCAATCTCGTCGACCAGCCCCCATTCCTTCGCGCGCGGCGCGCGCACACCCTCGGTCAGCGTGCACAGAATGTCCGCGCGGTCGCGGCGTACGCGGCGCTTGTCGATGAGGCGCGTCAGGCCGCCGGTCCCGGGCAGGACGCCGAGCAGCGGCACTTCCGGAAGGCTCACCGCCGAGGAGCGGTCGTCGATCAGGATGATCTCGTCGCAGGCGAGTGCCAGCTCGTAACCGCCGCCCGCGGTCGTCCCGTTGCATGCGGCGATGAACTTGAGGCCCGAGTGACGGCTCGAGTCCTCGATGCCGTTACGCGTCTCATTGGTGAACTTGCAGAAATTGACCTTCCAAGCGTGGGTCGAAGACCCGAGCATGAAGATGTTCGCGCCAGAGCAGAAGATGCGGTCCTTGGCACTGCCCACGATCACGGTCCTCACCTCAGGATGTTCGAAGCGGATGCGCTGCAGGGCGTCGGCAAGCTCGATGTCCACACCCAGGTCGTAGGAGTTGAGCTTCAGCCTGTAGCCGGACCTGATTCCGCGTTCTTCATCGACGTCCAATTGGAGCGTCGCGATCGGACCATCGAAGGCGAGCTTCCAGTGAATGTAACGCTCAGGATGGGTGTCGTAGGTGACGAGGTCTCCCGCATCGGGGCTCGCGGCAGCGCGCGCCGCGATCGTCGTTTGCGCTTCCAGCATGGATGTCTCCTCGTCCTCGACCGGGATCCTGTTAGGCCACCACCGCCTGCCGCAGTTTCTCGAGGCTCTGCAGTGGCTCCTCGCCGGTCGTGTCGACCGTGACGTCGGCCTTGCGATAGAGCGGCTCGCGCGCGCTCAAGATTCGCTTGAGATCGTCCATCGCTACTTCGTGCCCCTGCATCGGTCGCATGTCGCCTTGCGCGACAACGCGCGCCATGTGCTCCTCGGGCGCGGCTTTGATCCACACCGTGAAGCAATTGCGAAGCAGCGAGTGATACGTTTCGGGCTCGGAGACGATGCCGCCTCCGACGGTCAAGACCATCTGACTGTGACTCTCCAGCAGGCGCTCGAGACAGCGCGCTTCGATGCGGCGATAGCCGGCCTGACCGTAGAGCATGAATACTTCGGATAAGCTGATTCCGGCGTCGAGCTCGATCTCGCGATCGAGCTCGATAAACGAGTACCCGAGCTCCTTCGCGAGGGCAGTGCCGAGCGTGGTCTTTCCTGCACCGCGCAAGCCGATGAGAGCGATGCGCCACCGGCGCCTCGCGTCCGCTTCGCCGAAGTCGCGCATCAGGCGAAAGAGAACCTCTTCGAGCTGGTGCTCCGGCAATCGCTCCAGAAAACGTCGGATCAGCCGCTGCTCGGAAGAGCGCTCGCGCGGGTCGAGGAGCTCTGGCATAGGCATGCCGAGCGCCTGTGCGACATGTCGCAGCAGAAGAACGCTGGCATTGCCGTCGCCCGCCTCGAGTTGAGCGAGGTAGCGCTCTGAAACGTCGGCCGCTTGAGCGAGTACACGGCGCGCAAGACCGCGCCGCTCGCGAGCCTCGCGCACTTGCCGGCCCATCGCGGCAAGAAATGCCGCATCGGCGGTCTCGACCGTTGCCGAAGTGTCTCGGGGCCGCTCGGCATCCGCCGCCATGGTTTGCCGACGCGCAGTTGAGATCATGTCCAGAACTATAGTTCAGCTGCTCGCATTGGTCAACAACAAGGCGCCCCGCCCGGGGTGGCCGATGCGCTTGTCGGAAAATCTTCGAGCAACTTCCTGGCGGGGCTTCCCTGTCAATAGGGCAACGGTATGCGGTATGTTGCTTGACATGCGGACAAGGCCAACCTAAAGTGCACATCACTCTCAGTACCGGCACGCTTGAAGTTCCATGACGCCCGACCAATTCAGCGCACTGATCGGCTCCATCACGGCCCGCATCGAAGGACGCCGGATCGATGCGACGCTTGCTGCCGAGCTCCAGGACTTGTTCCCGATGGGCGGCACAAAATTCGACGCCGTTTTTGCGGCATGTCGAGAAGCGATCGCTGCCGGCTGGATGTGCAGCCGGGAAGCCGGCGGGATTCGCTACGGACGAGTGGTAAAGCCCGGATCCGCGACGCACGGCTTTTCGGTGGATGTTGTCGAGATGGAGAATGTGGTCGGGCCGCACCACGCGCACCCCAACGGCGAAATCGACATGGTGATGCCGCTCACCGACGGCGCGAAGTTCGACGGACACGGCGCCGGCTGGGTCGTTTACGGCCCCGGCAGCGCGCATCGGCCGACCGTGAGCGACGGCAAGGCGCTGGTGCTCTACCTGTTGCCCCAGGGCGCCATAGAATTCAGCAGGACCTGAACGGCGGTTCGGGCACGAGTTAGGAGGAGGAAGCCATGCCCGCGTTGAGCACGGCTGATCACAGCGTCAGTCCGCCGCGCATCGATGTGCCGCGCACGTACAACGCCGCCTACGATCTCGTGGAGCGCAACCTGCAGGGCGGGCGAGCCGGCAAGCTTGCCTACATCGATGATCGCGGCCGCTACACCTACGCGGAGCTGGCTAGCCGCGTTAATCGCGCCGGCAACGCGCTGCTCGCGCTGGGGCTCGCGCCCGAACAGCGTGTGCTCCTCGCGCTGCACGACAGCATCGACTTCCCGACGCTGTTCCTCGGCGCGATCAAAGCGGGCATCATCCCGATCGCCGTCAATACGCTGCTGACCGCCAACGATTACCGTTATATCCTGGGCGATAGTCGGGCTCTCGCGCTCGTCGTCTCCCCGCCGTTGCTGCCGGTGTTCGAGCAGGCGATGAGCGACGGAGGCCGGACGCATCTGCGCGAGGTCATCGTTGCGGGCGACGCCAAGCCGCCCTACCGTCGTCTCGATGCCTTGCTCTCTGAGGCGACCGACTCGCTGTCGCCTTCATCGACGAGCGGCGACGACGCCTGTTTCTGGCTGTATTCGTCCGGCTCCACCGGCGCACCGAAGGGTACGGTGCACGTGCATTCGAGCATGATCCAGACCGCCGAGCTGTACGCCCAACCTGTATTGGGAATCCGCGAAGACGATGTCGTATTCTCGGCAGCCAAGCTTTTTTTCGCTTACGGCCTCGGCAACGCGCTCTCGTTTCCGCTCTCCGTCGGTGCGACCACGATTCTCATGGCCGAACGGTCGACGCCGGCGGCCGTGTTCAAGCGTCTGACCGCGCATCGGGCGACGATCTTCTATGGCGTGCCGACGCTCTACGCAGCCATGCTCGCGGCGCCCGATTTTCCGGCGCGCGACGCGCTCAACCTGCGTCTCTGTGTGTCCGCGGGCGAGCCGCTGCCGGCGGAAATCGGCCGCCGTTTTCGCGATCGGACCGGCATCGACATCCTGGACGGCATCGGCTCGACGGAAATGCTGCATATTTTCCTTTCCAATCGCGCCGACGACGTGCGATACGGCACGACCGGCGTGCCCGTCCCCGGCTACGAGCTGCGCATCGTCGACGAACAGGGGCGTGACGTCGCTAACGGCGAACAGGGCGAGCTCTTGATCAAGGGTCCGACATCAGCGATGACCTACTGGAACAACCGGCCGAAGTCGCGCGCGACCTTCATGGGCGAATGGACTCGCAGCGGCGACAAGTACCGGCGCGACGAAGCGGGCTACTACGTGTACTGCGGGCGCAACGACGACATGCTCAAGGTCGGCGGCATCTGGGTTTCGCCCACGGAGGTAGAGGCCGCCATCATCACGCATCCCGCGGTGCTCGAGGCGGCGGTCGTCGCGCGGGAAGACGACGAGCGCCTAGTCAAGCCGAAGGCCTTTGTCGTGCTGCGAGCTGGTCACGCCGCGAGCCCCGCGCTCTCGACCGGAATCCAGGAGCACGTAAAGCAGCAGTTGGCCCCTTACAAATACCCGCGCTGGGTCGAGTTCGTCGCCGAGCTACCCAAGACGGCGACGGGGAAGATCCAGCGCTACAAGCTGCGCGCATCACGCTAGGCCTGCCGTGCGTCCCGAGCCCCACGTGCGTGCCTTCGTGTAGGATTGCGCTTGAACGTAATAGAGCGTGGCCCGGGTTGAGCGCCAACGCGATGCCCGGGGCGACGCGACAACGCAACGCAGCCTCAGTGCGAAAACTTTAAGACGACGGAGGAGAATGGTATGGCAAGGATTGAACATCAGGAGCAGCGTCGCCGGGTCGTCAAGGCGATCGGCACGGTAGGCGCGCTTGGCGCGCTGGGCGCACCGGCGCTTGCGTTCGCGCAAGCGACCAAGATCAAGGTCGGCTTCATGCTGCCCTACACGGGGACCTATGCTGCGCTGGGACGCGCGATCGAGAACGGTTTCAAGCTCTACGTCAAAGAGCAGGGCGGCAAGCTCGGCGGGCGCGAGATCGAGTACACGACCGTCGACGACGAGTCGGAGCCGCCCAAGGCAGCGGACAACGTCAACAAGCTGATCAAACGCGACAACGTCGACGTCATCGTCGGCACGGTGCACTCCGGCGTGCAGATGGCGATCGTCAAGGCGGCGCGCGACAACAACACGCTGCTCATTATTCCCAACGCGGGTGTCGACGAAGCGACGGGCCCGTTGTGCGCGCCGAATATCTTCCGCGTCTCGTTCTCCAACTCGCAGCCCGGCTTGGCGATGGGCATCGTCGCGGCGCAGAGGAAATACAAGACCGCGGTGACGATCACCTGGAAATACGCTGCCGGCGAGCAGTCGATCGGCGGCTTCAAGGAGACCTTCGAGAAGGGCGGCGGCAAGGTCGTGAAGGAGCTATTCGTTCCATTTCCGACCGTGGAGTTCCAGGCGCTGCTGACGGAGATCGCGTCGCTCAAGCCGGATTGCAGCTATGCATTCTTCGCCGGTGGCGGCGCGGTGAAATTCGTCAAGGACTATGCTGCGGCCGGCCTCAAGGACAAGATTCCGTTGCTCGGCGCGGGCTTTCTCACCGACGGCGTACTCGACGCGCAAGGCGCAGCCGCCGATGGGCTGCTCACGACGCTGCATTATGCCGACAACCTCAAGACACCGCGCAACAACGCTTTCCGGCTCGCTTACGCCAAGGCGTATGAAAGCAAGGCTGATGTCTATGCCGTACAGGGCTACGATTCGGCCCAGCTGCTCGGAATCGGCCTTCGCGCCGTCAACGGTGATTTCGCCAAGCGCGCGGACATGATCAAGGCTATGGCGGCGGCAAAGATCGACAGCCCGCGCGGCACGATCACGCTCTCGCCGTCGCACAACGTCGTGCAGGATTTCTACCTGCGCCGGGTCGAGAACGGCGAGAACAATTCAATCGGCCTGGCAGCGAAGGCGTTGGCCGATCCCGCGCGCGGCTGCACGATGAGCTGACGAAGTTCCACAAGAGTCCGTTCGTGCTGAGCCCTTCGAAGGGCTCAGGGCGAACGGGGCCTTGCCACGTACCCTCACTCGCCGCGTCCGGCGTGGAAGCCTCGTAGTTAGCGCGGCATAATCTCGTCCAGAGGTTGGCGTGGACCTGTCTATCTTTCTGATCCAGGTGCTGAACAGCGTGCAGTACGGTCTGCTGCTGTTCCTGATCGCGAGCGGGCTGACGCTCATCTTCGGCATCATGGGTGTGATCAATCTCGCGCACGGCAGCTTCTACATGCTCGGCGCCTACGCCGCCTTCACGCTGTCGACGCTGACCGGCAACCTGTTCTGGGCAATCGGGCTGGGCATCGTGCTCGCGGTGGTGTTCGGCTATCTGCTCGAATGGGCTTTCTTCAGCTTTCTCTACCAGCGCGATCACCTGCAGCAGGTATTGCTGACGTATGGCCTGATCCTCGTCTTCGAGGAGCTGCGCAGTCTCGCCGTGGGCGACGACGTGCACGGCGTCCCCGTCCCCGGTGCGCTCGCCGCGTCGATTCCGCTCGGCTCGACGATGACCTATCCCGTCTACAACCTGTTCATCTCCGCGGCTTGTCTTGTCATCGCGGCGCTGCTGTTCGCGCTGCTGCGCTATACGCGGCTGGGCATGATGATCCGCGCCGGCGCATCGAACCGCGAGATGGTCCGCTCCCTCGGCATCGACATCAAGTTCCTGTTCCGTGTCGTCTTTGCGCTGGGCGTCGCACTCGCGGCGTTCGCCGGCATGATCAACGCTCCCGCCTCGTCGGTGTATCCGGGCATGGGCAATCAGGTACTGATCATCTGCTTTGTCGTCGTCGTCATCGGCGGTATCGGCTCTGTGCCGGGCGCACTCGTTGCGGCGCTGCTGATCGGCTTCGTCGACACCTTCGGAAAAGTCTTCCTGCCCGATTACGCGGGCATGCTCGTATACCTGCTGATGGCGGTCATCCTTTTGTGGCGGCCGGAAGGACTGTTCCGGCAGTCCGCCACATGAGCGGAGCGAGCCGCGTCCTGCCATGGCTGGGATTGCTGGCCCTCGTTCTGCTGCCCGCGCTCGCCGGCAAGTTCTATGTCGAGCTCGTCGCGAAGATCATGATCATGGCGGTGTTCGCCCTGAGTCTCGATCTGCTGGTCGGCGTGACTGGGCTCGTGAGCCTCGGCCACGCCGCGTTCTTCGGGCTTGCTAGCTACGTCCTGGCGCTCGCGACGCCCGACAAGTATGCGGCGGCGAGCCTGTGGACATCGCTGCCGCTCGCCGTGGCAGCGAGCGCGTTGCTCGCGTTGGCGATCGGCGCGGTCGCATTGCGAACGCGCGGCGTGTACTTCATCATGGTGACGCTCGCCTTGTCGCAGATGGTCTACTTCGTGTTTCACGACACCAAGATCGGCGGCGGCAGTGACGGTACCTATCTGTACGTGAAGCCGGAGCTGAAGCTTGGTGACCGCTCTCTGCTCGATCTCAACGACAGCACGCAGTTCTACTACGCGATGCTGGGACTCCTGCTCCTGACATTCGCTTTCCTGCGACTGCTGCTCGCCTCGCGCTTCGGCCGTGCGCTCTGCGGTATCCGCAGCAACGAGCAGCGCATGCGCGCCCTCGGCTTCAATACTTACGCCTATAAGCTCGCCGCGTTCACGATCGCCGGCGCGATTGCAGGCATCGCGGGGTACTTCGCCGCGGTGCAGTTCGGATTCATCAATCCGGAGATGCTCTCGTGGCACCAGTCCGCCAATGTGCTGTTGATGGTGATCCTCGGCGGTCTCGGCAATCTGTTCGGGGCGATCGTCGGCGCGTTTGCCTTCGTACTGCTGCAGGACCTGTTCTCCTCGTTGACAAAGCACTGGCTGCTGCTCATGGGCGGGTTCGTGATCCTTGCCGTCATGCTGTTGCCTGGAGGCCTTACGCGCGCCGACGAGACCTGGCACTCCTGGCGGGCGAGGATGCGCCGTGGCTGAACCGATGCTCGCCGCAAGGCGACTGACACGCCGTTTCGGCGGCCTCGTCGCGGTCGACGATCTCTCCATCGAGCTCCACCGTGGACAAATCCATGCCGTCATCGGAACCAACGGCGCAGGCAAATCTACGCTGATCAATCTGCTCGCCGGAGAGATCGCACCGACGTCCGGAGCGGTCTCGCTCTCGGGCCACGCGGTGACTGGCACGCGGCCGCACCGGCTGGCCCGCCTTGGCATCGGTCGCACGTTTCAGCGCAGCAACGTCTTCTCAGAATTCACGGCGTTCGAGAACTGCCGGCTGGCGGCGCAGGCGCGAAAACCCAGGGCGTGGGCGCTGCACGAGCGCGCCGCGCGCTGCGCTACCAGCTCGGAAGCGGCGGCGCGTGCGCTGGCCGCGGTCGGACTCACCGCGCGCGGAGACATGCCGGCCGGCCTGCTGTCCCACGGCGAGCGGCGGGAGCTCGAGATCGCGATGTGCCTCGCCACCGATCCGACGGTGTTGCTGCTCGACGAGCCGCTCGCCGGCATGGGCGCGGAGGAATCGCAGCGCGTTCTCGAGCTTCTGCGCCGTCTCAAGCCGGAGCGCGCCATCCTGCTGGTCGAGCACGACATGGACGCCGTGTTTGCCGTCGCCGACGTGATCACTGTCATGGCGGACGGTGCAGTGCTCGCGTCCGGTGCGCCGGAAATCGTGCGCAACGATCCTACGGTGCGCGAAGCGTACCTCGGCGACGCGCTGTAACGACCGCTCGATGGAACCCTTGATCGACGCCCGCGCGGTGCACACCTATTACGGCTCGAGCCACGTGTTGCGCGGAATTGATTTCCGAATAGCGACGGGTGAAACCGTGGGCCTGCTCGGGCGCAACGGCATGGGCAAGACCACGCTGCTGCGGTCGTTGCTGGGGCACGTGAACCCGCGCCGAGGCGAGATCCGCGTGCGCGGCATCGACATGACCGGCGGCCGGCCCGAACGGATAGCCCGGCAGGGCGTCGCGTATGTTCCCGAAGGGCGCGGCATCTTCCCGAATCTGACGGTGCGCGAGAACCTGGTCATGAGCGCGCGCCCCGGCGTGAACGGCGCGCGCGCTTGGACGCTCGCGCGCGTGCTCGACACCTTTCCGCGGATCGGGGAAAGGCTCCGGCACCGTGGCGACCAGCTCTCGGGCGGCGAGCAGCAGATGTTGTCGATCGGCCGCGCGTTGCTCACCAATCCCGACGTGCTGTTGCTCGACGAGGCAACGGAAGGCTTGGCACCCTTGATCGCGCGGGAAATCTGGCACGTCATCGCTGCACTACGACAAACCGGGGTGGCAACGATCATCGTCGATCGCAACTACGGCGCCGTGCTCGCACACGCCGACCGCTGCGTCATCCTCGTCAAAGGCGAGATCGTCGCCGACCTGCCAAGCGCACAGCTGCGTTCGCGCACAGAGCTCCTGCACCGCCACCTGGGTGTCTGATGCCGTTCGTCACAGCAGGTGGCCGTCGACTCGAATACGCGTGGTTTGGCGCAAGAGACGTCCCCGCGCGACCGATCGTCATGCTGCATGAGGGCTTAGGCTCGCTTGCGCAGTGGAAGGACTTTCCGGAGCAGCTTGTCGCCGCGACGCAAAGGCCTGTGCTCGCCTATTCACGCTGGGGTTACGGCGCCTCCGAACCGCTTGCCGGGCCCCTTGCTATCGACTTCATGCACATCGAGGCGCTCGAGACGCTGCCGCAGCTCCTGGACGGGATCGACGTGCGCGAGCCGGTGCTGTTCGGGCACAGCCAGGGCGCCTCTATGGCGCTGATCCATGCCGCGCGCGCCCGTCGGCCCGTGACGGCAGTCGTGGCGATGGCGCCTCTCGTCTTTGTCGAATCTTACGGCCTCAACAGCATCAGCCAAGCCCGCCTTGCGTTTCTCGATGACGATCTGCGCGAAAGGCTCGCGCGCTATCACGATGATGTCGAAAGCGCGTTCTGGGGATGGAACGATATCTGGTTGAACCCGGATTTCTCGACGTGGAGCATCGAGGAGCTGCTGCCGGAGATCACGTGCCCGGTACTGACGATCCACGGCCTCGAGGATGAATACGGCACCATCGAGCAGATCAATCGCATCGCACGCGCCGTGCCCCACGTCCGGCGAATCGAGCTTCCGGCATGCGGCCACTCGCCGCATCGCGATCAACCGAAAGCGGTGCTGTCGGCAGTAACGAGCTTTCTTGCGAGCCTTAGCTAAAGGCCAACCTCATGGGCAACGAGCAGAACGGGCCGCTCTCCGGCCTTCGAATCGTCGAATTCGCCGGCATCGGCCCGGCACCGTTCGCCGCCATGCTCCTCGCGGACATGGGTGCCGACGTCGTCCGCATCGTGCGACCGGGCACGCCGCGCCTCGAGCCGAGCACCATCGTCGAGCGGGGCCGACGCGTGGTCTCTCTCGATCTCAAATCGCGCGATGGCGTCGAAAGCGCATTGCAGCTTATCGATCGCGCCGATGCGCTCATCGAAGGCTTTCGGCCCGGCGTGATGGAACGCCTCGAGCTCGGTCCCGATATAGCGCTGCGCCGCAATCCACGGCTAGTGTACGGGCGCATGACGGGCTGGGGCCAGACCGGGCCGCTCGCGCATGCCGCGGGACACGATATCAACTACATCGCGCTGAGCGGCGCGCTGCACGCGATCGGCGAAGGCGGGCGAGGGCCGGTTCCTCCCCTCAATCTGCTCGGCGATTTCGGAGGCGGATCGATGTATCTGGTCATGGGCATTCTCGCGGCCCTGCTCGAAGCGAAGCGTTCGGGTCGAGGCCAGGTGGTCGATGCCGCGATCGTCGACGGCGCGGCGTCGCTGCTGACGTTTATTTACGCGGCCATCGCGCGCGGCGGGTGGCGCGATCAGCGTGGCGCCAATCTGCTCGACGGCGGCGCACCCTTTTACACCACGTACCGTTGCGCGGATGGCGAGTACATCGCGGTCGGAGCGCTCGAACCGCAATTCCACGAGGTTCTGATCGCGCGCCTGGGTCTCGATCAGGAAGCGTTCAAGGACCGAGCGAACCCGCAATCGTGGCCGCGCTTGCGACAGATTCTGCAGCAAACGTTCGCGCAGCGCACGCGTCGGGAATGGTGCGACCTGCTCGAAGGAAGCGACGCGTGTTTCGCGCCGGTGCTGACGTTAGAAGAAGCGGCGGCGCACCCGCATATGTCAGCGCGCAAGGTATTCGAAGCGATCGACGGCGTGGCTTGCCCGGCGCCCGCGCCGCGTTTTTCGCGCACGCCGAGCGCGCTGCGCGGCGTCTCCGCAGAGGTCTACGATCCCGCCGTGATCGCACGCGAATGGAGCACGCGTAGCCCGGGCTGAGCGCGTATCGCGATGCCCGGGGCAGCATTCGAATCAATGCGAGTCCCGGGCGCGCGTGCGCCGCAGGTAGCTCAGGCGCGTCGTGGCGCAGTCGTCGCAAGCGGGTGGCTCGTGCGCGGCCACTCGTGGGTTGAGTGGCCGCCGCGAGCCGGGTACCCGCTCGACGACGAGATTTGCGCCACAGCGCCTGAGTCACGCGGCGCACGCGCGACCCCAGTCATCAGCACAAGCTAGAACGACCGCGGCAGCCCGAGCACGTGCTCGGCGATATAGCTGAAGATGAGATTGGTCGATATCGGCGCGACCAGATACAGCCGCGTCTCGCGGAATTTGCGCTCGACGTCGTACTCGGCGGCGAAGCCGAATCCGCCGTGCGTCTGGAGGCAGACGTTCGCCGCCTCCCACGCCGCCTTGGCCGCAAGGTGCTTGGCCATGTTGGCTTCCGCACCGCAAGGTTCGCCGCGATCGAAACGATCGCAAGCCTTGAAACGCATCAGGTTGGCCGCCTCCACCTCCATATAGGCCTCGGCGATCGGAAAGGCGACGCCCTGGTTCCTGCCGATCGGACGCCCGAACACGACTCGATCGCCGGCGTATTTGACCGCGCGATCGATGAACCAATAGCCATCGCCGATGCATTCGGCGGCTATCAGCGTGCGCTCGGCGTTGAGTCCGTCGAGAATGTACTTGAAGCCCTTTCCCTCTTCGCCGATCAGGTTCTCCGCGGGAATATCGAGATTGTCGAAAAAGAGCTCGTTGGTCTCGTGATTGACCATGTTGCGGATCGGCCGGACCGTGAGCCCCTTGCCGACCGCGTCCTCGAGCTCGACGATGAAGATCGACATGCCTTCCGACTTGCGCTTGACCTCGGCGAGCGGCGTCGTACGCGCGAGCAGGATCATCAGGTCGGAGTGCTGCACGCGCGAGATCCACACCTTCTGGCCGTTGACGACGTAGCGGCTGCCTTTCCTGACCGCGGTCGTCTTGAGCTGGGTGGTGTCGGTGCCGGTCGTGGGCTCGGTCACCGCCATCGATTGCAGTCGCAGCTCCCCCGCAGCGATCCCGGGCAGATACTTCTGCTTCTGCACCTCCGAGCCGTGCCGCAGGACCGTTCCCATGTTGTACATCTGGCCGTGACACGCGCCCGAGTTGCCGCCGCAGCGATTGATCTCCTCCATGATCACCGAGGCTTCCGCCAAGCCCAGGCCGGAGCCGCCGTATTCCTGCGGAATCAGCGCGGCGAGCCAGCCCGCCTTCGTGAGCGCGTCGACGAACGCTTCGGGATACGCGCGCGCTTCGTCAATTTGGCGGAAATACGCGTCGGGAAAGTTCGCGCAGAGCGCGCGCACAGCCTCGCGAATCTCCGGATAACGGTCGGTCCGATGCTCCAAGATCTCGCCTCCCGGGACACGATGGGCCGGCGCGGATCCCGGCCAGCGCCGAACGAGCGTTGCGTGCTATACGACGGTTCCGATCACCCCACGCTTGCCGAGCTCGCGCACGATGAGATCGGCTGCTGCGTCGGCTGCGAGTCGAGTCGTTTCGACATGGATCTCCGCTTGCTCGGGGACTTCATACGGCGAGTCGATTCCGGTGAAGTTCTTCAACTCCCCGTGTCGTGCTTTCTTGTACAACCCCTTGGAATCGCGTTGCTCCGCGACGGCGAGCGGAGTATCGACAAAGATCTCGATGAACTCTCCGGCGGCCATCAACTCGCGCGCCATGCGCCGCTCGGCCCGGAACGGCGAAATGAACGCCGTGATCACGATCAGACCCGCATCGACCATCAGCTTCGACACTTCGGCGACGCGGCGGATATTCTCCACGCGGTCAACGTCGGTGAATCCGAGATCCTTGTTCAGGCCGTGGCGCACATTGTCGCCGTCGAGAAGGTACGTGTGGCGGCCGAGTGAGTGGAGCTTTTTCTCGACCAGATTGGCGATCGTCGATTTGCCGGCACCCGAAAGGCCGGTCAGCCAGAGCACGCAGGATTTCTGGCCCTTCAACTGCGCGCGCGCCGCCTTGTTGAGGTCGAGCGCCTGGATATGGATGTTGTGCGCGCGGCGCAATGCGAAGTCGAGCAGCCCTGCGCCGACGGTGTTGTTGCTGACGCGGTCGATGAAAATGAAACCGCCGGTATCGCGATTGTCCTTGTACACGTCGAAGGCGACCGGATGGTCGAGCGAGAGATTGCACACACCGATTTCGTTCAGCGCCAGCGTCTTGGCCGCGACGTGCTCGAGCGAATTGACGTTGATCTTGTACTTGAGATCGCCGATCTGCGCATTGACGGTACGGGCGCCAATCTTGAGCAGATACGGCCGACCCGGCAGCATCGGTTCGTCCGCCATCCAGATGATCGTCGCCTCGAACTGGTCTGCAACCTCGGGCGGTGCCGACGCGGTGGAGATCAGGTCGCCGCGGGAAATGTCGATCTCGTCGGTCAACGTCAGGGTGATCGACTGGCCGGCGATCGCCTGCGCGAGGTCGCCATCTGCGGTCACGATGCGCGCGACCCTGCTCTCGCGACCCGAGGGCTGCACGCGAACGCGCTCGCCGGTATGGATCGTTCCGCTCGCGATCGTTCCGGCGAAGCCGCGAAAGTCGTGATGCGGGCGACTGACCCATTGCACCGGCAAGCGAAACGGCGCCTTCTGCAGGCGCTCTTCGTCGATCGCAACGGACTCGAGGTAGGCCATCAGCGTGGGGCCGCGATGCCAGGGCATGTGTGCGCTCCGGGCAACGACGTTGTCGCCCTTGAGCGCGGACACCGGAATAAAGGTCACGTCGTCGAGCCCGATGCGCGCCGCGAAATCACCGTACTCCGCGGTGATGGCGCGGAACGGCGCCTCCGCATACTCGACAAGATCCATCTTGTTGACCGCCACCAGAATCTTCCGGATGCCGAGCAGTGAGACGAGGTAGCTGTGCCGTCGCGTCTGCGTGAGCGCGCCCTTGCGGGCATCGACGATCAGCACCGCGACGTCGGCGGTCGAAGCCCCGGTGACCATGTTGCGGGTGTACTGCTCGTGACCGGGCGTGTCGGCGACGATGTACTTCCTCCGGTCGGTCGCGAAGTAGCGGTACGCAACGTCGATGGTGATCCCCTGCTCGCGCTCGGCGGTGAGGCCGTCGAGCAGCAGCGCGAAATCGAGCCCGTCGCCCTGCGTACCCATCTTCCTCGAGTCCGCCTCGAGCGCCGCGAGCTGGTCCTCGAACAGCAGTTTCGATTCGTAGAGCAACCGGCCGATCAGCGTGCTCTTGCCGTCGTCGACGCTGCCGCAGGTGATGAACCGCAGCAGGCTTTTCCGTTGATGCGTGGCCAGATAACGCTCGATTTCGGGCGCAGTCTGCGCAAAGGCGCGTGCCATCAGAAGTAGCCTTCCACTTTTTTCTTCTCCATCGACCCGGCAGCGTCGTAATCGATGACGCGGCCCTGGCGCTCGGAGGTCTTCGCCAGCAGCATTTCCTGAACGATCGCCGGCAGCGTATCGGCGTTGGACTCGATCGCACCGGTGAGCGGATAGCAGCCCAGCGTGCGAAAGCGCACCTTGCGCAGCGCCGGCACCTCGCCGTCGCGCAGCGGCATGCGCTCGTCGTCGACCATGATCAGCGTTCCGTCGCGCTCGACCACCGGCCGCTCGCGCGCGAAGTAGAGCGGAACGATGGGTATGTCCTGCAGATAGATGTATTGCCAGACGTCGAGCTCGGTCCAGTTGGAGAGCGGAAAAACCCGCAGGCTCTCGCCCTTGTGCTTGCGTGCGTTGTACAGCTTCCACAGCTCCGGACGCTGCGTCTTGGGATCCCAGCGATGCTGCGCCGACCGGAAGGAGAAGATGCGTTCCTTGGCGCGGGACTTCTCCTCGTCGCGTCGCGCGCCGCCGAAAGCCGCATCGAAGCCGTACTTGTCCAGCGCCTGCCGCAGCCCCTGCGTCTTCATCACGTCGGTGTGGACCGCCGAGCCATGCGTGAAGGGGTTGATGTTCATCGCCAAACCCTCGGGATTGACGTGCACGATCAACTTCATGCCCACTTCGGCGGCGCGGCGATCGCGGAACGCATACATGTCGCGGAATTTCCACGTCGTGTCGACGTGGAGCAGCGGAAACGGCGGCCGGGCCGGAAAGAACGCCTTGATCGCGAGGTGCAGCATCACCGCGCTGTCCTTGCCGATCGAGTAGAGCATCACCGGATTGTCGGTCTCGGCGACAACCTCCCGCATGATGTGAATGCTTTCCGCTTCGAGCTGTTGCAGATAAGTGAGTACCATCCCGGTCGTGTCTTCTGTGCCTGGTGCCCGGGCGCCGGCGCGGAGGGTCCCGCGCCGAACTACGAGCGGCTCGATATATGATTCAGGCCGAGTATGCTACCTGAACTCGACTTGCTCGACAGGATCATCCCGGTCGCCCGCGCGGCCGGTACGATCGTCATGGAGGTCTACGCCACCGAGTTCAAGGTCGAAGGCAAAGGCGACGCGTCTCCGGTGACCGAGGCCGACCACCGCGCCGAGGCGTTGATCCTGCCGGCGCTTGCCCGCATCACGCCGGGCCTGCAAGTCGTCTCCGAGGAAGCCGCATCTGCGGGCCGAATTCCAGTGGTCGCGGAACGATTCTGGCTCGTCGATCCGTTGGACGGCACACGCGAGTTCATCGATCGCAATGGCGAGTTCACGGTGAACATCGCGCTCGTCGAGCGGGGCATGCCGGTGCTCGGGGTCGTGCTTGCGCCGGCGTCGGGGAGATTGTTCGCGGGAGCCGCCGGCGCGGGCGCTTTCGTGGAAGACGAATCGGGGCACCGCAGGACAATCGCGTGCCGCCGCGCACCCGCCGCGGGTCTGACGGTCGTATCCAGCCGCTCTCACGGCGATCGCGCAGCGCTCGATGCCTTCCTAGCCGGACGCGTCGTCGCCTCGCATGTCAACGCGGGTTCGTCGCTCAAATTGTGCCTCGTGGCCGGCGGCGAAGCCGATCTCTACCCGCGCTTCGGCCGCACCATGGAATGGGATACCGCGGCCGGCCACGCCATCCTGCGCGCCGCCGGTGGCCGCGTGACCGATCTGAACGGTGCGGAATTGCGCTACGGCAAGCCCGATTTTGCGAATCCGTACTTTGTCGCGACGGGTCGCCAGGCCTGAGTCCGCAGCGATCCAGCGCTGCGGCGCAGAGCGTCGCCGGAAGCACGGCGTTTTTTGCGCGAAGCGGTGCGCGCACGGCCGCGGAATCTGTGGGAACCTAGGCGCGCGATCCCGGCACGTGCGATTCGAAGCGCTACGCTGCCGGCGCGGCAATCTCGTGATTGACGATGAAGTAATCCGGCGGTGGGGGCCCCCAGACGTAAAACGAATCCTCCAGCGGGTGATCGGCGCTCTGCCATTCGACGTCTGCGGGGACGAAATCGATGTCGTGCGAGTATTCGGCGAAGCTGCCCCAAGGGTCCTGGATGTAGCAGAAGTAGTTGGATCCGATCACGTGCCGCCCGACACCCCAGCTGCGCACATAGCCGCAGTCTGCCATGTGCTGCATGCCGAGGCCGATCTCGTCGATGCTCTCGACGATCCAGCTCGAGTGATGCAACCCCGGTCCGCCCGACTTCGCGAAGGCGAGCATGTGGTGATCGCTGGCATGGGCACCGTGCATGAAGGCTATAACGTCGCCGGAGCGATCGGACAAACGCAGTCCGAGCGCATCGCTGTAGAACCGCACCGAACGCGAGACGTCGGACGAGAACAGCAGCACGTGCGACAGTCGCCGCGGACGCACCCTCCCCGCGCCGCTGCGCCCGGGCGCAGCACCGCGACCCGCAGGATGCGCGGGCGGCGACGCCTGCGTTCCCGGCTCTTCGGGCGAAACCTTGGCGGCCGCAACGACCTGCACCAAGTTCCCGTCGGGATCGCGCGTCCAGACCCCCTCCTCGTCGCCGAGCGGATGCCCGGCTACGCGCGACGCGCCGGTCCGCTCGATACGCTGGACCAGGGGCTCAAAGTCTTCCGCATAGACTCCGAAGCGCAGGTATTGGAGTTTCTTGGGCCCCGGCGCGGCAAAGATCGATCCCCAGCGGTGGGGATGGCGGTGCGTGAGCAGATCGAGGCGCTGGCCCTCGCGGCGCGCATCGAGGCCGAACTCCGAATAGAACCGCTGCGCCTCGTCGATATCCGGTACGGTGAAAACAAAACGATCGAGCGAATGGACGGCCGTCACGCCGTCTCGACGCGGCATCGCTTGCGACGAAGGCTTCATCGGTAATGTTCCTCTAGCGCAACGGCGAGCGTCGCGACGCCGGTGGTCGCGCCCGGCGCCTGACTGGCGTTCGACGATCGCGCTGCGGCTGACCAGTATACTGTGACATGCGCTGGCCGCAACGTTCCGCGTGCCGCGCGCGCTGCACGATTACGAATGGAGGCTGGCCATGCAACACCCGCTGAGACGTTGGATCGGTACTGCAAGCGCCGTAGCTCTGCCGGCCATGTTATTTGCGACTTCGGTATGCGCGCAGTCCGATCAGCGCTCGCTCGTGACCGCTGCGACTTTGACGTTTGCGAACTTCACGAACGATCCCGACATGGCCTGGTTGAAGCGGAACCTTGGTCGAGCCAAGGCGGTGTTGATCGCCCCCGAGATTACCAAGGCCGGTTTCATTCTCGGCGGCTCGGGAGGTCGTGCGGTCGTGGTGGCGCGCGATCCGAAAAGCGGCAAGTGGGTCGGACCGGCGTTCTACACTCTCGCAACCGCCAGCGTGGGCTTTCAGGCGGGGATCGCCGTGTCCGAGGTCGTCACGCTGGTCATGACCGAGAAGGGCCTCAATACCCTTCTTGCGAATTCGTTCAAGATGGGAGGTGACGCCGCGGTCGCCGCCGGGCCGGTCGGTGCCGGTGCGCAATCCGACCTAGTCGCCGACTTCGTCTCGTTCAGCCGCGCCAAGGGCATATACGGTGGCATCAACTTCGACGGCACCATCGTATCGACTTCCGACAAATGGAACCGGATCTACTACGGCAAGCCGGTCACGGCGTCCGACATCCTGGTCCGGATGAACGTTCGCGGCAAGCAAGCCAATGAGTTGCTCAACCTCGTGACCGCCGCGACACGCAAATAACCTGCCCCGCTTTCCTGATCTTGACTCCTGGTAGCCTATTGCATTGCAGCAAATTATCCTTGACTATACACGCTTTTGCCCCTAAAGTCGTGCTTGTGCATTGCAGCATTAGCGCTGCTAGGGAGTGCTTCGCAGAAACCGTAGCCCGGGCTGAGCCGAAGGCGATGCCCGGGATCCTCACTGCTTCGTTAGCAGCGTAATCCCCGGCCGCCCTGGCGGCGGCAAGTGACTCGCGGTGCGTTGCGGTCACCCGCCGGGAACACGATCCGGAGGTTTTCAATGCCGAAGAATTTGCCTTCTGCTCGACGCAAGGCGGCTGTCCGCAATTGGTTCGCGAAATCAGGGCGCGCGCCGGCTGGGGTGTTCGTCTTGCTCGCCGTCGTGCTGGTCGCCATGGTCTCGGCGTCATCTGCACGCGATGAGGGAATCGTTGCTGACCGACCAGCGCAGGCCGCCGCGACCACGCCCGATTCGCCGCAGAATGAAGCGGAAGGTAATTGGCAGCATCCCGCGGCGTCGGCCGACCCCGAAATCGAAACCGTGGCAAAAGCCGTCGCGAGCAGATATCGCATTTCCCATGAGGCGACGCGCGAGCTCGTCGGCACCGCGTATCGCGAGGGCAAGGGGATCGGCGTCGACCCGCTGTTGATCATCGCCGTGATGGCCATCGAGTCGAGATTCAATCCCATCGCGCAAAGCGAGGGTGGCGCGATCGGACTGATGCAGGTGATTCCCCGCTTCCATACCGACAAATTCGATATCGCGCGCGGGAAATCCATGCTCGATCCGCGTATCAATATTCAGCTAGGCGCGAGAGTCCTCAAGGAATACATCAGGCGCGGCGGGACCGATGTCGCCGGCCTACAGCTCTACAACGGAGCAGCGGCCGACGCGAGCAACGTGTACGCCAACAAGGTCCTCGGCGAACGGCAGCGGTTGCGGGAAGCCGTCCGCCACGGCCGCGAGCGCACGCGCGCCTAACTAGAGTTGCGGCCGTTCAGTCCGGATGCATGGGTAACAACTTCTGCCGTCGCGGAAGCTTCCGCAGCGAGCTCCCCTTCTCACGATCCAATCACTGTGGGATGTTCATCCGCCGGAGCAGCTTCGCGAATCGCGGATCGGTGCGGATCGTGTCCCAGACAGGAGCGTCCTTATAAAATATGCCCACCGCTTCCGCATCTAGACCGCGTTCGAGCCAATTCAAAGCCAGTTCTTTGTCGTTCAATGTCGCATAGATTCTGGCGATCCAATGCGCATGGTTAAGGCCGACGTTTGACATCTGTTCTAGTTGTTCAATGATCCGGAGCGCTTCGATTTGCTTTCCCTGCGCGGCGTACACCATTCCCGCGCTATAAGTTAACAGAGGTTCGTCCCGTCTCTCTCGTCCCGCCTTCTCAAGTTCAAGGCGCGCTTCGTCGAGCAGCCCGTTTTGAAGGTAGATTTCTATTTCGATGCCAAAGACAAAAAGTGGGCCTAGTTCCCTCGTCTGCTGGTAATGCTCGAGCGATCGAGAATAGTCCCGCCTGAGCAGATAACTAAAAGCGACGTTGCGTGCGATTGTTGGAGAGAGTGGATCGAGTTCACGAGCCTTTAGCGCCTCCTCCAAGCCTTCATCCAGGCGACCCTGTTCTTGTAGCGAGTTTCTAAGGAATTCATGAGCTGTCGTCAGGTTCGGGCTGAGTTCGATCGCACGCCGAAGCTCACGATCGCCGACAGCAAAATCGTACGGCGCGAAAAATATATGAGTTTGACCGATTGCCGAGTGAGCTTCGGCCAGATTGTCGTCGAGAGCCAGAGCTTTTGCTGCGGACTCTCTGGCTCTGCGTCGACCCTCATGGGGCGCAATGTAGCCTCGCGACACCAGGAAGGAATAAGCGTCGGCTAATCCGGCGTAAGCGAGCGCGTAGTTCGCGTCCTCTTTGATCGCCCTTTCGTAAAAGGCTATTCCCGTGAGAAGGTGGTCGCGGGTTCGGCGCTGCACGTTATGCCGCCCCTGCAAATAGCTCTGATAGGCCTTGATGTTGCTGGTGTGGCGCTTGGAAAATCGCTTCTGCTCCTCGCCGGAGAGTTTCAGCGCGAGCGCCGTCGCCACCCGCTGGGAAATCGAGTCCTGCACGGCAAAGATGTCCGTCATTTGTTCGTCGAACTGGCCCGCCCACAGTTGCTTGCCATCGTCGACACTCACCAGCCGGGCCGAGACCCTGATGCGGTCGCCCGACCGCTGTATGTGGCCGTCCAACACGGCTTCGACATTTAACGCGCGCCCGGCCGCCAGAGGATCTTGCTCCAAGCCGCCATACCTGCGCACCGCGCCCGTGGGACGTACGACGATCTCCCTGCTATTGCTGAGCCTGGCGATTAGCGTGTCGGCCATACCCAGCTCCAACACTTCGTCGTAACTCTCCCCCACGAGAGGCTTGAAGGGCAGTACTGCCAGCGACTTCACCCCCGCGGCGGTAACGGTCGGTTCCGGTCTGGACCAAAAGAAGTAATACGCGGCGCCCATTGCCAAGGTAATTACCAGCAGGCTGGCTACAGGCAGAGTAACCACCTTCGTCGAATCGGTTAAGAGCGCAAAGCGAGCGCGCCGTGTCTTGACGGCAAGTGGAGGCGCCGCCTGCATAGTAGCTGCTTTGTTCCCGGCGACTTCTCCATCCTCGGGCGCCTTCATACCAGGATCGATTTCGGATGACCCCTCGCGGGTTTGCCGTTGGTCGTGGTCACCCGCTAACGCATCGAGCATGTAGCCGCGTCCCCGCACGTTCCGGATGTGTTGGCCACTGCTCCCGCCGAGCGCATGCCGAACATCCCTGAGACATTGAACGAGCGAATCGTCGGTGACCGCCCGTCCACGCCAGACCTCCTCGATGAGCCGATCGTTGCTTACGAGGCGACCTCTATGGTCAACCAGGTACTTGAGGACTTCATACGATTGTGGACGCAAATGGACGGGCTCGCCCGCGCGCAGCAGGCAACCGCGCGCGAGGTCGAGCGTGAATTCATCGAAAAGATAGATCTTCTCGTCGCTCATGCATCTCACCGTGATTCACCATCAAGCGCACTCAAGTAGGTAAAAGCGAGAATCACGGAGACTTCTAGTCCACTTCTTCAGCTAATTTTCAGCCACTTTTCAGTCGGATCTCGTTACCGGCGACCGCACGCAGGGCTATCGTGCAGATTGAGGAAGCGCAGAAGATGAGCCGGGTAGCCATCGCTGCGAGGAGGTCCGCTGCTGCTGCCGATTATAGGCCAGGGACGCGCACAGGTTGGTTCAATGGTCCGGCAGCTATCTACCCTCGGCCGTTCATGCCCGGCATGAACACTGAAAGATGGAAGGCGCCCGTAAGGGCAAACAAGATGAATCCGCATCCCCCTTCCTTAGTTACTTCACGGGCGCGTCCGCTGCTGGGCTTCGTGTCGCTCGTCAGCATTACGCTCCTGGCCTGCCTGCTGGCCAGCGCCACGAACGTCCAGGCACAACAACAGGGCTGGATCGTGACCGGCTCACTCGACACGCCGCGTACTGGACACACGGCCACTTTACTGGCGAACGGCAAAGTGCTCGTCGTGGGCGGCTTCAACGTCACGGGCATCGGCAGCGCCGAGCTTTACGACCCGGCCACGGGGACGTGGAGCCTTACCGGCGATCTCAATACGGCTCGCAGTGGGCACTCGGCGACCCTGCTGCCCGACGGCAAGGTCCTGGTCGCAGGGAGCTACAACAACAGCGCTCTCAACAGCGCGGAGCTGTACGACCCGGCTACGGGGACGTGGAGTTACACGGGCAATCTCAATACAGCCGGCGGTGGCACAGCAACGCTGCTGCCCAACGGCAACGTCTTGGTCGTCTGGCGTAGCAGCGCCGAGCTATACGACCCAAGCAGCGGGATGTGGAGATACACCGGCAGTCTCAACAAAGCCCATGATGGTGGTACAGCGACGCTGCTGCCCAACGGCAAGGTCCTGGTCTTGGGGGGCGGAAGCATCGACGTAAGGAACAGTGCGGAGCTGTACGACCCGGCCACCGAGACGTGGAGCATCACCGGCAATCTCAATACAGGCCGCTGGTATGCTCATACCGCGACGCTGCTGCCCAATGGCAAGGTCTTGGTTGCGGCCGGCTCCATCGGCGGTGATGACGTCCTTGAGAGCGCGGAACTGTACGACCCGGTCACCGGGACATGGACCGATACCGGCGATCTCAACATAGACCGCGGAGTTCACACCGCGACGCTGCTGCCCAGCGGCAAGGTCTTGGTCGCGGGTGGTTTTGACTATTTTTATAACAGCCTAGATTCCGCTGAGCTCTACGACCCGGCCACCGGAAGCTGGAGCGTCAGCGGTAGCTTGAATACAGCCCGCAGTGGCCACACGGCGACCCTGCTCGCGAACGGCAAGGTGTTGGTGGCTGCGGGCGATTCCGGCGGCAGTACCACCGCCAGCGCGGAGCTCTTCGACAGCGGTGACGCGCCGGTCCCGGTCGTCGAGTATTACAACGCGGCCCTGGACCATTACTTCATCACCTGGATCTTGGCTGAGCAGGCGTTTCTTGACGCCGGCCACACCCCAACGCCATGGGTGCGCACGGGGTCGACGTTCAATACCTACACCAGTGCACACGCGGGTTCCGCGCCGGTGTGCCGCTTCTACATCCCGCCCGCGGAGGGTGATTCGCATTTCTTCGGTCGCGACACCGTCGAGTGCAACGGGACCAGCCAGCGGTATCCCGAGTTCATCCTGGAGGACCCGCAGTTCATGCAGATGTTTCTGCCGGCGGTGGGAACGTGTCCCGCAAACACCACGCCGATCTACCGGGTGTTCAGCAATCGATCCGACGCCAACCATCGCTACATGACCGATCGCGCGATCCGGTCCCAGATGGTGGCGCGGGGATGGGTGGCGGAGGGTGACGGTCCCGATCTCGTGGTCATGTGCGCGCCGCAATAGGCTGCGCCTGGCCTCGGGGATGCTCGCCACCCGCATCGCTCCACTCGCGGGTCTGGCCTCCAATCGGCATATGTCAGCGGCGGAGTCGCGCTGTCGGCCTAGGCTTCGCTCGCGTGTCCGCGCTCGCTGCTCACGGCGCTACTCCTGAGGCATGACGTCGTCGGCGTGGCGCGTCGGCGACTTGTCGAGATAGTAGAGCGCGCCGACGAGCGCGCAGGTCGACAGGAGCAGGAGCAGCGGCCCGAACAGCCAGAACAGCAGCGGCGCCGCGAAATAATAGCAACGCATCCCGCGCGTGTGATAACGCCCGGCCTGGATCAGCATGGCGGCAACGAATGCCGGACGCATGGTGGTCGTGGGCACGGAAATCACGACCCCGACGTGGGACATGAGGCGAATCGACTGCGAAAAGAACACGAAGGCGCTCAACATGTCGATGAGCAGCACCATGATCTTCATCAACCAGAGATGCTCGTCGATGGCGCCGATCGGACTCAGCGCATGCCACGCCACGGTGAGCTTGTCGTACTGCGTGCTCAGCGTGATGACGCCGACGATAAGCGCGACCGCGGTCGAGGCGAAGAACGAAGCACCCATGATTGCGTTGCGCAGCGTCTGCACCGCGAGAATGCCCTGGTTCTCGGCCATCATGCGCTCGACCCAGGCAATCCGGCCCTGGTTCAGCACTGCCTGCATCGTATAGCCGGGATTGCGCCGCACCCGCATGCGCAGGTACGCGTGGTAAGCGACGACGATCGCAACGCAGAGAGCTGCGGCAAGGGCATCGCTGATGTAAGAGATGTTCATCTGGAATGGTCCCGATCGTGTTCGGAGGCAACGCAGCGCAGAAGCCGGAATGGTTGCGCCCGAGCAATTCAGATCGTGCGTCCGCCGTCCACGGGCAATTCGATGCCGGTGATGAAGCGCGCGGAATCGCTGGCCAGATACAGTGCAGCGTTCGCGACATCCTCCGGCGTCGACATCCGCCCGAGGGGAATCGTGGCGATGATTCGGGCGCGATTTTCCGGCGTATCGGGCGCGCCGAGGAACTGCTCGATGAGCCCGGTCGCGCCCATGACGGGGCAGATCGCATTGACACGGATGCCGTCGGGAGCGAGCTCGGCTGCCATCGATTTCGATACGAGGTTTACCGCGGCCTTGGACGCGTTGTACCACGTGAGCCCGGGACGCGGTCTTAAGCCTGCGGTCGAGCCAATGTTGAGAATCACGCCCTGCTTGCGCTCCCGCATCAGGGGAACGACGGCATGCGCCATGTGAAAGATCGATTTCACGTTCACCGCAAACACCTTGTCGAACGTCGCTTCGTCGACGTCGAGCATCGGCTGGTTGCGATGCGTCGTGCCTGCGTTGTTGACGACGATGTCGGGCGGTCCGAACGCGTCGACACAGGCCTTGACCGCGGCGAAGACGTCGGCACTCTTTGCAACGTCGCACCGCTCTGCCCTAACCCGCGACCCCAGCTCCGCCGCCAGTTTCTGCGCTTTCGCATGCTCGATGTCGGCGACCAGGACGCGCGCGCCTTCGGCGACGAAAAGCCGCACGATACCCTCCCCGAATCCACCGGCACCGCCCGTGACGATCGCGACCTTGCCATCGAGATCACGCGGCATCGGCGGAGCCCTCTTTCATCTGCGCGGCCACGAACTTGTGCGCTTCGTCGGACGTCTCGAAAATGTGCGGCGCGACCCGGCGCCGCGCCAGCGCCTCGCCCAGCTTCAGCCGCAGGAATGCGCTCGTCGTGTAGCGCGACGCAGTCGTATAGTAGTGCGTCTCCATATAGCGCACCATCGCCGCGTAAGTATCGGCAACCGCCGCGTCGATCAGGAAATCGTCGTAATTCACCACCAGCGCAACTTTCCTGCCGATTGCATGGCAGCGCTCCTCGACCGCGCGCCGCACCCGGTCGACGTCGTCGCGGGTGCGCACGTGCATGCCTTCGAGATTGAGAAACAGGATGTTGCGCTCGGCGTCGTAGCTCACACGCTCGGCAAGTCCCAACCCCAGCAGCGTCTCCTCGAGCTGCATCGGCTCGTCGCGGAAGATGCGCGCGTCCATCAGCCCCGGATTGCGCACGATCGGCGTGAATTCCATCTGCGCCAGGATATCGCGATTGACGTCGATGCCGGGCGCGACTTCGATCAGCTCCATGCCGTCGCGGCCGCGGCGGAACACACAGCGCTCGGTGACGTAAAGGACCGGCTGCCCGCTCTCGGCAGCATAGGCGCCGTTGAAGGTGATCTGCTCGACCTCCTGGATGAACTTCTTGCTGCGGCCTTCGCGGATGATCCTGAGCGCGCCGTTCTCGATCGCGATCTCGAGACCGCCGGCGGTGAAAGTGCCGGCGAGGACGAGCCGCCGCGCGTTCTGGCTGATATTGATGAAACCGCCGGCGCCGGCGAGCCGCGACCCGAAGCGGCTCACGTTGACGTGTCCCTCGCCGTCGACCTGCGCCATGCCCAGGCAAGCCATGTCCAGTCCGCCGCCGTCGTAGAAGTCGAACTGCTGGTTCTGATGAATGATCGCGTCGGTATTCACGGCGGCGCCGAAGTCGAGGCCGCCTTGCGGCACGCCGCCGATGACGCCGGGCTCTGCGGTGAGCGTGAGATGGTCGAGCACACCCTCTTCGTTGGCGACCGACGCGACGCCCTCGGGCATGCCAATGCCCAGGTTCACCACACCCCCCATCGGCAGCTCGAACGCGCAGCGGCGCGCGATGATCTTGCGCTCGTCGAGCGGCAGGGGCTGGAGCGCGTCGAGCGGGACGCGGAATTCGCCGGCGAGCGCCGGGCTGTAGCGCGTCCCGTAGGTCTGGTGATGGTGCTCGGCGCTGGCGATGACGACACAGTCGACCAGCACGCCGGGAATCTGCACCTGGCGCGGGTGCAATGCGCCCGGGGCAGCGATGCGCTCGACCTGCGCGATGACGAAGCCGTTGGAATTCTTCGCCGCCATCGCCAGCGCCAGGTTGTCGAGCGTCAGCGCCTCGTGCTCCATGGTGATGTTGCCGGTCAGGTCCGCAGTCGTGCCGCGGAGCAGCGCGACCGTGATCGGAAAAGCCTTGTAGAAAAGCCACTCCTCGCCGTCGAGCTCGATGACGCGAACGAGATCTTCGGTCGTCGCGGCGTTGATGCGCCCGCCCTCGACGCGAGGATCGACGAAGGTGCGCAAGCCGACCTTGGTCAACGTTCCGGCGCGATGGCCCGCGATATCGCGGAAGAGCTGCGTCAGCGTGCCGAGCGGCAGGTTGTAGGCCTCGATCCGGTTGCCGACCGCAAGCGCGCCGAGCTTCGGCACCAGGCTCCAGTGACCGCCGATCACGCGCTTGATCAGGCCGCTGTGCGCCAGTCGGTTCAGGCCTTTATCCTTGCCGTCGCCGGGCGCGGCGGCGAAGACGAGCGTCAGCTCCTTGGGCGCGCCTGTCGCGACGAAGCGCGCCTCGAGTGCGCTGATCAGCTCGTCCGGCGTGCCGCTGCCGACGAAGCCGGACGAGGCGACGGTGTCGCCGTCGCGAATGATCGCGATGGCGTCGGCCGCGGAGACGATTTTGTTCTTCATCCGCTCTTGCGCCGTAACGGCCTCGCGGCTCGCGCGCTCGGCGCGGCCGTATCGTCGTCGAGAAAGTCGCTGATGAGGCCGATCGTATCGTCGGCCATCAACGACGGCGCGTGGCCGCAGCCCGGTATGTCCACCGTCCTGACTTTGCCCTCCACTGCGGCCCGGCCGCGGCGTAGCATCTCGCGCACGCAGCCCGGGAGCAGCAGGTCGGAATGCTCGCCACGCAGGATGAGCACCGGGCACTCGACCCTGTCCCATACGTGCCAGAGCGTGATGTCGAGCATCAGCGGCCAGGCGAATGCCCGGGCGATCGCCGGATCGTAGTGGTGGCGGTACCGGCCCTCCCCGGTCGCGACGGCGCTGTGTTCGGCCAAGTGCCGCCATTGGGCGTCGCTGAGGGCACCGAAATGCGCGTGGATCTCGCGCAGATACGCCTCCATTTCGGCGATCGAAGCAAAAGTACGCGCGACGCGCAGGTAGGCGGCGATGCGGTGCAAAGCGGCCGCCGCAATGCGGGCGCCGAAGTCGTTGAGGACGAGCCGCCGGATCGGTGTTCCCGGCAATGCGGCGAGCTCCATGCCGATGTGCCCGCCGAGCGAGCTGCCGACCCAATCGACCTCGCGCGCGCCGAGACGCGCGATGAGCGCGCTCATCGCCGACAGATACAACGGCGTGGCATAGTCTTCGGAATGCTCGAGCCACTCGCTCCAGCCGCGGCCCGGCAGGTCGGGCGCAACCACGCGCACTCCATTTCGGGCAAAACGCTGCGCGAGCACGTCGAAGTCGCGGCCGTTGCGCGACATCCCATGAACGCAGACGACGGTACGCTCCGCGCCGATCGGCCCCCAGTCGGCATAAGCCATGCGCACGAACCCATGGGGGCCGAGCACGGAGACGTCGTCCAGACGCGGAATTTCCGCCGATGCCGAGCGCCCGTCGTTCCCGGCGACGCTCAATCGCGCGCCTTCAGCCACTTCACGATGCCGGAACCCAGGATGCCCTGCGATTTGCCGCTGACGAACACGCCGACGTGGCCGCCGGGCAGAGGAAGCTCGGTGTAATCCTTGGTGCCGACGTGGTTCCGGAGCGCCTGCGAGCTCTTGGGCGGAATGATGTGGTCATCCTGCGCGAAGATGTTGAGCACGGGCATGCGGACCCGGGCGAGGTCGACGCGGTGCCCGGAGAGCTCGAGCTCGCCTGCGACCAGCTTGTTGTCCTGGTAGAGATCCTTGAGCCATTGCTTCGCGGCTTCGCCCGGGTGATCCGGCCGGTCGGCGAGCCACTTTTCCATGCGCAGGAAATTCAGGAGCTTCTTTTCGTCACCCATGACGTCGAAAAGACCGATGCTGTACTTGGTCAGGCTGGAAAGCGGCGTCATCATCGAGAACACGAAGCTCATCAGATCGCCGGGCAGATTGCCGTTGGCCTCGATCATCCGGTCGATGTCCTCAGGCGTCAGGCTGCGCGCCCACAAATTAATAAGTCCGTGGTGCAGCGGCGCGCTGGTGTTCTGATCGGCGTGAAAATCGACGGGCGTGATCGTGAGCGTGAGCGATTTCACGCGCTCAGGGTGTAACGCGGCGTAGCAGAGCGTGAATACCCCCCCTTCGCAGATGCCGAGCAGGTGAATCGCATCGAGCTTGTGCTCGCGGCAGATGTGCAGAATGCATTCATGCAGATAGCCGTCGATGTAATCGTCGAGTGTGAGCCACCGATCGGTGCGCGTCGGCGTCCCCCAGTCGACGACGTACAGGTCAACGCCCTGGCGAAGCATGTTGCGCATCAGCGACCGGTCTTCCTGCAGATCGGCCATCGTATAGCGCCCGATCAGGCCGTAGACGACCAGCACCGGAACCTCGACCGCGTGCTTGGCCATGGGCTCATAGCGATAGAGGACCGTTTTGTCTTGCCGGAACACCTCGCGTTTGGGCGTCGTCGCGATCTGGACGTCGCGATCGCGCGTCTTTTCGAGGAGGGAGAGCCCCTGCGCCAGCGTCCGATTGAATTCGGCGATCTCCTGGAACGCTCGCTGGGGGTCGACCTGGACGCGACCGGTCATGATCCCGCCCTCCTCGCTTTGCGCTTCGCTTTCGCGGCCGGCCGTTTGCCGCTGGGTGGAATCGGCGTCGGATTGGCGACTTCGTCTTCGCCCTTCCTTTGCGCTGCGCGCAGCTCGCGGCGCAATTCGTAGACCGCGCGCTGGACCTCGTCCATCTCGGTGCGCGTGGGGATGTGGTGCATGGCGCAGAACGCCTCGGCGATTTCTCGCTCCTGCAGGCGGTATTCGGTTGCCGAGCGCGTCATCTTGCGCTGTGCGTCGAGGAATTCGTCGGACCGGTGCATCTCCAGCAGGCACGCGTTGGCCGTCGCGATCCATAGATCCAGAAACTCGCGCCCGCTCTTGAGAGGTGGCGCCTTCGGATCGTTGAGAGCCTCGATGAAACGCTGGCCGGCGCGCTGCCACGCCGCCTGCACGATGGCCTGATAGGCGGCGATATCCTCGGACCGCTTGAGCCAGAGCTTCTGCGCGTTCAGAAGCTTGCGATCGAGGTCCCACAGTGTCGCGTAAGTCGGGCCTTCGGTGAGGCGTTCGAGCGCCAGGTCGAAGCGGCCGGCGCCCGTCCGGCTCCAGACCGCGGGATCGAACAACTGCTGCAGGCTGCTGCGATCGGCGTCGCTGCCCGAGAGCATCGGCCAGCCCTGCTTGGCCAGCGCGGTCCAGCTCTCAACCGAGCGCCGGGAGAACTCCGACATCTGCCGCGTCCAGTCTTCGACGCTGCTCGCAGGCGCGTTCTCCGGCGTCATCGAGGGGAGGGCTGTCTTCCCTTCCGCCAGTGCCTGGAAAAGATTCTTCTGATTTTCCGTCCAGTATTTGAGCCACCCGGCGGGCGCGTCGAACCAGTTCATGCGTCGATCCCTCGGAGGTCTTCAGAACACGACGACCTGGCGCACCGCCTTGCCTTCGTGAAGCAGGTCGAAACCCTTGTTGATCTCGTCGAGCGCGAGCCTGCCACTCATCAGACGATTCACCGGCATGCGCCCTTGACGGTACAGGTCGATGAAACGGGGCAGATCGCGCGAGGGCACACAGGTCCCGATATAGCTGCCCTTGATCGTGCGCTCCTCGGCGACGAGATTGACCGGCGACATCGGCCAGGTCGCGGTCGCCGGCGGCAGGCCGGCAGTCACCGTCGTGCCGCCGCGACGCGTAATGCGATACGCGAGGTCGAAGGCCTTCACCGACCCCGCCATCTCGATCGCGTAATCGACGCCGCCGGACGTGGCCTCCTTGACGCCGTCGACGGCGTCGGGGCTGGCGGCGTTGAACGCATGCGTTGCACCCAGGCTCTTCGCCAGCTCGAGCTTGTCGGCGGCAAGATCAACGGCGATGATATGACGCGCACCGGCGGCACGCGCGCCGAGCACCGACGCCAGGCCGACGCCCCCGAGTCCCACCACCGCGACCGACGCGCCGGCGCGCACCTGCGCGGTGTTGACCACCGCGCCCACACCGGTCAGGACAGCACAGCCGAACAGAGCCGCCTCGTCGAGGGGCAAATCCGCATCGATCTTGATCAGCGAGCGGCGCGACACCACGGCGTGATCGGCGAACGCCGAGCACCCCAGATGGTGATGGACGATATCGCCGTTGCGCGTAAGCCGGCGCTGTCCCGACAGCAGCGTTCCGGCGAGATTCGCTGCCGCCCCCGGCACGCATAAGGCAGGACGGCCCTCGGCGCACGGCGGGCAATGGCCGCAGCTCGGAACGAACACCAGTACGACGTGATCTCCGCGCTGCAGATCGGTGACGCCTTCCCCGAGCTCTTCGACGATGCCGGACGCCTCGTGCCCCAGCGCCATCGGCATCGGTCGCGGCCGGTCCTTGTTGATCACCGAGAGATCGGAGTGGCACAGGCCCGCAGCCTTGATGCGCACCAGGACCTCGCCCGGTCCAGGCGGCGCGAGCTCGAGCTCCTCGATGACAAGCGGGCGCGAGTCGGCGTAAGGCGCCGGCGCGCCCATCGCATTCAATACGGCGGCATGGATCTTCAAGAGGGCGTTCCTCAGACCGGGCTGACGAGCGCCTTCAGGCGCTCGGTCAGCTTCATGTTTTCCGAATAGTCTACCGGACAATCGATGATGACGACGGTATCGTCGGCGAGCGCTTTCTTGAGCGTGGGCACGAGATCCTGCGTGCGCTCGACGCGGTAGCCCTTCGCCCCGAAGCTCTCGGCGTATTTGACGAAGTCGGGGTTCTTGAAACTGATATTGCTGGGACGGCCGAAATGGCGCAACTGGTGCCAGGTGATGAGCCCGTACTCGGCGTCGTTCCAGATCAGCACCACGAACGGCGTTTTCATCCTGAGCGCCGTCTCGATCTCCTGCGAGTTCATCATGAAGCCGGCATCGCCGGTGACCGCGACGATCTTGCGCTCGGGGTAGGCGAGCTTGGCGGCGATCGCGCCCGGCACGGCGATCCCCATCGCGGCAAAGCCGTTGGAGATGATGCAGGTGTTCGGCCGCTCGGCGCGATACATGCGCGCCATCCACATCTTGTGCGCGCCGACGTCGGAGATGGCGATATCCTCCGGCGCCAGCACTTCGCGCAAATCCCATACGATTTTCTGCGGCTTGACCGGAAAGCCGTCGTCGGAGGCGTAGCCCGCACGGTCGTTGAAGATCGCCTTGCGCAGCGCCTTGAACGGCGCGCTCTTCTGCGGCTTGGCCTTCAGCGCGATGCCGCGCAGGCTCGAGGTGATGTCGCCCAGGGCTCCCATCGCGACGATGTAATGCGCGTCGACCTCGGCCGGCAGCGCGTCGATGTGAACAATGGTCTTGTCCCCGTTCGGATTCCACATCTCCGGGTGATACTCGACCATGTCGTAGCCCACGCAGATCACGACGTCGGCCTTGTCGAACGCAAACCACGGCAGGTCGCGCGCCTTGAGCCCGATCGTTCCCAGCGACAGCTCGTTCGAGAAAGGAATGATGCCCTTGGCCATGAATGTGTTCGCGACCGGAATCCGCAGCACCTCGGCGAAGGTGACCAGCGCGTCGGCCGCGCCCTGACGAACGACGCCGTTGCCGGCGAGAATGACCGGATACTTAGCGTCGGAGATGATCTTCGCCGCCTGCTCGATCTTGGCGTCGGGCGTGTCCGACGTATATGCCTTCTGCACTTCGATTGGCTTACCGGAGAATTTCAGCTCGGCGATGTTCTCGGGAAAATCGATGAATGCGCCGCCCGGCTTTTCCGTCTGTGCCACCTTGAACGCCTTGCGCACGATTTCCGGCACGATCTCGGCTTCGCGAATCTGCGTGCTGTACTTGGTGATCGGCGCGAAGAGATTGACCAAGTCGAGTATCTGGTGGCTTTCCTTGTGCAAACGCGTGGTCGCGCCCTGGCCCGCGATGGCGACGATCGGGGCGCGGTCCATGTTGGCATCGGCGACCCCCGTGATCAGGTTGGTCGCGCCGGGACCCAGCGTTGACATGCACACGCCCGCGCGGCCGGTGAGCCTCCCGTAGACGTCGGCCATGAATGCCGCGCCCTGCTCGTGATGCGTGGTGACGAACTTGATGCTGCTGTCGAGGAGCGCATCCATGATGTCGATGTTCTCCTCGCCCGGGATGCCGAAGATGTACTCGACCCCCTCGTTCTCCAGGCATTTAACGAACAGTTGGGCGGCGGTCGTCATGGGACTCCAGTGGATTGTCGGTTGCGAGCTATTCGTTGCGATCGGTGACGCTGTCGACTTGCAGCTAAGGAACCTAAGATACACGCCGCGCCAGCGCCTGCGCAAACTCCCGGGTCGACGCTTTCCCGCCCAGGTCGCCGGTGCGGACCTTGTCGATGTGCAGCGTCTCGTCGATGCCCTGCCGCACGCGCCGCGCGAGGTCTTCGCGGCCGACATGGTCGAGCATCATCGCCGCCGCTAGGATGAGCGCCAGCGGATTGGCAATGCCCTTGCCCGCAATGTCGGGCGCGGAGCCGTGCACCGCTTCGAATATCGCGGCGTCGGTGCCGATGTTCGCGCCCGGCGCCATGCCCAGCCCGCCGACGAGCCCCGCGATCTCGTCGGAGAGAATGTCGCCGAAGAGATTGGTTGTCACGATGACGTCGAACTGCCACGGATCGAGCACGAGCTGCATCGCGCAGGCATCGACGATGCGCTCGTCGATTTCGATACGGTCGCGGTAGCGCTCGCCGATCTGTTGCGCAGTCTCGAGGAAGATGCCGGTAAGCGCCTTCATGATGTTCGCCTTGTGCACGATCGTGACTTTCCGGCGCTTGTTGCGCACGGCGTACTCGAAAGCGAACTCGGCGATCCGGATGCATCCCGCGCGCGTATTGACTCCGGAGCCGATCGCCACCGCATGCGGATCGTCGCCGATGGGGATGTAGTGCTCGTATCCCACGTACAGCCCCTCGGTATTTTCCCGCACCAGCACGAGATCGATGTTTTCGTAGCGGCCTGGAATCAGCGTGCGCGCCGGCCTGACGTTGGCGTAGAGATGGAACTCTTCGCGCAATCGGACGTTCGACGAGCGGTAACCGCCGCCTGACGGCGTCGCCAGCGGGCCCTTCAAGGCGAGCCTGGTGCGCCGGATGCTCTCCAGCGTGGGCTGCGGCAAGGGGTCGCCATGCGCCTTCATGCCCGCCATTCCGGCCTGTTGCACATCCCACTCGAACGGGGCGCCTGCCGCATCCAGCACGATGACGGTGGCGTCGATGATTTCTGGCCCGATCCCGTCGCCAGGAATCAGCGTCGCCGGGATGGCGCTGCGCGCAGCTCGTTGCATCGAGATTCTCCGCGGGCCGGCCGGTGCAACAGCCGGGGATCGCCTTACATCACAACGGAATTCGGGCGCACGCTCCCTCCGGAGACATAGCAGCTCTTGAAAACGGGTCGCCCGAACGGCCGACGGAGTATACCGCTCCAGAGCGCGTGGAGAAGATGAACCGGGCTGGGGAAGCCCCGTTACTGGCGTGCCGAACGACCCGCTAATGCGCGCCGGTCACCGCAGCCGACGCGCCGCCTGCCTTTGCCGGACGGGCGAGCCATATCACCGCGATCAACAACAGCGACAACAGCGCCGAGGCGTAGAAGATGTCGTTGGCCGAGAGCATGTACGCCTGCTGGTCGATGATGCGATTCACGGCCTCGTAGCTCTGCTGCGAGCTCATCCCGCCCGCCTGCATGCCGGAGAGCGCCTGCGCCGACGAGGGATCGTACGCAGTGATGCGTTCGGCGAGCTGGGCGTGGTGCAGACTCGCACGCCGATCCCAAAACGTCGTCGCAATCGACGTGCCGAACGATCCGGCGGTGATGCGAGCGAAGTTGAACAAGCCCGAAGCCGCGGGAATCCGGTCGGGCGTGAGACCCGACAAACCCAGCGTTATCAGCGGAATGAAAAACACCGCCAGCGCCGCGCCCTGAATGAAAGTCGGCACCAGCAGCGTTGCGAAGTCGGCACTGGTATTGAAGTGCGAGCGCATCAACAGCACGACGGCTAGAACGCCAAAGGACGCGCTCGCGAATATGCGCGGATCGACCCGGTGCATGTTCTTGCCGACGATCGGCGTGAGCAGGATCGCCAGCACCCCGACCGGCGCGAGCACCATGCCGGCCATCGTCGCCGTGTAACCCATGTACTGCTGCAACCACAAGGGCAGCAGCACGACGTTGCCGAAGAACGTTCCGTACCCGAGCGACATCGCCATCGTGCTGGTCCAGAAGTTGCGGCGTCCGAAAAGCCGCAGGTCGACGACCGGATGGCGGTCGGTCAATTCCCAGACCACGAACAGCGCCAGGCCGACCATCGCCGCGATCGCCAGCATCACGATTTGTCCGGAATGGAACCAGTCGAGGTCCTTACCCTTGTCGAGCATGATCTGCAGCGCGCCAACCCATATCACCAGCAAGCCCAGACCCACGCCGTCGATCGGCAGCTTGACGGTCGCGGTCTCGCGCTTGCGGTAGATGAGCCAGGTCGCCGCCGCGGCGCC
>DASXQW010000032.1:0-9676 GCA_036506975.1 Casimicrobiaceae bacterium | reverse complement strand
GTAATCGCCGAGAATCACCGTGCCGACCGAATCGCGCTCGAGGTTCAGCGCGAGGCCGAAGGTGTTGTTGGGAAACTCGATCATTTCGCCCTGCATCGCATCCGACAGCCCATGCACGCGCGCGATGCCATCGGTGAGCGAGACCACAGTACCTTGAGTCCGGACTTCCGCGCCGGTGTCGAGGTTCTGGATCTTGCTCTTGATGAGCTCGCTGATTTCCGATGGATTCAACTGCATGATTTGTCCTCGTGCTCTTTCCGGTTGAATGCCGCCCTAGACGCTGCGTCAGCTTGCTAGGCTCGCAAATGGTTCGCCAAGGCGTGCAATTCGCCCTGCACCGAGCCGTCGATCACCGTGTCGCCGACCGCGATCCTGGCGCCGCCAATCAATTGCGGGTCGACGGTGACGGTGGCCTCGATCTTCTTGCCGAAGCGCCGCTCGAGCGCGGCCTTGAGCCCACCGAGCGCGCGATCGTCGATCGGGAAAGCGCTCGTTATCTGCGCCCGCGCCACGCCGTCGGTCGCGTCCTTCAGCGCATCGAAGAGCTGCCGGATGTCCGGCAACAGGCCGATGCGGTCGGCCTCGATCAGCACGCGAATGAAGCTTCTACCGTCGGCATCGAGCCTGTCGCCGCAGATCGACAGGAAAAGCGATTCCTTCGCCGCTGCCGAAAGCCTCGGGTTGTCGAGTGCGGCGCGCACGCGTGCGTCGCCCGCGACGTCGCTCGCGAGCCTCAGCATCTCCGCCCAAACCGGCAGGGCGTTGCGCTCGCGCGCCAGCGCAAACACCGCTTCGGCGTAGGGTCGGGCAACGGTGATCTGCTCGGCCATCGGTTGCGCTTTAGAGCTGCTTCTCTAACTCCGCCAATAGATCGGCGTGCGCCTTGGCATCGACTTCGCGCTTGAGTATCTTGGCAGCACCCGCAACGGCAAGCGCGGCGACCTGGCCGCGCAATGCTTCCTTGGCGCGATAGACCTCCTGCTCGATTTCGGCTTTCGCCGCCGCGATGATGCGGTCGGCTTCGGCCTGCGCGTCGCTGCGCGCATGCTCGACCGTGTCGCTCTTGAGCTTCTCGCCCTGCGCGACGATATCGGACGCTCGTGTCTTGGCCTCGGTCAGCATTTCGGCGATCCGTTTTTCCGCCCGCGTCAGGCTCTGCCGTCCCTCCTCCCCCGCAGCCAGCCCGTCGGCGATCTGTTTCTGCCGCTCTTCGATCGCGCGCATGAGATACGGCCAGATGAACCTCGCACAGAACCATATGAACACGGCAAAGGCGACGGCCTGCATCAGCAGCGTCAGATTGATGTTCATGCATGCCTCTCAACCACGTATTCGCTTGCGCTCATTAACTCGGTCCCCACTTTCGCGGGGATGACGCAGCGGTCTCCAATCGCGTCACTTGAGCCCGGCCGGAATCAGAGGATTGCCGAACGCGAACAGCATCGCAATGCCCAACCCGATGATGAACGACGCGTCGATCAGACCGAGCAGTAAGAACACCTTGGCTTGCAGCGCGGGAATCATCTCGGGCTGACGCGCGGCGCCTTCGAGAAACCGCGAGCACATGATGCCCACGCCGACGCACGCGCCCAGGGCACCCAGGCCGATCATCAACCCGATGCCGATACCCGTGTACGCCTGGATCTGCGCGACCAGTTGCAGCTTGTCCATTGGATTTCCTTTCTGAACTGATGTTGGACGTAGTTGTTCGGACCGACGGGATTAGTGGTGTTCGTGCGCCATCGCGATGTATACGACGGTCAGCATCATGAAGATATAAGCCTGCAGAACGACGATCAGTATGTGGAAGATCGCCCACCCGAGATGCAGCACGCCGCCAACGATGACGCCCGCCAACCCGGTTGCCGCCCACAGCCCGATCAGGAGAAAAATGATCTCGCCCGCATACATGTTGCCGTACAGCCGCAAGGAATGCGAAAGCGGCTTCGAGATGTACTCGATCAGATTGAAGAGCAGATTGAAAATGACGAGCAGCGGGGAAAGCCAGAGCGGCTTGAGGCCAAACGGCGAAGCGACCAGCTCGTGCAGCCAGCCGCCGAGACCCTTCATCTTGATGCTGTAGAAGATCATCAGTCCGAAGACCGACAGCGACAACGCGAAGGTCGTGTTCACATCTGCGGTCGGCACCCCGCGCCACTCGCGCAGGTGGAATACGTGCTGATAGATCCATGCCATGATGTCGACGGGCAGGAAGTCCATCGCATTCATGAACAACACCCAGAGGAATACCGTCAGCGCGATCGGCGCGACCAGGCGATAGTCGTGATGAAATAGGCTTTTGACCTGGTCGTTGACGAATTCGACCGTCAGCTCGACAAACGCCTGGGTCTTCGAGGGGACGCCGGAGGTGGCCCTGCGCGTGACGAACCAGACGAATCCGAGCACGAGAACGCCGACGATGATCGATGTGACGATCGTATCGTAGTGGATCGTCCAGAAGCCGCCCTGCTCCGACACCGGCTCGGCGAAGAACGTGAGGTGGTGCTGGATGTACGACGTCGCGTCGGTTTCGTGTTCTGCCGCCATCGCCGGTTCCTGCGCTTTTCGATCAGTCCCGAATCAGAATCGCCGCCTGTGACACGAGCACTGTGACCACGAACGCGGCGAAGAACGCACCATGCACGACCTCCCGGTAGGTCGTCAGGATCAGCCAGAGTTGCAGAACGATGACCGCAATCTTCGCCGCCTCGGCCCGGAGCATCGTTCGAATGGTCGCGACCGCAGTCTCAGGGCGTCCGAGTCGCACTAGCATCGCGTACACGACGCCGGCGGAGACGTTGACGATTCCCCCCAAAAAACCGGACAGAGCCCCGTGCCAGCCGGCCCACCAAGCTCCTCCGGCGGCTATCGCCGCGCTCGCAAGCACCTGCCAGACGGCGACACGACCGACCGGGTAAGAAGGCGGGGAGCGGGTCGACGCGGGGCGAGACACCGGAGCTCGAGCAAACTTTTGAAGTATAGGGTTCTTTGTCGCATTGCGTCAACGAATGCGGCATTGCGAAAGGCTTCGACGCTGCGCATCTGCGCGGCATCGCTAACCTCCCGACAAGGCGCACACGATCATCACCTCGTCGGCGTCGGCTAGTGGCTCTGCCAGGCTTCGCATCGGCGCGCCGTTGACGAAGAATTTGATGTGCGGACGAATCTGCCCTTGCTCGTCGATGACGCGAAAGCGCATCCCCGGATAGTGGCGGTCGAGATCACTGGTCAGCTCACCCAGCGTCTTTCCAAGGGCATCGACCGCTGCCGCGTTCGCGGTATAGGAGCGCAGAGGGTTGGGAATGAGGACGCGCATCGTCGCAAGCTATGCGACTTCGAGGGCGTACACGTGGGGCAGATGCGCGGCAAGACATTTCCAGGTCCTGCCCTCATCGCGGCTGCCCCAGACTTCACCGCTCGTGCTGCCGAAGTAAACACCCGCGGGATCGTTTGCATCGGCCGTCATCGCCTGCCGCTTGACAGTGAGCCAAGCCTGCATCCGCGGCAACCCCGTCGCGTGGCGTTGCCAGGACTTGCCGCCGTTGACCGAGCGATACACCGCCGGCTTGCCTCCAGGGGACACGCGCGGCCAAACGCTGGATCCGTCCATCGGGAATACCCACAGCGTATCCGGATCGCGTGGGTGGAGAACCATCGGGAATCCGATCGCGCCGACGCTCTTGGGCATGGTCGCGCCGATGTCCTGCCAGCGGTCCGCTGGCCGGTCGAGACGGTAGATGCCGCAGTGATTCTGCTGGTAAAGACGGTCGGGCAGTGCCGGGTGCATTCGCACGCAGTGCGGGTCATGACCATATTCGGGATCGGGATTCGGCAAAAAATCCGCCCGCACTCCGCGATTGAGCGGCCGCCAATCGGCGCCGCCATCGTTGGACTCGAACACGCCCCCACTGGACATACCGATGTACATATGCTTGGGATCGCGCGGATCGATCAGTACCGAATGCAGTTTGGGGCCGTCGGGCGTTGCGTCCTGGTCGCCGCCGCACCAGGCCTTGCGCTGCGGGTGGTCGTTGAACCCATCGACTCCGCGCCACGTGGCGCCGCCGTCTTCGGAGCGGAAGAGTCCCTGCGGCGAAGTTCCGGCATACCAGACGCCGGGCGTGGAAGCATGTCCCGGCGTCAGCCAGAAAGTATGGTCCACGACGCGCCCGCTACCCTCGCGAAATGCGGGTGGCTCTTTCGCCTCATGCCAGGTGCGGCCTCGGTCGGAGGATCGAAAAATGGTCGGGCCGAGATGTCCGGTGCGCGCCGCGGCGAGCATGGTCTTGCGGTCGCGGGTGTCGGCGACACAGTGATGGACGATGTGACCGAGAAACTGCGGCCCCGCGAGCCGCCAGGTTCGGCGCGTTGCCTCGCTGTGCAACTGCCACAACCCCTTTCGTGTCGCAATAAGCAGCGTCGCGCCGCGACCCCGCGGCGTCTTTGTCTTCGCCATTTTCCTTCCCCTGATTGCATCCGCCTGGCGGCGGACTGCTGAAGTTACGCCTTCGCGCAGACGTCGACAAGACCAGCGAGCATGGATCTTTGCTCCGCCGCAGCCGCGCTGCCTGCCGCATATTTTCCGCTACAATCGCCGTTTGATTGTGCCGCGGCGATCGTGCATTGGATCGCGGCGCGCCCGTGACCAGGAGAGCCCCATGACGATCAAGGTTGGTGACCGGCTTCCCGCCGGCAGCCTGAGTGAATTCATCGAAGTCGAGACCGCCGGCTGCACGCTCGGCCCCAACGAGTTCAAGGTCGACGATCTTACCCGCGGCAAAAAGGTCGTGCTGTTCGGCCTGCCCGGCGCGTTCACGCCGACCTGCTCGGCCAAGCACGTGCCGAGCTACATTGCCAATTACGATAAGCTCAAGGCAAAGGGCGTCGACGACATTCTCTGCATATCAGTCAACGACGCGTTCGTCATGGGCGCATGGGCGAAGGATCAGAAAGCTTCAGGCAAAGTCCGCATGATGGGGGACGGCAGCGCGTCCTACACCAAGGCCTTGGGCCTCGAGCTCGACCTCACCGCGCGCAACATGGGCGTTCGCTGCCAGCGCTTCTCGGCGCTGATCGAGGACGGCGTCGTCAAGACGCTCAATGTCGAGGCACCGGGCAAGTACGAGGTCTCCGGCGCCGAAACGATGCTCACCCAACTCGGTTAGCGGCGCGAGCAGCGAGCGGGGACCCGCGAGCAGTGTGAGCGGGGGTCGAGCGGGAGCGGGAGCGGCGCGAGCCCGTGGCGAGGGGCCCCGCGCAGAGCGCGGGGATCGCGCGCGGCGAGTCGCCGCAGAGGCCGACGCGATTACGATCCATGTCACGCTGAACTAGCAAGGAGGCCGTCGCCGCAGGCGGTCGACGCGCTGACACTTCATTTGCACGACGCGGTACAAGGAGGCCGCTACCGCAGTTTCCTCAATATCCCGTCGAGTTGATCGAGGCTCGAATACCGGATCACGAGCCGGCCGGCGCCCTTGCGGGTCGGCTCGATCCGCACGCCTGCCCCCAGCGCTTCGGCGACCTCGGTTTCCAGTCGCGCGAGGTCGCCGTTGGCGCCCCGGCGCGCCCCGCGTTTCGCCTTGCGCTTCTCCGGATGCAGCAGCGCATGCGCCAGCCGCTCCGCGTCGCGCACCGACAGTCCTTCGGCAGCGATCTTCGCCGCGGCAATCGCCTGCTGCGCCGGCGGCAACGCGAGCAGCGCCCGCGCATGCCCCATATCGAGCTTGCCGGCCAGCACCAGCGCCTGAACCGGCTGCGCGAGCTGCGTGAGCCTGAGCAGGTTCGTAACCGCACTGCGCGAACGACCGACGGCTTGTGCCGCGGCTTCATGAGTCAGCCCGAACTCTTCGATCAGGCGCTTGATGCCATGCGCTTCCTCCAGCGGATTCAAATCCTCGCGCTGGATGTTTTCGATCAGCGCCAGGGCCAGAGCCGCCTGATCGGGCACGGCCCGGATGAGCGCCGGAATCTCCTTGAGTCCCGCACGCTGCGCGGCGCGCCACCGCCGCTCGCCGGCGACGATTTCGTACCGGCCGCCGTCGGCGGGACGCACCAGGATCGGCTGCACGACGCCCTGCGCCTTGATCGACTCGGCGAGCTCGGCGAGCGAGGCCTCGTCCATGCGCGTGCGCGGCTGGTAGCGGCCGGACCGAATGCGGTCGATCGAGAGCGATTTCAGCGCATCGCTTCCTGTTGTTTCGTCGGACCCCAACAGCAACGCATCCAGCCCGCGACCGAGTCCCTTGAGCTTAGCCATTGGCGACACCTAGTGCATGTTCGGATACTGGCGCACCCGCGGCTTCGTCGCGGCGGAGCATCTCGCCGGCCAGCGCAAGGTACGCTTGCGCGCCTTTCGAGGTCTTGTCGAGATGCAGCGCCGGAATGCCGTAGCTGGGCGCTTCGGCGAGGCGGACATTGCGCGGAATCACCGTACGGTAGAGTTTGTCACCGAAGTGCTTTTGCAAATCGGCCGACACGTTGAGCGCGAGGGTGTTGCGCGGATCGTACATCGTGCGCAGCAATCCTTCGATTTCGAGCTTTTGATTCAGATGCGCGCGTACGCGGCGGATGGTCTGGACCAGATCGGACAGGCCTTCGAGCGCGTAATACTCGCACTGCATGGGAATCAGCACGCTATCCGCGGCGCACAAGCCATTGAGCGTGAGCAGCGATAGCGAAGGCGGGCAGTCCAGGAGGATGAAATCATAGTCGTTGGCGACTTCCGAGATCGCCACTCGAATCTGCGACAGCGCTTCGGCAAGCGCGTCTTTCAGGCGCATCTCCCGTTCGGGCAGATCGACCAACTCGATCTCGGCACCGGCGAGCTCGCGATTCGACGGGACGACGTCGAAGCCACCGGTAGGCGACGTGATACGAACGTCGGTTATCTTCTTTTCCCCAAGCAAAACCTGGTATACGGTGAAAGTGAGCGCTCGCTTATCAACCCCCGCGCCCATGGTTGCATTGCCCTGCGGATCCAAGTCGACCAAGAGCACGCGGCGCTTCATCGCCGCCAAGCTCGCCGCGAGATTGACGCTGGTCGTCGTCTTGCCGACGCCGCCCTTCTGGTTGGCCACCGCGATGATCTTGGTCATGGCGCGTTGCCTTCGCTCATCGCTTGCATGATCACGAGGTGGCGTTCGGCGTCGAGCCCCGGTACGTCGAGCGCCGGCACCGCGACGACCCGGAAGGGAGGCGGCAGCGCTTTGAGCTCCTCACCTGGATACACGCCTTTCATCGCGAGCAGTCGGCCACACGGCCGAACGAGGTGGCGTGCAACCGCCGCGAACTGCGCGAGATCGGCAAACGCCCGGCTGATCGCGATATCGAAGGGCGCGTCCGGCGCGTAGTCCTCGGCTCGCATCGCGACGACTGCAACATTCGCAAGCGCCAGCTCGGCGGCGGCCTGGCGCAGAAACGCCGCCTTCTTGCGATTGCTGTCGAGCAAGGTGACTCGCCACTGCGGCCGGGCGATCGCGAGCGGCACCCCCGGCAAGCCGCCGCCGCTGCCGACGTCGATCAGCCGCAATGACGCGGCATCCGGCAAATGCGGCAGCGTCGCCAGCGCATCCAGCAGATGGTACGTAACGACGCGCAGAGGCTCGCGAATCGCGGTCAGATTGTGCGTGCGGTTCCACTTATCGAGCAACCCGATATATGCGAGGAGCTTCGTCTGCGCGTCCGCATCGACGTCGAGGCCGAGGGCCGCGACGCCTCCGGCGAGCGCCTGGGCGAGCGTCATGCGGTCAGTTTTTCCTGACCGGGCTGTGCGTCCTTGAATCCTCGCTTGAGATGCACCAGCAGCAACGAGATCGCGGCCGGCGTGATGCCCGAGATGCGTGCCGCTTGGCCGAGCGTCTCGGGCCGGTGCTGGTTGAGCCTTTGCTGTACTTCGACCGAAAGCCCGCGTACCGTGCGATAGTCGAGATCCCCGGGAAGCGCCTGGCTCTCCTGCGCGGCCGCTCGCGCGATTTCGTCCTTTTGCCTTTCGATGTACCCGGCATATTTGGTCGCGATTTCGACCTGATCCGCGACTGCGGCATCGGCAGTCGCGACGCCCGCGCCAGGCAATGTCATCAGGCTCGCGTACGAGACGCCCGGCCGGCGCAACAGATCGGCCAGCGTCGCCTCGCGCTCGAGCGTTTGCCCCAGCACACGCTCCGCATCCGCGCGTTCAACGCGCCGCGGATCGATCCACGTCGACTTCAGATGCTCGAGCTCGCGGTGAACCGCGTCGCGCTTGCGGCAAAACGCGTCCCAGCGCGCGTCGTCGACACAACCGAGATTCCGGCCGATTTCGGTCAGGCGCAGGTCCGCATTGTCCTCGCGCAGCTGCAAGCGATATTCGGCGCGGCTGGTAAACATCCGATACGGCTCGCTCACGCCACGGGTTACGAGATCGTCGACGAGAACCCCGAGGTAGCCTTCATCGCGGCGCGGCGACCAACCGTCCTCCGCACGAACGAAGCGGGCCGCGTTGATTCCGGCAAGAACGCCCTGCGCTGCCGCCTCCTCATAGCCGGTCGTGCCGTTGATCTGGCCGGCGAAAAAGAGTCCCCGGATCGCCTTCGTCTCCAGCGTGGCCTTGAGCGCGCGCGGATCGAAGTAGTCGTACTCGATCGAGTACCCCGGACGCAGGATGTGCGCATGCTCGCAACCCCGCATCGTGCGCACGAGCTCGAGCTGCACGTCGAAAGGCAATGAGGTCGAGATGCCGTTCGGATAGATCTCGTTGGTCGCGAGTCCTTCCGGTTCGAGGAAGATCTGGTGACTCTTGCGTTCGGCAAAGCGCACGACTTTGTCCTCGATCGATGGACAGTAGCGTGGACCGATGCCCTTGATCACGCCCGTGTACAGCGGCGAGCGACCAAGCCCTCCGCGGATGACTTCGTGCGTGCGCTCATTGGTATGCGTGATCCAGCATGGGAGCTGCCGCGGGTGCATCGACCGTTCTCCGAGAAACGAGAACACCGGCGCCGGATCGTCCCCCGGTTGGACCCCCAGAGCGGAAAAGTCGATCGTTCGGCCATCCAGGCGCGGCGGCGTACCGGTCTTGAGCCGACCCACGGGCAGCTTGAGCTCGCGCAGCCGCGCCGCTAGGGTCTTGGCTGCGGGATCGCCTGCGCGTCCGGCCTCGTAATTTTCCAGGCCGACATGGATCAGACCCGACAGGAATGTGCCGGTGGTGAGCACGACCGCGTCGGACTCGAATCGAATGCCGATTTGCGTCAAGACGCCCGTGACGCGGTCGCCCGCGAGCGTCAAGTCGTCGACAGGCTGCTGGAAGAGCGTAAGGTTCGCCTGGTTTTCGAGCCGCGAGCGAATCGCCTGCTTATACAGAACCCGATCCGCCTGGGCGCGCGTCGCTCGCACCGCCGCTCCCTTGCTGGAGTTTAAGATGCGGAATTGGATGCCTGCCTCGTCGGTAGCGAGCGCCATTGCGCCCCCGAGTGCATCGATCTCCTTGACCAGATGGCCCTTCCCGATGCCGCCGATCGACGGGTTGCATGACATCTGCCCCAGCGTCTCGATGTTGTGCGTGAGCAGAAGCGTGCGGCAACCGATGCGGGCCGCGGCGAGCGCGGCCTCCGTGCCGGCATGACCGCCGCCGACGACTATGATGTCGAAATGCGTGGGGAATTGCATGGTTTGCCTCGAAAGATACCCACCGAAACGA
>DASXQW010000031.1:0-17206 GCA_036506975.1 Casimicrobiaceae bacterium | reverse complement strand
TGATCGCGCTCGCCTCGAAGCTGGTGCAGATGCAGTGCGCCATCGGCTCGGTCGCGACAAACGGTATTTCGCTGCGCTCGAGCGCCGCGTGGACGACGGCAATCACCTGCCCCGGCGTCCATTCGTATCCGACTCCGAACTCGATCGGCCGCCGCCAGGGTATGCGCTGGTCGCCGCGGCGTCCGAGCAGTGTGACCCGATTTTTCATCAACTCCGCGTTCGGGATGATGATGGTCACGTTGTTGATGGTGGCCAGCGCCGTATACCGCCAACGGATCGAGACCACCTCGCCGGTTTGACCCTCGACCTCGATCCAATCGCCGATGCGACACGTATTGTCGAGCTGCAACGAGATCCCGCCCAGGAGATTTCCCAACGTAGACTGCATCGCAAACGCGATGGCGGCGCCGGCTACGGTAGTGGTCGCGATAAGGCTGGTCGGGTTCACACCGACCGCGTCGAGGCGGATCAGCGCGTACACAACCACCGACAAAGCCATGGTCACTTCGCCGAGGATGCGCGGCACCGCGCGGCGCGCCAGGAGCACGCTGGTCATGAACGTGATGAAGATGCGGATATTGCCGAGCGCGACGATCAGCAGGCAGATCTCGCGCGGGATGACCGCGATGGTCAACTGCTGAGGTATCGGCTGATAGCGCGAGAGCACGGCGAGCCCGCCTAAGCCCAGCGCGATCAGGAACAGATTAACCAGCACCGACCGCCGCAGCTCCGGCCGGAAGCGCATCGTGATCAGACCGAGGAGCAGAGCTACGGCGCTGAACCAGAGCGATTCCTGCAACGTGATCGTTTGGACCATCGGCTTCCTTCGCTGGCTGTCAGGCGCGGCGGCCTGCGCGGATTATACGGCCCGGCGAGCCTCTCGCCGAATCACGCTAGAATGACCGCCGTACTGCTTTCCTGCCTCGCCAATACGGATGCGCACCGGTGGCCGCATACTCGTCGACAATCTGCTGCGGCAGGGAGTCGAGCTCGCGTTCTGCGTGCCCGGCGAGAGCTATCTGCCCGTCCTCGACGCGCTGTACGATGTCCGCGATCGCCTGCGCCTGATCGTCTGCCGACAGGAAGGCGGCGCGGCGTACATGGCCGAAGCGTACGGCAAGCTTACCGGCCGGCCGGGCATCGTCTTCGTCACGCGCGGTCCGGGCGCGTCGAATGCGGCGATCGGCATCCATACCGCGGCACAGGATTCGACGCCGTTGATCGTCTTCGTCGGCCAGGTCGGCAGCGAGTTTGCCGACCGCGAAGCATTCCAGGAAATCGACTACCGGCGCATGTACGGCAGCATCGTCAAGTGGGTGGCGCAAATCGAGCGCGCGGAGCGCATCCCCGAATACGTCGCTCGCGCCTTTCGCGTGGCGCAGTCGGGGCGGCCCGGCCCGGTGGTTCTCGCGCTGCCCGAGGACATGCTCGCCGCGACCGCCTCCGTCGCCGATGTTGCGCGGATCGAGTTGCCGGTCGTCCAGCCGGCGCCGCAAGAGATCGAGCGGTTGCGCTCGTTGCTCTCTGCAGCGCAGCGGCCGATCGTCGTCGTCGGCGGCAGCGGCTGGAATGCGCAGGCCTGCGCGAATCTCGCACGCTTCGCCGAAGCGAATGCATTGCCGGTTGCCTGTGCGTTCCGCAACCAGGACGTGTTCGACAACCGGCATCCGAACTATGCCGGCGACGTCGGCATCGGCGTCAACCCGAAGCTTGCAGCGCGCATCCGCGAAGCCGACGTGCTGCTCGTGATCGGCGAACGTCTGGGAGAGATGGTGACCGGAGGCTACACGCTACTCGCCGCGCCACAGCCGAAGCAGGCGCTGATCCACGTGCATCCCGGCGCCGAAGAGCTCGGCTGCGTGTACCAGCCCGCGCTGGCGCTTCAAGCATCGGTCGCGCCCGCTTGCGCTGTGCTCGCGCAGATGGCGCCGATCGCCGCGCCCGCGTGGTCCGATAGCGCCGCGGCGGCTCACGCCGAATATCTCGCGTGGCAAACACCGCGGCCGATGCCGGGCTCGCTCGACCTCTGGCAGATCGTCGCGACATTGCGCGAACGGCTGCCTGAGGATGCGATCCTCGCCAACGGCGCCGGCAATTACGCGACTTGGCTGCATCGGCTGTATCGCTATCCGCGGTTTCGCACGCAGCTCGCGCCGTACAACGGATCGATGGGTTACGGCGTGCCGGCGGCGATTGCCGCCAAGGCCGCGCACCCGGAACGCACGGTCCTTTCCTGGAACGGCGATGGCTGCTTCCTCATGAACGGGCAAGAGCTCGCGACCGCCGTACAATATCGCCTGGGCATTGTCTTCGTCGTCGTCGACAACGGCATGTACGGAACGATCCGCATGCACCAGGAGCGCCAATATCCCGCGCGCGTCTACGCAACCGATCTCGTGAATCCCGATTTCGCCGCGCTCGCGCGCGCGTACGGCGCAGCGGGTGAGACGGTGACCCGCACCGAAGAATTCGCGCCCGCGCTAACGCGCGCGCTTGCCGCCGGGCAGCCCACGCTCCTGCACCTCCTCATCGACCGCCGGGCGATCACGATGAACGCGACCATCGACGATCTGCGCCGCCAGGCGACGGCCGCACCGGCGCCGCGCTGAGTCGCTACGACTCTGTCGATGGCCAATCCCCCGCGCGACGCCGTCCTCGCCGTCTCGGAACTATCGGTCGAGTTTCGCACGTCGGAGCGCGTCGTCACGGCGGTGCGGGACATGTCTTTCACCGTGGGCCGCGCCGAAACCATCGCCATCGTCGGCGAATCCGGCTCAGGCAAATCGGTCACTGCGCTGTCGGTGATGCGGCTGGTCGAGCATGGGGGCGGGCGCATCCTCGCCGGACGCCTCGACTTTCTGCGGCCAAGCGGGCAGAGCATCGATCTCGCGCGCGCCGGTTCGACGGCAATGCAGGCGATTCGCGGCGCCGAGATCGCGATGATCTTTCAGGAGCCGATGACTTCGCTCAACCCCGTCTACACGGTCGGCGAGCAGATCGCGGAGTCGATCCGCCTGCATCAGGGCAAGGATGCCGCTGCGGCGCGACGCGAAGCCTTGCGCATGCTCGAGCAGGTGCGCATCCCCGAAGCCAAGGCCGCGCTCGGGCGTTACCCGCACCAGCTCTCGGGAGGCATGCGCCAGCGCGTGATGATCGCAATGGCGCTGTCGTGCAAGCCCGCGCTCCTGATCGCCGACGAGCCGACCACCGCGCTCGACGTGACGATCCAGGCCCAGATCCTGGAGCTCATCCGCCTGCTGCAGGCCGAAATGCACATGGCGGTCATCTTCATCACCCACGACATGGGCGTCGTGGCCGAGGTCGCCGAGCGCGTGATGGTCATGTACCGCGGCGAGAAGGTCGAGGAAGGCACGGCCGAAACCGTCTTTCATTCGCCGCAGCATCCTTACACGCGCGCTTTGCTCGCGGCTGTGCCGACGCTCGGATCGATGCAGGGCACCGATCTTCCCGCGCGTTTCCCGCTGCCGCAAACCGACGGCGGGGGATCGCCACGACCGGCGCAGACGCTGCGGCGGCCGGACCCCGGAGCGCTGGTGCTCAAGGTACAAGGCTTGAAAACACGGTTCGACCTGCCGGCCGGGTTCTTGGGCCGCGTGCGACGACGCGTCTACGCGGTCGAACAGGTGAGCTTCGACCTGCACGCGAGCGAAACGCTGGCGCTGGTCGGCGAATCCGGCTGCGGCAAATCGACGACCGGGCGCTCGCTGCTGCGGCTGGTCGACATCGAAGGCGGCAACATCGAATTCGGCGGCCGCGACATCGCGCAGCTGCCTGCCGACCAGGTGCGGCCGCTGCGACGCGAAATCCAGATGGTGTTCCAGGACCCATACGCTTCGCTCGATCCGCGGCTCACGGTCGGCTTTTCGGTGGCGGAGCCGCTCTACGTCCATGGCGTCGCGCGCGGTACGGAAGCCGAAGATCGCGTCGCCTGGCTGCTGCGCCATGTCGGCCTTTCGCCCGACTATGCACAGCGCTATCCGCACGAGTTCTCGGGTGGACAGCGCCAGCGCATCGCCATCGCGCGCGCGCTGGCACTGCAGCCGAAGATCATCATCGCCGATGAGGCGGTATCGGCGCTCGACGTGTCGATCAGGGCGCAGATCATCAATCTCATGCTCGATCTGCAGGCGGAATTCGGGCTGTCGTATCTGTTCATCTCCCACGACATGGCGGTGGTCGAACGCATCAGCCATCGGGTGGCGGTGATGTACCTGGGCCAGATCGTGGAAATCGGTCCTCGCCGTGCCATTTTCGAGCAGCCACGGCATCCGTACACCCGAAAGCTCATGGCCGCCGTCCCGATCGCCGACCCGGCGCGACGCCGCCGCAAAAGAGAGCTATCATCTGACGAGGTGCCGAGCCCGATCCGCGCCGTGGGCGACGAGCCGGTCGTCATGCCGCTCGAGCAAGTGGGGCCGGGGCACTATGTAGCCACGCATCGTATCGGGGGCGCGTATTGACGGCCGCGCGCCAGCGGCTAATCGCATCGCCCTGGATCCTCTGGAGGAACTGCATGAAATCGCTGCTTCGTTCAATCTTTATCGCCGCGTTGACGCTGGGCATGTTCGCCGCGCCTGCTTTCGCCGCCAAGGATGTCGTCTTCGCGGTCGCATCGCAGTTCACAACCACCGACCCCTACGACGCCAACGACACTTTGTCGCAGGCGATGGCCAAGTCGTTCTACGAAGGCCTGTACGGCTTCGACAAGGACATGAAGATGATCCCGGTGCTCGCCGAGAGCTACACCGCGAGCAAGGACGGCCTCGTCTATACCATCAAGCTAAAGAAAGGCATCAAGTTCCAGGACGGCACCGACTTCAAGGCCGACGCAGTGAAGGCCAACCTCGACCGTGTCACCAATCCCGACAACAAGCTCAAGCGTTACGGCTTGTACAACAACAATATCGCCAGGACCGAAGTCGTCGACGATTACACGGCGCGCATCACCCTGAAGACGCCGTTTTCGGCCTTCATCAATCAGCTCGCGCACCCGTCGACCGTGATGATCAGTCCTGCCGCGCTCGCCAAGTACGGCAACAAGGACATCGCGTTCAACCCTGTCGGGACCGGGCCGTTCAAGTTCGTCGAGTGGAAGCAGACCGACTACCTCAAGGTTGCGAAGAACGACAACTACTGGCAGAAGGGCTTGCCCAAGGTCGATACCATCACCTGGAAGCCGGTGATCGACAGCAACTCGCGCGCGGCGGTCATGCAGACCGGTGAGGCACATTTCACTTACCCGTTGCCCTACGAGCAGGCGGATGTACTCAAGGCCAAGCCCGATTTGGACGTGGTTGCCGCGCCGTCGATCATCCTGCGCTACCTGTCGATGAATACGCAGCAGAAGCCGTTCGACAATCCCAAGGTGCGGCAGGCGATCGCCTACGCGATCAACAAGGACGCTATAGCCAAGATCGCATTCAACGGCTACGCCACGCCGGCGGAAGGCGTCGTGCCCGAGGGCGTCGAGTATGCGGTGAAGATCGGGGTCTGGCCCTACGACCTGGCGAAAGCGAAGCAGCTCCTGGCGGAAGCTGGGTACCCCAATGGATTCGAGACCGAGCTTTGGTCCGGGTACAACCACAGCATCGCGCAGAAGCTCACGCAGGTGCTGCAGCAGCAACTCCAGCAGATCGGCATCCGCTCGAAGATCACGCTGCTCGAGGCCGGGCAGCGCGTCGAGAAAGTGGAGAGCTGGCAGGATCCGGCGACTGCGCCGTTGCGGCTGTACTACATCGGCTGGTCGTCGTCCACCGGCGAGGCCGACTGGGCGATCCGGCCGCTGCTCGGTTCCGAGTCTTGGCCGCCGAAGCTTTTCAATACCGCCTATTACAAGAACGAACGGGTCGACAGCGATATCAAGAGCGCGCTGCTGACCACCGACAAGACCGAAAAGGCCAAGTTCTACAAGGACGCGCAGGAGACGATCTACAAGGACGCTCCCTGGGTGCCGCTGGTCACCGAAAAGCTGCTGTCGGCGAAGAGCAAGAAGCTCAGCGGCGTCTATACCATGCCCGACGGATCGTTCAACTTCACCGAAATCGATTTGAAATGACGCATCCGTCCGAGAGCGCCGCGCGATAGGCGCGAGCGCGATCGGAAACGGATGCGTCATCCCGGACGAGCGGCGCAGGCCGCGAGGTCCGGGATTCAAGTTGATACGTCGTCGCAACACCAAGCTTTGGCCCCGGCCTGCGCCGGGGCGACGACCCATCGAAACCTCGGCCCACGCGAAACCGCGCCCGTGCTGCAGTATCTCGTCAAACGTCTGCTGGGTCTGATCCCGACGCTGCTCTTCGTCGGCGTCCTGGTGTTCCTGTTCGTGCACCTCCTCCCGGGCGATCCGGCGCGGCTGGCTGCCGGGCCCGACGCGACCCCCGAGACAGTCGCGCTGGTGCGCCAGGATCTGGGTCTCGATAAATCGCTGCCCGAGCAATTCCTGCGCTTTGCCAGCGGCGTCCTGCGCGGAGATTTCGGCCGGTCCCTGCGCACCAAGCGTCCGGTGAGCACTGAGATTGCGGAGCGGTTCATGCCGACGCTGTGGCTGACCGTTGCTGCGATGGCGTGGTCGGTCGCCATTGGCATGGCGATCGGTGTTCTGTCCGCAGTCTGGCGCAATCGCTGGCCGGATCGAATCGGCATGACGCTAGCCGTCTCGGGCATTTCGTTTCCCGCGTTCGCGCTCGGCATGGTGCTGATGCAGATCTTCGCGGTCCAGCTCAACTGGCTGCCGACCGTAGGCGCGGATACCTGGCGGCACTACATCCTGCCCTCGTTGACGCTGGGCGCGGCAGTCGCCGCGATCATGGCGCGCTTTACCCGCTCGTCGTTCGTGGAAATCCTACAAGAGGACTACGTGCGCACCGCGCGCGCAAAAGGGCTCCCGGAACGGGTCGTGATCGTCAAGCACGGCCTGCGCAACGCGCTGATTCCCGTGGTCACCATGATGGGTCTGCAGTTCGGCTTCCTCCTCGGCGGCTCGATCGTCGTCGAGGTCGTGTTCAACTGGCCCGGTATGGGCAGGCTGCTCGTCGATGCCGTCGACATGCGTGATTATCCGGTCATCCAGGGGTTGGTGCTGCTGTTCTCGCTCGAGTTCATCCTGATCAATCTGATCGTCGACGTGCTCTACGCGGTGATCAATCCGACCATACGATACCGATGACCACGGCTGCCGTCACCGGCTCTATCGCCACCGAAGTCCGCACGCCGTGGACCGAGTTCTGGCGCAAGTTCCGCAAGCATCATGTCGCCGTGATCGCCGGCCTGTTCGTCGCGCTGCTCGTGTTGCTCGCGCTCGCCGCGCCATGGATCGTTCCCTATGATGCGGAGAACTTTTTCGACTACGACAGCCTCAACGCGCTGCCTTCGGCCAAACACTGGTTCGGCGTCGATCCTCTCGGACGCGATATCTTCAGCCGCATCCTGATGGGCTCGCGTATCTCGCTGACCGCTGGCTTTGTCTCCGTGGCCGCCGGAGCGATCGTCGGTACGGCGATGGGCCTCGTGGCAGGTTACTACGAGGGCTGGTGGGACCGCATCATCATGCGCTTATGCGACGTGCTGTTCGCGTTTCCCGGCATCCTGCTTGCCATCGGCATCGTGGCCATCCTCGGCGGCGGCATGGGAAACGTCATCATCGCGGTGGCGATCTTCAGCATTCCCACCTTCGCCCGGCTCGTGCGCGGCAATACGCTGGCGCTCAAGCACCTTACGTTCGTCGAAGCGGCCCGGAGCATCGGCGCGTCGGATTGGACGATCGTCACCCGGCACATCTTCCCCGGCACGATCGCCGCGGTCGTCGTGTATTTCTCTTTGCGCATCGGTACCTCGATCATCACCGCGGCGAGCCTCTCTTTCATCGGCATGGGCGCCCAGCCGCCGACGCCCGAATGGGGAGCGATGCTCAACGAGGCGCGCGCAGACATGATGACCTCGCCGCATGTCGCGCTTTTCCCCAGCCTGGCGATCTTCTGCACGGTGCTTGCTTTCAATCTTCTCGGCGACGGACTGCGTGACGCGCTGGATCCTAAGATCGAACGGAAATGACGAAGTCCCGCGCAGGCGGCGGGACGAAGGAATCGGTCCGGCGGCGCTGGGCAAGGCTTGCAATTCCAGTCGTTTTCGTCGCCGCAGTCGCCGCTTTTTTCGCGCTGGGTGGCGAGCATTACCTCGCCCTGGACACGGTCAAGCAGAACCGCGATGCGCTGCTCGCCTTCACGGACGCGCATTACGGCGCGGCACTGGTGCTGGCGTTCGCAATCTATGCGACCGCGACCGCGCTGAGCCTGCCCAGCGGGACGGTGTTGTCGCTGACGTTCGGTTTCCTCTTCGGCCGCTGGATCGCGACCGGAATCGTCGTCACCGCCGGCACACTCGGCGCGACGATACTGTTTCTGGCCGCCCGCTATCTCTTCGGCGCAGCGGTGCGCCGGCGCCTCGGCCCGCTGGGCGAGCGCATCAACGAGGGCTTCACCGAGAGCGGTTTCTACTGGCTGCTGTTTCTGCGGCTGATGCCGCTTTTTCCCTATTTTCTCGTCAATCTCGCGCCTGCGCTGACCGATATTCGCGTGCGCACCTATGTCGCCGCGACGTTCGTCGGCATCTTGCCGAGCACGCTGATCGTCACCAATCTCGGCCAAACCCTGGGAAGCATCGAGTCGACACGAGCCCTGCTGAAGCCGGAGGCACTGCTCGCCTTGAGCCTGCTCGGCGTGCTCGCGTTGTTGCCGGTGCTAGTGCACTACGTCCGATCCAAACGGGTCTGACCGACGTATATGGAGCTGCGGTTCGCTCCCGTTCCGTGTCCCACGCCCAAAGACCATGACCCCGAGCCTGCGTCGTTTCATCGTCGGTGCCGCGATCGGTCTCACACTCGTGGCTTTTCTAGGCGTCGCCATAGTCTGATCCTGCAGATGCAGTGCCGGCGGGCCGCTATTTGCTATCCTTCGCGCTGACGTCGCGCACCCCGACGCGACCGCCACCGGATGAAGTCCAGGCTCCTCTTTCTGTTTCCCGACGGCTGGGACCGATACGCATTGCAGGCTGAGTCCGCGTTGCGTGGCGAGTTCGACGTGGTCGGCGAAGGCTTCGACCTGTTTCGCTTCCCGGAAAATGCGCAGATCCTCTGGTTCGACGCGCGGCGCTTCGTCGACCGCCTCGTGCGCAGATACGGGCGCGCCGGCATCGCCGGCGTCGTTAGCACGAACGAGCAATACGGCGCCCTGATTGCGGCGATGATCGCCCAGCGGCTCGGGCTTCCCGGAACTGACCCCGTGGCGGTCATCCGTGCCCAGAACAAGGCGCTCGCGCGCGAGCTGACCGCGGCCGCGCTGCCCGAGGCATCGCCGCGCTACTGCGTCTTTCCCTGGACCGTCGACGCCGCCGCCGCGGCTGCGCTGCCTTATCCGCTGTTCGTCAAGCCAGTCAAGGCGGCGTACTCGGTGCTCGCGCGGCGCGTGGATGGCGTCGAGGAGCTCACCCGCCATCTCGAGTTTCATCCTTGGGAGAAGCACATCATCCGGCGGCTGGTGAAGCCGTTCAACGATCTGATGCGCGATCTGCTTCCCGGGGACGAGGTCTGCGATGCGCACCATCTCATCGGAGAAGAGCCGCTCGATGGCGTACAGGTCAATGTCGACGGCTACGTCGATCGTGGTTCCGCGCATTGCCTGGGCGTGGTCGATTCGGTCATGTATCCGGGCACGATCGCCTTCCAGCGCTTCGAATACCCCAGCCGCCTACCGGAAAGCGCGCAGCGCAATGTCGAACGCGTGGCGTGCCGCGCGCTCGAGGCGATCGGCTTCGACCACGGCATGTTCAACGTCGAGCTGTTCTGGCGTCCACGCGACGGTGCCATCAAGATCATCGAGATCAATCCGCGGCTCGCTGCGCAGTTCGCCGACCTGTACGAAAAAGTCGACGGCTCGAATCCGTATGGTGTTCTCGCCGACCTGGCGGTCGGCCGCGAGCCGCGGTGGATTCGGGGCGCCGGTCGCTACGGCGCTGCGGCCAGCTTCGTGTTCCGCGAATTCGATGGTGCGATCAAGGTCGCGCCACGGCGCGCCGAGATCCGGTGGCTGCAAGCGAAAGAGCCCGACGCCTGCCTGCAGACTTTCATCAAGCGCGGCAACAGCCGCGAGCGCGAGATGAAATGGCTGGGAAGCTATCGTTACGCGACTGTCAATCTCGGCGGGCGCGATCGCGAAGATCTTCTCCGGCGCTACGACAGCGTCTGCGCCAATCTGGCGTTCGAACGCCCGGCAAGGCTCGCATTCGGAGGCACACTCGACTCGCTGCGGCCCGAGCGCTAGACCTAGCGCTGCTCATTCTAGGAATTCAGCGAAGCAAACGGCGCGATCGGCGTCGTGATCAGCGGCGAACGCCTGCGAGTCGGCGCGAGGTTGCAGGGCTCACCGCAATCCTCCACGCAAATCGGCGACAAGCTTCCCAGCCTAGATTAATTCGCGATACTCTTTCCGCGAATCACGCGTCGGTCGTCGCACAGGCGACCGAAGGGCCGAGCTTCTCCTTGGCGGTGGCGACCTGCGCGACGTCGGACAGCGCGACGCCGTTCTTCGCCGCGGTGATTTCCGCGAGGATCGAGATCGCGATCTCCGGCGGCGTACGGCTGCCGATGTAGAGCCCGATCGGCCCGTGCAGACGAGCGATCTGCTCGCGGGTCAGCTCGAATTCCTCGAGCCGCTTGCGGCGCTTGGCATTGTTGGCCCGCGAGCCGAGCGCACCCACGTAGAACGCCGGCGATTTCAATGCCTCCATGAGCGCGAGGTCGTCCAGCTTGGGATCATGCGTCAGTGCGACGACGGCGCAGCGCTCGTCGAGCTTCATCGCCACCACGGTGTCGTCGGGCATCGTCTTGACCAGCGTGATACCCGGAATATCCCAGGTTTCGGTGTACTCCTCACGCGGGTCGCAAACGGTGACCTGGTAATCCAGGCCCACCGCGATCTGGGCGAGATACTTGGACAGTTGCCCGGCGCCGATCACGAGCATCCGATAGCGCGGCCCGTGCACCGTGGTCAACACCTGCCCATCGAAAGCGAGGCCGTCGGCTGCTCGCGCGGGCCCGAGCGAAACTTCCGCGCTCTCGAGATCGAGCGTGCGCGCTACGAGGCTACCTTGCTGGACGAGCTTGAGGAGCTCGCCGATGCGGCTCTGCGGTGTGAGCGGCTCGAGCACGAGCTGGATCGTGCCGCCGCAGGGAAGTCCGAACTTGCGCGCGTCTTCGGCGGAAACGCCGTAGGTGACCGCCTGCGGCCGCTTGACATAAGCGCCCTCGCGCCGCGAGCGTTCGACGATGTCGTCCTCGATGCAGCCGCCCGACACCGAGCCGACGATGTGCCCGTCGTCCCGCACCGCGAGCAGCGCTCCCGGAGGCCGCGGCGAGCTGCCCCAGGTCTTGACCACCGTCACGAGCAGGACGCGCCTGCCGGCCGCCAGCCATTCGGCGCTCCTGCGCAGCACTTCGAGGTCGACGCTGTCCATGGCAATCAGTATCGAGTTCCGGGCGTTAACAATCGGACAAGCCGCCGGCGTGCTTGGTTCATCGCCATTCTACGCCGGACGCGTCAGCCAATAGATGAAGACGGCCGCGATGATCGCGATAGCGACAGCGAGACGCAGCCACAGCGTGCGCGACGTCGCAGCAGCTTCGGCGGGCGCAACGACTGGCTCGGCGGCAGCGGCTGCACTGCCGCCCAGGCGCTCTACAAAGCAGGCGAAAAAGTCATCGGCGACCTTCGCGGCCGCGCCATCGACAAGACGCGACCCGATCTGCGCGAGCTTGCCGCCGACCTGTGCATTCACCTTGTATTCGATCCGCGTTCCAGAACCGTCCGGCGTCAGCGCTACCTTCGCGTCGCCGCGTGCAAAGCCGGCCGCCCCACCCTGCCCTTCGAAGCCCATTTTGTACGAGGTTAGCACGACGATGTCGGACAGAACGATGCGACCGCTGAACTTGGCCGAAACTGGACCGACGCGCGCCGTCATCGCGACCTTGAGCTCGGTGTCCGAAACCCGTTCGATCGATTCGCAGCCGGGGATGCAGGCCTTGAGCGTTTCGGCGTCGTTCAGCGCCGCCCACGTTGTTTCCACGGATGCAGGTACCGTGCGGCTGCTCGTCAGTTCCATGCGCGGCGTTTCCTCTGCATGCGATCTTCGATCACGCGGCGCGGCGAGCGCGCTCGAAGCTGGATGTGCGCGCCATTCCGCGCGTGGTGTGCGGCTGTGCGAACGCTGTTGCGAGCTGCTTCAGGCTTTCCAGATTATGCACCGGCAGCAAGTCGTCGACATAGGGCAGCATCGCGCGTATGCCCGCTGGACGCGCCTCGAACTTTTCGTAGCGCAACAGCGGATTGAGCCAGATCAGCCGCCGGCAGGACTTGGCGAGGCGCTCCATTTCGGCGGCGAGGCCTTCGCCGACGTCGCTGTCGAGACCGTCGCTAATCAGCAGCACGACCGCGCCCTGCCCCAGCAGCCGTCGTGACCACCGCTGGTTGAATTCCGCAAGGCATGCGCCGATGCGCGTGCCGCCGGCCCAGTCCGAGACTGCGGCGCTCACGCGCGCGAGCGCGACGTCAACGTCGCGGCGCTTGAGATGGCGCGTGATATTCGTCAACCGGGTGCCGAACAGCAGCGTGTGCACGCGGTCGCGGTCGTTGGTGATCGCATGCAGGAAGAACAGCAGCATGCGTGAGTAACGGTCCATCGATCCCGAGATGTCGCAGAGCACGACCAGCGGTGGGCGGCGCCGCCGGCGCTCTCGCCACGCAAGCGGCACGACCGTCCCGCCCGCCGATGCCATCGCGCGCAGAGTCGCGCGCAGATCGACGGCCGACCCGCGACTCGCAGCGACGGTACGGCGGATCGGCAATTCGGGCAGCGGCAGTCGCAGTCGAGCGATCATCGCCTTGACCTCGGAGAGCTCTGCCGCAGTCATCGTCTCGAAATCCTTGCTCTGCAGGACCTCGCGCGGCGAGAACGTGAACGCGGCATCGACCGTGATTTCCTGTGGCTCCGCCTCTTGCTCCTCGACCCGCGGCGGCGCCAGCGCCTCCGCGAGGCGCGCGGACAGCGGCGTTTCGGCATCGGCGCGCGGCGCGCGCGTGTACACCTTGGGCAGCAGGAGCTGCATCATGCGCTCGAGCAGGCGCGGATTGCGCCAGTACAGCTCGAAGGCCTGATCGAACAGCGCCTGCTGCTCGTGTCGCTCGATCAACACCGATTCGAGCGCGGCGCGGAAATCCTCGCGCCGTTCGACGCCCACCGCCTGAACGGCTTCCAGCGCGACGATCACCTTCGCCGGCCCGACCGGCAGGCCCGCGGCACGCAGGACGCGCGCGAAATGGAGGATGTTCTCGGCGAGTCTTGGTCCGTCGGCGGGCCGGGCCGCGAGCGGCTTCACGATCCGAGCTCGGCGGCGGCCTCGCGGCGCGCCTCGCCGACCAGTTGCGTCGCGACCTCCGGCGTCATGGCCGCGATGTCGTCCTGATACTTGAGCAGCGCGCCCAGGGTATTCGCGACCGTCTCCGGATCCAGCGCGATCTTGTCCAGCGCAACCAGCGCCTCCGCCCAGTCGAGCGTCTCGGCGATTCCGGGCGCCTTGAACAGATCCATCGCGCGCAACCGCTGCGTGAACGCCACGACCTCGCGCGAAAGCCGAAGATCGGCGCCGGGCACCTTGCGCCGGACGATCGCGAGCTCGCGCGCAGCGTTCGGGTAGTCGACCCAGTGATAAAGGCAGCGTCGCTTGATCGCGTCGTGGATTTCACGCGTACGGTTGGAGGTGATGACGACAATCGGCGGCACGGGCGCCACGATCGCGCCGAGCTCCGGGATCGTTACCTGATATTCGGCGAGCACTTCCAGCAGGTACGCCTCGAAAGGCTCGTCGGTGCGATCGAGCTCGTCGATCAGCAGCACCGGGGCGGCGCCTCCTTGCGCCACCAGTGCTTTCAGAATCGGTCGCCGGATCAGGAAGCGTTCGGTGAAAATGTCGGTTGCGAGCGCCTCGCGGTCGACCTTGCCTTGCGCTTCGGCGAGTCGGATCTCGATCATCTGGCGCGGGTAATTCCATTCGTACACCGCCGACGCTGTATCGAGTCCTTCGTAGCACTGCAGACGGATCAGCTCCCGGCCGAGCGCGGTCGCCAGCACCTTGGCGATCTCCGTCTTGCCTACGCCCGCCTCGCCTTCGAGGAACAGCGGCCGGCCCATCGTGAGCGCGAGAAATACGCTCGTCGCCAGGCGGCGGTCGGCGAAGTAGTCGTGTTTCTCGAGGAGCAGCACGACGCTGTCGACGCTGGAGGGAACTGCAACGGCGGACATGGGAACGCGGCTCGCGGAGAGTCGAGAGACCAGCGATTATAGCCTCAACGGCGCGACGGCCACGGCGGCGCGACCGCGTGTGATCTGTACCAGCACGATGAAGGCGATGGTCCGATACCTGTTGACGAGACAGAGCGCAGCGCCGAAAGCGAATAGGAGCTCGAACAACAGAGCGTTGTCTTAATCGGGCTTGACGATCGATGCCTGGCGCCGGCGCGACAGATACCAGGCCGCTGCCGCGGGCACGACAAAAATGAGGGTATGAACGCCCAGCTCGAGCGATACCGCATGGCCTTCCTCGACGCCGACCCAGAAATCGACGATGGTGATCGCGAGCCATATCCAGATGAACACCCGTGCGCCGTCAGCGCCGCGGCTCTTGCCGCGCCGGCGAAGCATCTCAAAGACGACATCGAATGCCACTGCAAGCGCGAGGCCGATCACCGTCACCAGAAGAGTGCGCATGGATTATCTCCGACTTGAGTTCAATGCGATTATGTCCATCGGGATGGCAGCCTGTCCACGACCATGCTAATGTCATAGCTGTGCAACGAAGGGGAAATGAAGTTCTCTGCGCGTGGGCATTGGCGCTGATTCTGTCGCTGTCGTCTTCGGCCGCGAGGGCCTACGACTGGCTGCAGTTCAATGGCGACCCCGCGCATGGCGGCAACAACATCCTCGAGACGACGATCGACCGCAGCAACGTAGCCTCGCTCGCGCTCAAGTTCCAGGTGTCGCTTCCTGCCGTCGCCGATGGCGCGCCGGTACTGCTGCAAAGCGTTTCGACGGCATCGGGCGTCCACGATCTGCTGTTCGTGACGACCAAGGCCGGCCACATCGTCGCGCTCGACGCGCAGACCGGCACAGAGGTCTGGAACCGGCAATACGCCGCGGGCGCGTGCCGAATCAACAATGGCGGCTCGGCGTGTTACACGACATCCTCGCCGGCCATCGATCCCGATCGCCGCTACGTCTACAGCTACGGCCTCGATGGCTACGTGCACAAGCATCAGGTCGGCGACGGCACCGAGGTCACGATGGGCAGCTGGCCGCAATTGACAACGACCAAAGGCTTCGACGAAAAAGGCTCGTCGGCGCTCGCCATCGCGAGCTCGCAGGGCTCGACCTATCTCTACGCCGTGCACGGCGGCTATCCGGGCGACCACGGCGATTACCAGGGTCACGTGACGGCGATCGATCTCGCCACTGGCGCGCAGCGCGTGTTCAACGCGATGTGCAGCGATCAGGCGTTGCACTTTGCAAGCCAGCCGGCCGCGCCCGCATGCGGCGCAGCGCGCTCGGCGATCTGGGCGCGGCCCGGCGTCGTTTACGCTGCAGGAACCGACCGGATCTACCTGGTGACCGGCAACGGCAGCTTCGATGCCGACGCGGGAGGCAACAACTGGAGCGAAACCGTGTTCGCGCTTCATCCCGACGGCAGCGGCGCCGGCGGCAAGCCGCTCGACAGCTATACGCCAGCGAACTTCCAGTCACTGGACAACGCGGATGCGGATCTCGGGAGCACCGCGCCCGCCATCCTGCCGGTTCCCGCCGGTTCCAGCGTGCGGCATCTTGCGCTGCAAATCGGTAAGGACGGCAAGCTGCGACTGCTCGATCTTACCAATCTGAACGGCCAGGGCAGTCCTGGCCATACCGGCGGCGAAATCGGCGCAGTCAGCAACGTCCCGCAAGGCGGCGGCGTGCTCCCGCAGCCGGCGGTGTGGGTGAATCCGGCCGATGGCTCGACCTGGGCCTTCGTCGCCAATGGCAACGGCATCGCCGGATTGAAGCTCGTCATCGGCGCCGGCGGCGTGCCGTCGCTTATGGAGCAGTGGCACAACACGCAGGGCGGCTCGTCACCGCTCGTCGCCAACAACCTGCTCTACCATGCGCGCCCCAATGCGCTGAGCGCGCTCGATCCGGCAACCGGCAACGTGGTGTGGACCACGACGCAGATCGGCGGCGTCCATTGGGAGAGCCCGGTCGTGGCGAACGGCATCGTATACATGACCGACGAATCGGGCGGGCTCACCGCGTTCGCTCTACCGGCAACGGCGCTCAAAGTCGCGGTCATCGAGTTCTATAACACGGCGTTCGATCACTACTTCATGAGCTCGCTGCAGGCGGATATCCAGGCGCTCGACACCGGCATGTTCCTCGGCTGGGCGCGAACTGGAAACACGTTCGCGGCCTATTCGCAGTTCCTCCCTGGTGCCAATCCGGTCTGCCGGTTCTACCTTCCGCCGGCGTACGGCGATTCGCACTTCTACTCGGCTTCGCCTGCCGAGTGCGCTGCGGTGCAGGCGCGTTATCCCTTCTTCGCCTTCGAATCGCCGGCCATGTTCTACATCCTGCTGCCCGATCAGATCACCGGTGCATGCCCCATCCGTACGGTGCCCGTCTATCGCGTGTGGAACAACCGCGCCGACACCAATCATCGCTACCTCATCAGCCGCGCGACACGGGACGAGATGGTCGCTGCGGGCTGGCTCGCCGAAGGCTACGGCAACGACGCGGTGATCATGTGCGCGCCGGAATGAGATCCGGCAGTCAACGGTGACTCGCCCCGATAGAGCCTAGTACTTCCGACGTGATGTGCCGCTTGGCAAGCTCGGTTCCGAGCTTGTGGCGCAGGAACGCACCGCTCGTGTATCGCTTTACGCCGAGATAATACTTCTGCTCCACATACTTGACGGCGTCGACGTACTGATCGAATACCTCGTCGTCACATGAGAAACGCTCGTAGTTTACGATCGAATAGACACGCTTCCCCAGCGGCTCCAGAAGCCGGTCCACTGCTTCGACGATCGTCTTGATATCGCCGACATCCCGGATGCGC
>DASXQW010000030.1:0-25554 GCA_036506975.1 Casimicrobiaceae bacterium | reverse complement strand
GCCATGACTTTGGAATGCGTGAAGTGTCGCTTCTCGCCGCGGACTTCCCAGATGCCGTTATCGGGCTCTTCCCAACTCTTTTCGAGGAAAGCGATCAGTACGCGCTCGAATCGCCACGCATCGGCGTCTGGGTCGAGACCTGCCGAGCGCGCCACGGCCAGAGCATCGATTACTTCGCCGTAAACGTCGAGCTGAGTCTGCGCGGCCGCGCGATTGCCGATCCGCACCGGCGCCGAGCGCTCGTAGCCTGGCAGCCATGGCAGCTCGAGCTCGGTGAGCTGCCTCTCTCCAGCCACGCCGTACACTGTCTGCAGGTCCTCGGGCTTTCCCGCCGCCGCGCGCAAGAGCCACTGGCGCCACGAATGTGCTTCGTCGCGATAGCCCGCAAGGAGCAACGCATAGAGCGTCATCGTCGCGTCGCGCGGCCAGCAGAAGCGATAATCCCAGTTCCGCACACCGCCGATGCGCTCGGGCAGCGAAGTCGTTGCGGCAGCGACCATGCCGCCGGTAGGCGCGTAGGTCAGCGCCTTGAGCGTGATCAGAGAGCGGACGACGGCGTCCCCCCAACGGCCGGCATACGTGCAGCGGCCGCACCACGTGCGCCAGACGCGCTCTGTCGCATCGATCGCCGCGTAAGGATCGATCGGCAGGAGGCGCGGCTGATGCGAGGGATAGTACGTGAGCACGAAGGGCACGCGCTCGCCGCGCGCGAGCGTGAAGTTGGCCACGGTGGTGAAGTCGACGCCGTGCGTCTCGACCGCCGATCTCAACTCGAAAGAGTCGGGACCGGCGGTGGCGAGCAGCGCGTCGTCGACACGCCGCACCCACGGCGTCACGATGCCATAGCCACAGCGGAGGATGAGCTCCATGTGCATCGAAACGCGGCCGCGCAGGCATTCGACGATGCGCACGACGTCCGTGCGCTCCGGCCATAACGGCATGCAGTCGATCACTCGGACCGCACCCGAGGCGACTTCGAAGTCGGTCTCGAGAACCAGCGTCTGGTCCCGATAGCGACGCCGTACGGCGCGCGGCCTCTGGCGTGGCGCCAGCAGCCAGCGACCGTGCTCACGCGCGCCGAGCAGCGCGGCGAAGCTGGCACGCGAGTCAAAGCGCGGCGCGCAAAGCCAGTCGATCGACCCGTCGCGACCCACGAGCGCCGCAGCACGCGTGTTGCCGATCAGCGCGTAGTCTTCGATTCGCGATGCCATGTTGAGTCTCTCGCGCTCTCGCGCGGTCGCTGCCGGACGCTTTCCTGACGTTCCTAGGAGCCTAGCGCCGCGCCGTGCGTTCCTCGGGCTGCCAGCCGCCGCCCAGCGCCTTCATCAGGTCGACGGTCGCGGACAGCAGGTTCTGGCGGCTGCGAATCAGCGCCAGCTCGGAGATATTGAGGCTGCGCTGGGAATCGAGCACATCGAGAAACCGCGTGTAACCCGCTTCGTAACGGATCGTGGCGAGCCGCAACGCCTCGCGCGCGGCATCGACGCTGGCTTGCGCGTCGCGCTCCGTCGCGCCATATTGGCGCACGTTGGTCAACGCGTCGACGACCTCGCGGAACGAGGTCTGGATCGTCCTCTGGTAATTCGCGAGCGATTGCTGCCGGCGTGCCCGCTGCACGTCGACCAGAGCGCTGAGCTTGCCGGCTTCGAAGATCGGTGCCGAGAGATTTGCGCCGAGCGCCCAGATGCGCCCCGGCAGCGTAAACAGTCCCGCGAGCGCGGCACTCTCGCCGCCGAAGTTTCCGGTGAGCGTAATCGTGGGAAAAAGCTGGGCCTTGGCCACACCGATCTGGGCGTTCGCGGCGATCAGGTCGGCTTCCGCCTGGCGGATGTCGGGGCGGCGCTCGAGCAGCGTCGAGGGCAGCCCGGGAGGCGGGGCCGCGGGCCGCGGCAGCTGTGTAATGTCGCCGGGAACGAGCGCGAGATCGAGCTGGCCCGTCAATGTGGCGAGAAGGTGCTCGGCAAGCTCGCGCTGCCGCGTGAACTCGTCGAGCTGGAGCGCCGCATCGAAGCGTGCGCCTTCCGCCTGCCGGACATCCAGGTCCGAAGCGAGTCCGGCCTCGGCGCGCCGGCGCACGATCGAGAGCGTATCGTCGCGCGTTGCGAGCGTGGCTCGGGTCGAGGCGATTTGCGCGTCGAGCGAGCGCAGCGAGAAATATGTCTGCGTGGTCAACGCCGCAATCGAAAGCGTCACGACTTCCCGGGCATAACGCGTGGAGAGGTCCTGCGCGCGCGCCGCTTCGGTCGCCCGGCGAAGCTTGCCCCAGAAATCGACCTCGAACGATGACGTGAGCGCGAGCCGGAGATCGTTGCGCACGCTGGGCGTGCCGGCGGAGGGCGGTGACGCGACGGCGTTGCTGAAAGCCGTGCGGTTCGCATTGCCGGAAAGATCGATCTCCGGGAACAGCGCCGCGTTGACCGCGCGCAAGTTCGCGTCGGCCTCCTCGATGCGCGCGACTGCCTGGCGAATATCGGTATTGTTCTCGCGTGCCGTCGCGACAAGCTCGTCGAGCGTGGGATCACCGAATAGCTTCCACCATTGCGGAGGCACGGAGTCCGCAACCGCGGTTATCGCGTCCGCGCCCACGAACGCGCCCGGCAAAGGCACGGTCGGCCGCTCGTAATCCGGCCCGACGATGCAGCCGGCGAGCGCGAGTGCAGTCACACCGATCGGCAGACGGAGCAGATTCATTGGTGTACCCCCACGCCTGCGGCTGCCGCCGCTGCGCTGCCCCCGGAGGGGGCGCAATTCACGCCTTGGGGCGGCCCTGCGGCGTTCATGCCGGTTTCTCCTCGGGGCGTGCGGGCGCCGCCGCGCGCTTCGCCTTGCGCCCCGACAGCAGCACGAAGAAGAGCGGAATGAATACGGTGGCGATGAAGGTCGCGACGAGCATCCCGCCGAACACGCCCGTACCCATCGATCGTCTCGCGGCCGCGCCGGCGCCGCTCGCGAGCACCAGCGGCAGTACGCCCAGCATGAACGCTAGCGAGGTCATGACGATCGGGCGGAAGCGCAGCCGCGCCGCTTCGAGCGCGGCCTCCAGCGGCGCGAGCCCCTTCGCCTGCTCCTGCGCCGCGAATTCGACGATCAGGATCCCGTTCTTCGCCGCTAGGCCGATCATCACCAGCAGGCCGATCTGGAAGTAGACGTCGTTGCTGAAATTGCGCAGGAAGATCGCGGTGAGCGCGCCGAGCAAGCCGAATGGCACCGCGAGCAACACCGCGGTCGGCAGCGACCAGCGCTCGTAATTGGCGGAGAGAATCAAAAACACCATCACGATCGCGAAGCTGAACGCGATGATCGACTGCGTGCCGACGCGTTTTTCCTGGAACGCCTGACCCGTCCAGGCTATCGTGTACCCGGCCGGCAGCGTCTTCGCGGCGACATCCTCGACCGCCGCGATCGCCTGGCCGGAGCTCACGTTGGGCGCGCTGTTCCCGAGCACCTTGGCGGCGAGGAAACCGTTGTAACGTTCGAGCTGCTCGGGCCCGACCACGTTTTTTATGCTGATCAGCGCCTTCACCGGAATCATGCCGCCGCTCGACGAGCGCACGTAGACATTGCCGAGGTCTTCCGGCGTGGCGCGATAGGCGCCTTCCGCCTGCAGCTGAACGCGGTAGGTGTGGCCAAACTTGTTGAAGTCGTTGACGTAGAGCACGCCCATCGTCGCCTGCAGCGCGTCGAAGACGTCCTTGATCGGGACACCGAGCGCGACCGCCTTCTCGCGGTCGACGTCGAGATAGAGCTGCGGCGATGTGGGCCGGTAGAACGACGCGATGGCGGTGAGCTCGGGCCGCTTGCGAAGCTCGCCCAGGAATTGCTGCAGGTTCTGATAGAGCTTCTGCGGATCGGCATCGGCGCGATCCTGCAAATACACTTCGAATCCGCCGGCGGTTCCCAGGCCGCGGATCGCCGCCGGATTGAACGCGAGCACCGTCCCCTGCGGCAGCGTCGCGCCCTGAGCGATGACATACTTGGCCACGTCGTCGGCGGTCGCCTTGCGCTCGTCCCAGAGCTTGAGCGGAATGAAGATCGTCGCGGCATTGGTCTTGCTCGCCCCCGCGATCACGTCGAACCCGTTGACCACGAAAACGTGCTCGACCGCAGGGTGCCCGAGCAGGATCTTCTGCACCGTCGCGCCCAGTTGCGCCGTGCGCTGCAGGGTCGCGCCGTCCGGCAGCGTGAGCGAGCCGATGATGTAGCCCTGATCCTCCGGTGGGACGAACCCGCCGGGCACTGTCCTGAACAGCAGCGCATCGACGCCGAGGATTGCGGCGAAGGCGAGAAGCGCGATGACCCGGTGGCGTGCCGTGACCCGCACGCAGGAGAGATAGAAGCGGGTCAGCCAAGCGAACGAACGGTTGAACGGCCGGAACAGACGGTTCTCGATGTGCTGGGGTTTCAGCAGCAGCGCGCACAGCGCGGGCGTGAGCGTCAGCGCGACCACGCCGGAGATCGTGACCGCGGTCGCCACCGTGACCGCGAATTGCTGGTACAGCTTGCCGGCGAGCCCGCCGAGGAACGCGACCGGCACGAACACTGACACCAGAACCAGCTCGATAGCGACGATCGCACCGGTTACTTCGCGCATCGACTCGATCGCCGCGTCCTTGGGCGAGAGCTTCTTCTCCGCCATCAGCCGCTCGACGTTTTCCAGCACCACGATGGCATCGTCGACGACGATCCCGGTTGCAAGCACGATCGCAAACAGCGTCAGCGTGTTCAAGGTGAAGCCAAACAGCATGAGCCCGGCGAACGCACCGATAAGCGACACCGGCACCGCGATGATCGGGATCAGCGTCGCGCGCCAGCTCTGCAGAAACACGAACACGACCAACAACACCAGAAACGCCGCCTCGCTCAGCGTAATGACCACCTCGTGGATCGACTGCTGCACGAAACGCGTCGTATCGAACGGGATAAGCTGCGTCACGCCCTGCGGGAAGGTCTGCGCCAGACGCGCTATGCCGACGCGCACCGAGTCGGCGACCTTGAGCGCGTTCGCGCCCGACTGCAGGAACACCGCAATGCCAACGGTCGGCTGGCCGTCGAGGTTGGTGAATGCGTCGTAGCTCACGGCGCCCAGCTCGATCCGCGCCACGTCGCGGACGCGCAGTGCGCCGCCGGGACCGGTGGAGCGCAGCACGATATTGCCGAAATCGGCGGGGTCCTCGAGGCGCCCACGAGCGGTGACGGTGTAGACGAGCGCCTGCCCGGCTGGTGCCGGCTCGGCGCCGATCTTGCCGGCGGCATACTGATAGTTCTGAGCCGAGATCGCGCTCGCGACGTCGGTGGCGGTAATGCTGAGCTGCGACATTTTCGCGGGGTTGAGCCAGATGCGCATCGAGTAGTCGCGCGCGCCGAATATGGTTGCGTCGGCGACACCGGGAATGCGCTTGAGCTCGTCCAGGATGTTGATCGTGGCGTAGTTGCTGAGATAAAGCGTGTCGTAGCGCGGGTCGTTCGACGTAAGAGCGATGACGAGCAGGATGTCGGTCGAACGCTTTTGCGCGACCACGCCGGTCTGCCGCACGACGTCGGGGAGCCGCGGCAGCGCGATCGCGACGCGGTTGTTGACGTCGATCACCGCCTTGTCCGCGTTCGAGCCGACCTCGAACGTGCAGGCGATCGTCAGCGTGCCGTTGGTCGCGGCCGTCGAGCTGAAGTAAGAGAGGTTCTCGACGCCGGAGAGCTGCTCCTCGATCGGAGCCGCGACGGTGCGCGCCAGCGTCTCGGCGCTCGCGCCCGGATAGTTGGCCGTGATCACGACTGTCGGCGGCGCGATCTCCGGATACTGCGCGACCGGGAGCACCTGCGAGGCGATGAGTCCCGCGAGCGTGATGATGATCGAGATGACGCCGGCGAAGATCGGCCGGTTGATGAAGAACTGCGAGAAAGACACGGTCGCCGTCCCTACTTCGCCGGTGCGCCGGATGCCGAAGGCTGCGCCGGCGCAGCGCTCGCCGCCGGCGCTTCGGTCACCGGTACGCCGGGCCGAATCTTCAACAGATTGTCGACGATGACCTTGTCGCCGGCGTTGAGCCCAGACATGATCACCCAGTCGCTGCCGATCCAGTCGCCGGTCTTCACCGGCCGCGCCTGCGCCTTGCCTTCGGCGTCGACGACGAATACGAGATACGTCTTCTCGGTCTGCACCACTGCTGCTTGCGGAACGACGAACACGTTGTCCCGCTCGCCGGCGACGATACGCACGGTGACGAACTGGCCGGGGAGAAGCTGCTCGCGCGGATTGTCGAACTCGGCGCGCAGTTGCTGTGTGCCGAGCCTTGCGTCGAGCGCGGTGGCGGCGAAATTGAGGCGGCCCTTCGTTGGATAAGGCGAGCCGTCGGGAAGCACGAGCTGCACGTCGACCGGCGTTGCTCGCGACAGCCGTCCACCCGGAAGCTTCGCGAGATCAGTCTCGGCCAGGCTGAAGCGCACCCATATCGGCGTCACCTGATTGATAGTCGTGAGCAGGCTGCCCGCCGGGTCGGTCGTGATCAGCGTCCCGATCGAACGTTCCGCGCGCCCGCTGATGCCCGCGACTGGCGCGGTCACGTTGGTGTACGACAGATTGAGCTCGGCTTGGCGCACGGCGGCGTTGGCCTGCTGAATGGCCGCTTCCGCGAATTGCCGTGTCGACGTCGCGTCTTCGTATTCCTTGCGACTCACGGCACGATCGGCCACCAGCGGCTTCAGCCGCGCTTCCTCACGCCGCCCTTGCTCGATTTGCGCCGTCGCCTGCGCAAGCTGCGCCCTCGCCTGCGCGAGCGCAACCTCGTACGGCGCGCGATCGATTTCGAACAGCGGCGCGCCCTCTTTCACCGGATCGCCCTCGCGGTAGAACTGTTTCTGCAGGATGCCGGAAACGCGCGCGCGCACCTCGACCTGCTTCGAGCCCTCGACCTGCCCGACGATGTCGAACCGGATGGGGACACGCTTCGGCTCGACCTTGGCGATATGCACCGGCACCGCGGCCGGTGCGGTGGCCGCTGCGCGCGATGCAGCATCGTCCTTGCCGCACGCGGTGAGTAGCGCCACGGTGAAAAGCGCAAGCACGCAATGCGCAGCGGCCATCGACGCCAGGCGACGGCTTTGCGCCGACATGGTGTTCTTGCTTAGCGGCATGAGCGGAGAGTCCCTCGAAAAACAGGGGCGCGTTCGACGCGCCCCGCGCGCGATTATTACACAATCGCTTCGCGATCGCCGCTGCGGTGCGGGTATCCCCGCGCGCCAGCGACCCGATAACGAGCTTGTAAGGGACGCAGCGGTTGCGCAGGCCGCGGCGGCGCGGCTACCATGCCATGCAAGATCGGGGGTACGACAGCAGCGCTTCAAAGGAGGAAACCCGATGCGCACCCAGGTAGGCATCGTCGGCGCGGGCCCCGCCGGGCTCCTGCTTTCGCATCTGCTGCACGGCGAAGGCATCGAGTCGGTCGTGCTCGAGAATCGGAGCCGCGCGGACATCGAAGCGACCATCCGCGCGGGCGTGCTCGAGCAGGGCACCGTCGATCTGCTCAAGGCGATCGGCGTCGGCGAACGCATGCAGCGCGAAGGGGCGGTTCACCACGGCATCGAATTGCGGTTCGCCGGCCGTGGCCATCGCATCGATCTCTCCGAGCTGACCGGCGGCAAGGCAATCACCGTCTACGCCCAGCATGAGGTCATAAAGGATCTGGTCGCGGCGCGGCTCGCCGCCGGTGGCAAGATCGTCTTCGAGGCTGCCGATGTGAGCGTCCACGATTTCGACCGCACGACGCCCAAGATCCGCTTCCGCGACGCCGGCGCGAGCGAGGAACTCGCCTGCGACTTCATCGCGGGCTGTGACGGTTTTCACGGCGTCTGCCGCCCGGCGATACCGTCATCGGCACGCTCCGATTACACGCGAGTCTATCCATTCGGCTGGTTCGGGATACTTACCCAGGCGCCGCCGTCTTCGCACGAGCTGATCTACACGCATCACGCGCGCGGCTTTGCGCTGGTGAGCACACGCTCGCCCGATCTTCAGAGGCTATATTTCCAATGCGATCCGCACGACGACATCGCCAACTGGCCGGACGAGCGCATCTGGGCCGAATTCCGTGCTCGGCTGGCGACCCGCGATGGCTGGGCGCCGCACGAAGGGCCGATCATCCAGAAGAACATCATCGCGATGCGCAGCTTCGTCTGCGAGCCCATGCAGCACGGCCGATTGTTCCTTGCCGGCGACGCGGCGCACATCGTGCCGCCAACGGGCGCCAAGGGTCTCAACCTCGCGGTCGCCGATGTACGCGTGCTCGCCCGCGCCCTGGTTGCGTTCTTTCGTGAAGGCCGCCACGATCTGCTCGACCGCTACTCGGAGACGGCGCTCTCGCGGATCTGGCGCGCCGAGCATTTTTCGTGGTGGATGACTTCGATGCTGCACCAGTTCCCGGGAAATGATCCGTTCCAGGAGCGCTTGCAGCTGGCGGAACTTGGCTACGTGACCACTTCGCGCCCGAAGGCGATCACGCTGGCCGAGAATTACGTGGGGTTGCCGTTCGAGTGACCCGCATTCGAGCGGGTCACTCGAGCAGCCTTAAGTCGCGAGCGTCGACCTAGCGCGCGCCGGCCGGCAGGGCTTGCCGGCGCGCGAGCGATACGACGTTGGCCCGGATCTCCGCTTCTGTGCCCGCCTTGGCTTCCTGGGCGCGCAGCTCGCGACGGATTCTAGCGAAGGTCTTTCTGACGTCGGTCTGAACGCTCGGCGTGTATTTGAACGTCGGGTCGAGAATCGATTTCATGCGACCTCCTGCCTTGGTTGCGCGCGCCGTTAGGGCTTCAGCTGGCCGCGAATTTCGCCGTCCGGATTCTTGGCGCTGTGCACATTGACGTATGTGTCGCCCTTCTGAAACGCTGCGTATTGCGCATCGGTCAACTTGGCGCCTGCCCCCACCTTCCACGTGCTGTCGCCGTCCTTGGCCAGCGGTACGATCACACCGCCGTTCTTGCCGGCGGCGCCCTCGTGAATATGCGCTGCAGTAGCCGTGATGCCTTTGGTCGTAACGCTGCCGCTGACTGTCTTGTCCGCATTGACCGTGATCGTGCCGCTTCCCGACGCCTCGGTCTTGACCGGCGGGACTTCCTGGTCGCCGGAGAGCGTTACTTTCACGTCTGCGGCGAGTGATACGCCGGTCGCGAAGAACATGATGCTCAGCGCGGCGGCAAGCGGCCGCCACGGGAACAATTGACGCTTATTCGTGTTCATGACCCCTCCGAATTGGCACGCCGGCGTCTGGCGGGATGTCGCCGAATTGCGCCCATCCCCCACCCCCTCAGTGCGTGCGTCGATGGTCGAGCCTGTCGTGCCGGACCGTCAATCGGACGCCTGCTCTTTCGCGTGTAGGAGGTTGTTACCGATCTGTAGGACTGCATCTGAGGTCTACAAGCAACTTCAAGGCAATCGAGGGCGTTCCCGTAACTATGTCTATTTGCGTAGAAAATCGAGCTACATCGCCGACTGCGCGGGACTGCCGATGTCTAATTTTCGCGGCTCGACTGCGCTAGCATAGCCGGATGCTCGCAAAACCCTCCGATCGCGACCTCCTGCTCGTCGTCGACGTGCAGAACGACTTTCTGCCCCGCGGCGCGCTGGCGGTCCCCGAAGGCGACGCGGTCGTGCCGTTGGCCAACGCCCTTGCGCAGCGCTTCGTGCACGTCGCCCTGACCCAGGATTGGCACGCCCCCGGGCATCTCTCCTTCGCTTCGAGTCATCCCGGACGGGCTGCCTTCGAAACGATCACGCTGCCCTATGGAGCGCAGATCCTCTGGCCGGACCATTGCGTCCAGGGATCGTTCGGTGCGGAGTTCTCACCCGCGCTCTCGATACCCAAGGCCGAGCTCATCGTGCGCAAAGGCTATCGCCGCGAAATCGACAGCTACTCGGCGTTCTGCGAGGCGGACGGCGTGACGCTCACCGGCCTCGCGGGGTATCTGCGCGAGCGCGGATTCCGTCGCGTCTTTCTCGCGGGTCTTGCCACCGACTTCTGTGTCGCGTACTCGGCGGTCGATGCACGGAAAGCCGGCTTCGAGGTGGTCGTCATCGAGGACGCGTGCCGCGCAATCGATACCGGCGACTCGCTGACGGCGGCGTGGGAGCGCATGCGCGATGCGGGGGTTACGCGGACGACATCGAACGCGTTGTTCGGCTGAAGCGTTTCAGAAACCTTAGCGAGGTGGCCGAGCCGAACGCGCAAGAGAAAAAACGCCGCTCGATCGCTCGAGTGGCGTGTGATGGTGGAGGCGGCGGGATCTGTGACCCTGCGAGGCTGATCGTCGACGCCTTGCTAGCGGGTCGGATAGGCGCGTGCCCTTCCGAAGACAGCACTATCTTCTCCAATTTTTCTTGTCTCCAGGAAGGTCGCTTCGAATTCTTGTCTCGCCAATTTCAGGCTGGCGGTATATCGCCCATTGCGCGGAGTGAGGGCCTGATAGTGCTGAAGCGTGAGGGCGGCCCGAGTCGCCTTATAGGACCGCAGGTACGGCATTACTTGGCGTAGGAGCTCAAGCGCTTGCCGATTTGTGAGGCGGTACGCGAAGCTTGGCGTGTGTCGACTGCTTGTCGTGCATTTGTTCGTGATCTTGCCGCAACCGGTACGCTCGGCAACAAATTCGAGCATGCAAAGCTCCGTACTCGCGATGCTCACAACAAGGCGCCTATTCTCGTTGCGATGCTCGCGACTCAGCGTAATTGTTCCTTCGCCATCGATCAATCCTGCGACGTACGCAGCATCGCGTGGGTCAAGATTAGCCATAGTGCGATAACGCCCCATGCACTTCAGTATAGGAAAGAATGAGAAAAAGAAAACGCCGCTCGATCGCGCGAGCGGCGTGTGATGGTGGAGGCGGCGGGACAGCTGATCCATCTCTTTCGAGACGGGCCGGACTATGCCTTCATCCTGCGCACAGGATGCGGGGCGTGTTATCCGTCCATTGTTGCGGACGAATCCTAGTGCCGGCTCATTGCGCTTACGCACTGTCAGCCGGTCTATGAGTCTCTACAGGGCAGGCCTGAGGTTCGCCCTCTTCCTACCCCTCGGCGTCGCCATTCCGCCGGCGGCATTTCCGCCGTGCGGTTTGCAGGGTTCGCCGATGTGAGCCCCGTTGTCACTCTGCCCTTGCGGACAGAGGCGACTATCTTACTAATCGAACCCGCGTCCGAAAACGCTACACATGCAGGACTACATGCTTAGCCTCGTCATTTTGCTCTCGCTCCGGCGCCACTGACGGACAGGCGACGCCGATGCCAGTCACCTAGCTTTGACGTGTCGCCCAAGTGACCCGGGCGCACGCGATCGCTCGAAATGTCCCCGCTGTGACTACGCTGTTGCCAGTTTCATCACCCGAGCTGAGCGCCGCCCGGTGCGAGGTCCAGCGGGATTAAGCCGCCAGAGCGTATGTTTCGTCGTTCGCAGTTAAGTTTGCGATTGCAGAGGATTCACAAGGTTCTGCACCTTGGCATGCCCCGCGCTGCTTCGCAGTCCCCGTCGAAACCAGGTCGCCCCCGGTAACCGGTTCTGCGGCGAGCCTCTTCAACGATGCTCGCACGCTGGAGTACTTATGATACCACCGCAGCGCTCAGGTTCCCGGCCGCGGCCGATGTCACGAAGACTAAATTGGGGCGGAAGACGCCCTATGCAAGATTAGAACCACGGGTGCACGACATGGTCCCAGAGCTCGGGCTTGGGCTCGATGCCCAGCCCGGGTCCTTCGGGCAGCTCGAAAAACCCGTTGCTGCAACGCATCCGCGTCTCGACGAAACGGAGATTGGCGTCGAAGATCGAGTGCTGATGTTCGTGGTAAGGAATCTCTTTAAGGCTTGCCGCGCCGTGCAGGCTGGCGGCGTGAAAGATGCCCACACCGATCGTTGCGTGAGGGATCACGCCCACGCCGTGCTCGGCGGCGAGCTGTCCGATCGCCACGAACTGCGAGAGTCCCGTGTGCGCGACTTCCGGCTGGACGATACTGACGCAGCCGTGCGCGAGCCGCGGCCGCACCTGATAGACCGTGCTCCACTCCTCGCCGCCGGCGATGGGCACGACGACGCGCGCGGCGATTTCGGATTGCCCGTCGATATCCTCCGGGGCGCACGGCGCTTCCGCGAAATACGGGTGCCACGGCTCCAGTGCCTCGATCAGCGCGATCGCTTCGGCGGGCGTGTAGCGCCAGTGCAAATCGACCATGACGTCGGCGTCGGGGCCGAGCGCGTCGCGCAGCGCGCGCATTTCGTCGATAACACCTTCGCCCGAGACAGCGGCGGCGAACTTGATCCCGCGAAACCCTTGCGCGAAAAGCTCACGCGCGAGCGCCACGCGCTGGTCCAGCGTCGCGCGCGGCAGCCCCGACGCGTACGCCGGGATCCGGTCGCGGCGCTTGCCGCCGAGGAGCTCATAGACCGGTCGCCCTGTGAGCTTGCCCTTGAGATCCCAGAGCGCGATGTCGACTCCGGCCAGTGCATCCGTAAAGAACCCGCTCCAGTGCCCGCGCACGCGCATGAGCGCGTAGAGCTCTTCCCAAAGCGCGGCGACGTCGTCAGGCTCGCGTCCGGTAAGGCGCGGCGCGAGCACATCCTCGACGATCGCCACGACCGCCTGCGGCGCGACGATGCCGTAGGTCTCGCCCCAGCCGACCGCGCTGTCCGTGCTCGTGACCTTCACCAGCACCGAGCGATCGAACACCGGATAGATCGTCCGATTGCCTGCGCGAACGAAGTAGCCGCGCTCGTTGACGCTCTCGCCCGGGCCCAGCGGACCGAGGTAGGGCACTTCGCGCGGCAACGCGACGACGATGGGCTCGACCGAGCGGATCGTCGCGGCCATCTAAGGCATCAATTCGCCAACGCGCCCTGCGTCATGCCGCTGACCAGGAACGGCTCGAGCAGCAGGAAGAGCACGAACATCGGCGCCAGCGAGAGCGTGCCTACCGCCATCAGGCTCGGCCAGTCAACCAGATACTCGCCGAGGAACGACTGCATGCCGACGGTCAGCATCCAGAGGTCGGGATCGCTCACCAGCGTTCGCGCGAAGACGAAATCCGACCAGGTCACGATCGCGAGATACGTCGCGCACGCCGCGAGGCCCGGGCGAGCCAGCGGCAGCACGACGTACCATACCGCTTGCGCGCCGTTGCAGCCGTCGAGCATCGCCGCCAACTCGATCTCGCGTGGGATTCCGTCGAAAAACCCCTTCATGAGCCACGTCGCGAACGGCACGCCGACCGCAGCATTGGCGAGCACGAGTCCGAGTCGATGATTGATCAGACCGAAGGTCGAAAAGCCGATGAAGAATGGAATGACGATCAGGCTCGCGGGCAGCATCTTGGACGTCAGCAGCGCGAACCCCGCCCCCTGCTGGGCGCGGCTTCTGAAGCGCGACAAACTGTAACCGGCGAGTGTGGCGATCGTCAGACTCACCACCGTTGCACCGAGCGTGACCCCGATGCTGTTGCCGAGCCAGGTCAGAACAGGCTTGCGCGAGAGCACGGCCGCGAAGGCATCGAAGCTAATCTCCGACAGTCTGGGCAGCAGCACTGGCACGCGCGAACGGGTGAGCTCGCTCGGCAGCAATGCGGTGAGGAGCATCCAGTAGATCGGGAACAGCACGATCGCAGCGATCACCAGCGCAGCCAGAGCGAGCAGCCAAGGGCGCGAGCGGGTCATGAACGTGTCCGTCGTCCCCGCTTACTGACGTAACTGAGCGGGGACCCAGCGGCGCTTGAGGAAAGACACTGGGTTTCCGCTTGCGCGGGAACGACCATGCTGCGCATCAGAAATACTCCCGCCGCAGCGTGCGCATCGACGCCAGCGCGAGCAGCGCGGCAAGGATCATGGTCAGCACTCCGAGCGCCGACGCGGTGCCCATGCGAAAGAACGCGAACGCTTCCTGATAGATGCGCACCGCCAGCGTCTCGGTGGCGCGGTCCGGACCGCCGCCGGTCGTGACGTAGATGATGTCGAACTCGCGCAGCGCCCAGAGCGTGTTGAGAATCGCGGCGAGCACGGCGGCTGCGCGGATGCCCGGCCAGCTGATGTGCCGGAAGCGCTGCCAGGCGGTCGCCCCGTCGACGCGCGCCGCTTCGTACAGGATCGCCGGGATCGCCTGCAGCGCCGCGAGCAGCGTAAGCGTGAAAAACGGGTACGCCTTCCAGACCGTCGCCACGATCACCGCGCCAAGCGCCGTATCATCGTTGGCAAACCAGGCAAGATCGGTGGAGAGCCAGCCGGCTTGCCGGAGCAGCGCGTTGACGACGCCGAAAGAGCCGTCCAGCAGCCACAGAAACACGATGCTGACGATCACGCCTGGAACCGCCCAGGGGAGCAGGATGAAGCTCCGCAACCAGCGCCGGCCGGGAAACGCGCGGTTGAGCAGCAACGCGGTCAACAAGCCGATGGCGAACGCGGGCCCGATCGTTCCCACGAGATAGACGAGCGTTACCCCGACGCTGTGCCAGGTCGCATCGCTCCCAAGTACTGTCCGGTAGTTTCCGAACCCGGCGGGTAACGCGGACAACCGCAGCACATCGAGCGTCTTGCCTAGGCGGAAGCTCGTGGTGATGACCAGGTACAGCGGATAGCCGATGAGGAAGCCGACCGCGACGAGCGCGGGGGTGAGCAGCGCGTACCCGACCCAGCGCGACCGCCCGATCATGGCAGCGGCACGGCCGCGTTCAGCTCTTTCTGCAGGTTGGCGAGGATAGCCTCGGTCGGTTGCGAGGAAGACAGCATGCGCACGACGGCGCGGCTGAAGAGCGTCGCGAACTCGTTGTAGTTCTCGCGTAGCTCGCGTTGGGTCGGAAACAGGTTCTCCGCCTTCTCCGCGGCTTGCGTGATCGCGGCGAGATGCGGGTCGCGCTTCGCCTGCTCGGCGCTGATCGTACCGACACGTCCCGCGGGCGAGCCGGTCAACTGCACGTATTTCTCCTGCCATTGCGGGCTCGCCGCGAGAACGATGAGCTCCCAGACGAGCTTCCGCTTCTGCGGATCGATCTTCGCGGGCATGTGCAGGCTGTTGCTGGCGCCGCCGGTGATCACCGGAAACGGGAGCTGTGTCATCTTGAGCGAAGGACGGGTCTCCGCTTTGGCTTTCTGCAGCGTCGCCCACACCCACGGCCCGTCGCGCAGGAACGCGGCCTTGCCATCGATGAAGAGCTGGCGCGCCACGGTCGAGTTCGTTCCCGGTGGCGCATAGGACAGCGATTTGCGGAACTGTTCCATTGCCGCGACGACGCCTGGGTCGGTGAAGCTGTACTTGTTGCCCTTGAGCCAGTTCTGCTTCTCTCCGAGCACCCAGGTCGCGGCGTCGATGAACATGTTAGGGTGCTCGGCGGTCGTCGTGACCAGCCCGAATACGCCCTTGTCGCGGTTGGTTGTTTTGGCCATCGCGTCGAGCCACTCGGCCGGCGTCGCCGGAACTTTCACCCCCGCGTCCTGCAGGATCTTCTCGTTGTAGTAGAGCAGGTTGCCGTAGGGCAAGAGCAGCAGGCCATAGGTCTTGCCGTCCCATACCATCTCGCTCTGCAGCGGCGACCACCTGGCCGGGATGTCGGTCGTCTTGATCAAGTCATCGATCGGCTCCAGCCACTGCTGGCTCGCGAAGCTTGCGAAGTTGCGCGTCGGGAGGTGCACGATGTCCGGCGGGTTGCGCCCGGCGAAGCGCACGGTGAGCTGATTCACGTAGTTGACGAACGGGATCGAGTAGAGCTTGATCTTCACGCCCGGATGTTTCGCCTCGTAGTCCTGGATCAACGCTTTCCACCATTCGGCGAAGCCCGGGTCCTCCGCCTGCCAGCTCGGAAAATCGAGCGTCGTGTTCTGCGCCGACAGAGGCAACGGACACAACGCCGCCGCGAGTAGCGACAATGCCGCAAGAAAAAATCGTTTCATAGCTCCCCCTTCAATGACATAGCCCGGGCTGAGCGCGGAGCGCGATGCCCAGGGCGTCGCCGCGCTAGTGCAATCTCCCGGGCATCGCTACGCTCAGCCCGGGTTACGCCTGATCGAAATCTCATCGCACGGCCTCGCGCTCGCGCACTGCTGGAAAAGCGGTCAGCAGATCGTCGATCTCGGCGAGCATGGTATCGAGCTCGACCTGATCCTGCGCGTCGAGCTTCGGCCCGGGCGCACGGACTGTGGCGTCGTCGATCACGCCGCGGCGCTTGAGCACCTCCTTGGTTGCGGGCCAGCGGAACACGGCCTGAAAGTTGAGCAGCGGTAGCGTGCGGTTGTAAAGCGTCCGGGCGAGTGCGGAATCTCCTGCACGCCACGCTCTCACCATCCGGACGTGCACGTCAGTGAGCTCGCACGCGGGCATCGTGCCGATCGCGCCGCGCGCGAGTTCGTCCAGCAGATAGCGCGCGCCGGCTCCGCCCAGCACGCCGGCGAAGTGTGGCGCGGCGGCGATTTCCTGGCGTGCGAGCAGCGCCGTGATGCGCTGGCCGCAAGGCATCGCTTCTTCTTTCACGTAGCGCACCGCCGGCACACGGGCGACGACCTGCGCGACCGCGGCTGCGTCGAAACCGCCGCCGGCAGGCGGCGGAGCATTCTGCAGCATGATTGGCACCGCGGCGGTCTCACCGATCCGTCGGTAGTGCTCGATCAAAGGCGCGACGTCGCCGCCAAGCCGCGCCGGGGCCATCACCATCGCCGCCGCGGCGCCAAGGCGCTTCGCCTTGGTCAGGTGGCGCAGCGTCGCCTCCGCATCGGCCGCGCTCGCGCCGACGATCATCGGTACGCGACCACCCACCGTCGCAGCGACAACGTCGAGCAGTCGATCGCGCTCTGCGTCGGCGAGCTGCTCGACTTCGCTGGCGACGCCGGGGTACACGACGGCATCCGCGCCTGCAGCGATCGTGAATTCGACAACGCGCGCGAGCGCGGCCGCATCGGGCGCGCCGTCGGCGCTGAACGGCGTCACGAGTACAGGACAGACGCCGTGGATCGGCGAGGCAGGAGACGAAGTCGGCATCGACTTAAGGCGGTACGATCGATGGCTGCGGCGGCACTCACGCGCGAGCGGACACGGTATCGGCACGCCGGCGATTCGTCAATACGATGAAAACGCAAGATCGCGCGAGGCCCTCAAGCATGCGGCCGGGGCGCTTTTCTCCACACGTCGAGAAGCGATCTGAATTTGGCGGACGAGGGCAGTCGCTCGTCGGAGATCGCCTCGAGGAAGTCCGACAGCCGCTTGGACTTGACGATCGTGTAGAAGGTTACCGCCGTCGTCGGAACGAGCACGATCATGAAATAGCCGATCTTCTCCAGCATCGAGGCTTCGGCAAGGGCGATGAGGTTCATCCCCAGAAACCCGGTCACCACCGTCCCGATCAGCCCGAAAGCCGTCACCACCGTCAGGCGCACGACCGTGTTGGCCTGCCGGCGCAGCGTGTCGCTTTCGAGATAGCTGCTCATGTCCTCGATCTCGTCCCTGATCTCGTCGTATAACCGGTCCGCGCCGAGATAGGATGCCGTCATCCGATAGAGCTCCTTCGCTTGCGGCTGGTCGGAGACTTCGTGAAACCAGTAGCGGTGCGTGAAGCGCAGGAAGATCTCCAGCAGCTGCCGGATGATGCGCTTGAAGCGCTTGACCGATTCCGCATCCTGGATGTCGAGCCTGTTGAGCGCGTGCACCATGCGGTCGGAGAGCATCAGCAGCGCTGCCTTGTGGAAATGCGGAATCAGGAACAGCAGGAAGTACTGGTGCCGGAACTGTCCCAGCAGTCCCGCGTCGCTGTCGACGAAGAATGCGTCGTTCGCGTCGCCCACCATGACGAACGCGTGGCCGCAGGACATGAACCGCGTGCCGGGGCGCCCGGTGCGTTCTTCGTTCCAGAACTGGTCGTAACAATACCGCGTTTCGAAGTCGCGCACGTAATGCGCCGAGTACGGCAGCGCGTCCGACGCGCCCGGCGCGCTGACGAGGCCGAGCCGCACGAAGTCCGCGCGCGATAGAGCACGGACGTCGTCCATCGCCAGGTACGCGAGCAACGGCATCCGGCTGTATTCCACCTGCCGGTAGCGAATCAGCCCCTTTTCTGCGCCGTGGTCCGGCACCAGAGGCTTGAGCAGAAACTGCCAGTGCGAGGCAAAGTAAGGCGCGCGGTGCTGACCGACGAAGCTCAAGAATCGCTCGCGCTGCTCGTAATCGGATACTGCCAGCACGCTGCCGTCTCTGGCGAGCCACGCGGCGCGCGCAAGGCAATGCCCGCCGAAGTTGTCTTCCCGCCAGTACGTGGGATAGGCCCGGCCGAAGCGATACATCGTCTCCTGCACGCGAGCAAGGCTCAAATCGCGGCCGAAGATCTCGACGACGAGGATGGCGACATCGATGTCGTAGAACAGACACAAATCGATATGCGCGACATCGAACGTGATCGTCTCGGAGGCGGCACCGGGAAACGTCATGCGCACCTTGGCCACGTCGGTGCGGCGAAATACCCGGATGGGCGACTCCATGGCCCCCATCGCGCTGGCAGCCTTGCCTTCGCCGTACAAAAAGCTCCGCACGTAGGGGAGAAACGTGACGAACTCGCTGTAGTGCCGTTCCTGAAACTGCGCCGGATCGCAACTGAATTCGTCTCTCGACTCAGACCACGGATTGTCCGCGCTCGCCCGCTTCAAAATGTCCCAGGGCTCCTGAATCTGCGCCCCGCTGCGGATCGGCTGCAGCTGCAGGGGCCAGAGGAGGATCTGGCGGAAGTGACGGACGAGCTTGATCGCGTCGGAACTCTGTTCGGACACCGTTGCCTCCCCGGAAGTGGAAACGGTATCGGCGCAGCGGCGATCCGTCAATACGACGACACTCGGGTACAATCCGCGGGGTCGCAGAACGATCCCCAGAACCTGACTCCGCCGATGGCATTGGTCCCGATCATCCTTTCCGGCGGTGCCGGCGCGCGGCTGTGGCCGCTGTCGCGCGAAGCCGCACCGAAGCCTTTCCTCCCGCTGCCGGCCGACGGTGCCGACGGAGACACTCTGCTCGCCCGCACGTTCCTGCGCGCCGTCGCGTTGCCCGACGTTGCGGGCATCGTGACGGTCACCAATCGCGACTATTACTTCCAGACCCGGGATGCCTATGCCGGCGCGGGCGCTGCGCTCCCGCAGCGCATCGCGTATCTGCTGGAGCCGTTTGCCCGGAATACGGGGCCGGCAGTCGCGCTGGGCGCGCTGTACGCGAACGCGGTATTCGGTCCCGATGCGATGCTGCTGGTGCTGCCCGCCGATCACCTGATCTGCGACCGCGCGGCTTTCGCCGCCGCGGCCGCGCGGGCCGCAGCGCTCGCGCGCGAAGGCTGGCTCACGACGTTCGGTATCGCCCCGACCGGCCCGGAAACCGGCTACGGCTATCTGGAACTGGGCGAAGCGCTGGCCGTTGCCGACACGTTTCGCGCCAGACGTTTCATCGAGAAGCCTCCGCTCGCCGACGCGACGCGCTACGCGGCCGACTCCCGTTACGTCTGGAATTCCGGCATGTTCTGCTTCACTGCGGCTGCGGTGCTCTCGGCATTCGAGCGCCACGCCGTCGATCTGCTCGACGCGGTGCATGCCGTCTGGGAGCCCTTGCGCGGCCACCTCCAGGACAGCATGCTCGAGATCGACCCGGCGCTGTTCGCATCGGTGCCCAATGTCTCGTTCGACGTCGCAGTGATGGAGAAAGCGACCGAGGTCGCAGTCGTCCGCGCGGCCTTCGACTGGAGCGACGTGGGCTCATGGCAGGCGATCTCGGACCTGGTGACCCGTGATGCCGAGGGCAATCGCGGCCAGGGCGAGCGCGTTGCGATCGCGACGCGGGACACCTACGTCTACGCCCAGGACCGCGTTGTCGCCACCGTCGGCGTCGACGGTTTGTTCATCGTCGACACGCCCGACGCCGTGCTCGTCGCGCATCGCGATCAGCTGCAACGGGTGAAGGAAGTCGTCGGCGAGTTGAAGGCACGCGGCAACGAAGCCTATCGCGTGCACAGGACGGTCATGCGGCCGTGGGGCGCCTTCACCGTGCTGCAGGAAGGACCGGGCTTCAAGATCAAGCGCATCGAGGTCAAGCCCGGTGCGGCGCTGTCGCTGCAGGCGCACAAGCACCGCAGCGAGCACTGGGTCGTCGTTCAGGGCGAAGCGCGCGTTACCAACGGCGATCGCGTCTACGCCATTGGCGTCAACGAGTCGACCTTCATCCCCGTCGGAAACCGGCACCGGCTGGAAAATCCGGGCGTGGAGCCGCTGCTCCTCATCGAGGTGCAGTGCGGCGAGTACGTCGGCGAGGACGACATCGTGCGCTTCGACGACCGATACGGCCGCCAGACGACCACCTGAACCGCGACGCGAAATTCCGGGTGCATACTCGACGAGCGAGCGCGCTAACCTGGTAACCGCTAATCGGGCGCGGCGGGAACAGGCGGCACGGCCGTGCGACTGGTCACGTAAATGCCGGTCAGGATGACCGCGATGCCGGCAACGTGGAAGAGCTGCAGCCGTTCGCCGAGAAAGATCCACGCGAGGATCGTCCTGAACACCGGCATGAGATGCACGAACAGGCCGGCAACGCTCGCCCCGACCTGATCGACGCCGCGATTCCAGAAAATATACGCGATGCGAGGCGGATCAGCGGCCATTGGCGGCGCACCTGCGGCAAGGCGAACGGAAGCATGAAAACGATGGCAAACACCTAGCGGTAGAGAGTCATCGCCATCGGTGGGGTCTCGGCGTGCAATCCGCGGCCGAGGACCCAGTTGCACGCCCAGAAGAACGGCGTCAGCGTCAGCTGCAGGTACGGAGAAACGGTTCGCGCCGGGGACGCCGTGGAAGGAATCGCCATGGCCCATTATCGCCGAGGAGCGATCGGGCGCGGTAGCGAACGCCACGTATAATTCCTTGTCCCACACGGTTGTTTCGACCGGCTTTGTCCTTGAATTCACCGCTCAATCTGTCGTCGTCGCGCCCCGCACGCGCGGCTTCGCTGCCGAACCTGCCGCGATTGCTGCCGCAACCGCCCGGCGCGAACCGGAAAGCGGTCGCACCGCCGTTGATGGGCTCGGCGGACGCGCTCGCCCTCGCGCAGTACGCGACCTCCGCCGCCGAGCGCGGTGAGCTCATCGCGGTCATTTGCGCGGAGGCGCTCGCCGCACAGCGGCTCGCCGAGGAAATCGCGTGGTTCGCGCCGGGGTTGCGCGTCGCCACGCTGCCCGACTGGGAGACGCTGCCCTACGATCACTTCTCGCCGCACCAGGACCTCGTGTCCGAGCGGCTCGCTACACTCTACCGCGCGTCGCGCGGCGAATGCGATGTCCTGCTCGTCGCTGCGACGACCGCGCTGTACCGTCTCGCGCCACCGTCGTACCTCGCCGCGTTCACTTTCTTTCTCGCGCAGGGAGAGAAGCTCGACGTCGACGCCTTGCGCTCGCAGCTCGCCCTCGGCGGCTACCAGCACGTCACACAAGTCGTCGCGGCGGGGGAATTCAGTGTTCGCGGCGGGCTGATCGACCTGTTTCCGATGGGAAGCGCGCTGCCCTACCGCATCGATCTGTTCGACGAGGAGATCGAATCGATCAAGAGCTTCGATGTCGACAGCCAGCGCACGCTTTATCCCGTTCCGAACGTGCGGCTGCTGCCGGCGCGCGAGTTCCCGCAGGACGATGCGGCGCGGACGCGCTTCCGCGGCCGCTTCCGCGAGCTGTTCGAAGGCGATCCGTCGAAGTCGGCGTTGTACCGCGACATCAGCAATGGCGTTATCCCGGGAGGCATCGAATACTATCTGCCGCTGTTCTTCGATGCGACGGCGACGCTGGCCGAGTATTTCCCCGCGAACGCCACGGTGGCCATTCACGGCGACGCGGGCGCTGCAATCGAGCGCTTTTGGCAGGATACCGAGTCGCGCTATCGCTTGTTGCGCGGCGACCCGGCGCGCCCGTTGCTGCCGCCGCACGAGTTGTTCCTGCCGGTCGACGAGCTCAACGGCGTCCTCAAGCCGTTCGCGCGCATCGAGTTGTCCGAGACGCCCGCTCCGCTCCGGGAAGGAACAACGCAGGCACTTCCGCCGCTGCAAGTCGATCGCCGCGCCGGCGATCCGCTGCACGCGCTCAAGCGTTTCGCGACCTCGACCCGCGAGCGCGTGCTGATCGTCGCCGACGGCTTGGGCCGGCGCGAAACCATGCAGCAATACTTCGCCGAGTACGGCTTCAAGCCGGCCATCGTCGCCGACTGGGCCGAGTTCGTTCGCTGCGACGCGAGCCCCGCGCTCGCGGTCGGCCCGCCGCACGCCGGATTCCTCTGGCCCGAAGGAGGCGTTGCGCTCGTTACCGAAGCCGAGCTTTATGCCGACGTCGTTCGCAGTCCTGCCCGGCGCGACGCGCGCCGGACCAACATCGAAGCGATGCTGCGCGATCTCTCCGAGGTGCGCATCGGCGACCCGGTCGTCCACGAGCAGCACGGCATCGGTCGCTACCTCGGCCTCACCACGCTCGATCTCGGCGACGGTCCGAACGAATTCTTGCACCTGCTATACGCCAACGATGCCAAGCTCTACGTCCCGGTCGCGAGCCTGCACGTCATCAGCCGTTACAGCGGCGCGGCGCCCGAGGCGGCGCCCCTGCACGAGCTCGGCAGCGGCCAGTGGGACAAAGCAAAACGCAAGGCGGCGCAGCGCGCGCACGACACCGCGGCCGAGCTATTGAACCTCTACGCCCAACGCGCCGCGCGCGAGGGCCACGCCTTCCGGTTCGACATCCACGATTACGAAGCCTTCGCCGCTGGTTTTCCGTTCGAGGAAACGGCCGATCAGGCAGGAGCGATCGAGGCGGTCATCAAGGATCTCGTCACCGGCAAGCCGATGGACCGTCTGGTCTGCGGCGACGTCGGTTTCGGCAAGACCGAGGTCGCGCTGCGCGCCGCCTTCATCGCGTTGGCGGACGGCAAGCAGGTCGCGATGCTCGTGCCGACGACGCTGCTCGTCGAGCAGCACTTCCAGACTTTCTCCGACCGCTTCGCCGACCTGCCGGTCAAGCTCGCCGAGCTCTCACGCTTCCGCACCGGCAAGGAAGCGAAGGCGGTGCTCGACGGGCTCGTCGGAGGCCGCATCGATCTGGTCATCGGCACGCACCGCCTGATCCAGCCCGACGTGAAGTTCAAGCAGCTGGGACTCGTCATCATCGACGAAGAGCATCGCTTCGGCGTGCGCCACAAGGAACAGCTGAAACGGCTGCGCGCCGAGGTGGACGTGCTGACCCTGACCGCCACGCCGATCCCGCGCACGCTGGCGCTCTCTCTCGAGGGCTTGCGCGATTTCTCGGTAATCGCGACGGCGCCGGAACGCCGACTCGCCATCAAGACCTTCGTCGCCCCGTATGCGCCGGGCCTCGTGCGCGAAGCCGTATTGCGCGAGCTCAAACGCGGCGGACAGATCTATTACCTGCACAACGATATCGCCACCATCGGGACCAAAGCCGAAAGGCTCAAAGCGCTGGTGCCCGAGGCGCGGCTCGCGATCGCGCACGGCCAGATGCCCGAGCGCGAGCTCGAACGCGTCATGCGCGACTTCTACCAGCAGCGCTGCAACCTGCTGCTGTGCTCGACGATCATCGAATCCGGGCTCGACGTGCCGACGGCCAACACGATCATCATTGACCGCGCGGACCGCTTCGGGCTCGCGCAGCTGCATCAGTTGCGGGGCCGCGTCGGCCGCTCGCACCATCAGGCGTACGCGTATCTGCTGACGCCGCCCGAGGAAGCGCTGTCGACGCAGGCGAAGAAACGGCTGGAGGCGATCCAGCTCATGGAAGAGCTGGGCTCCGGTTTCTATCTCGCCATGCACGATCTCGAAATCCGCGGCGCAGGCGAAGTGCTGGGCGAAGAGCAATCGGGCGAGATGCAGCAGATTGGCTTCCAGCTCTACGTCGATATGCTCAAGGCCGCGGTCGATGCGCTCAAGGCCGGGCGCGAGCCCGACCTGACCGAGCCGCTGCACGTGACCACCGAGATCAACCTGCATGTGCCGGCGCTGCTCCCCGAAACCTATTGCAGCGACGTGCACGAGCGGCTGGTGCTCTACAAGCGGCTCGCCAACTGCGAGTCCGAGCCCGAGCTGACGGCGATGCAGGAAGAGCTGATCGACCGCTTCGGCCTGCCGCCCGAGCCGACGCAGGCGCTGCTCGCCTGCCATCGGCTGCGCATCGCCGGCGAGCATCTGGGCGTGGTCAAGATCGACTCGGGGCCCGAGCGCACGCAGCTGCAGTTCGGACCGAATCCGGATTTCGATCCCGCGAAGCTGATCGCGCTGATCCGGAAGGACGGGCGGCATCGCTTCGCCGGCCCGAACCGTGTGCGCATCGAGCGCGCGGCGCCGACGCTGGAGGAGCGGTCTGCGCTGGTGCGCGAGTTTCTGGCGCGGCTCGCGTGACGCGTTCACCGTGACTGCAGTGTCGCTCCTCGGCGACACGTGGCGCGTCGGTTTCCGACGACAGTAGCGATGCGGGTCTTGCCTTGCTAAGCTTGTACGTCGAGCGAAAGCACATGTACAACGCCGGATTCAAGTTCCTTATCGCTCTGCTGTTGGCAACCGGAGCAACCGCGGCGGACGCGTTTCCATATCCATATTATGCGCAGGGCGACGTGCGACCCTGGGCACCAACGCCCGCGGATCATGTGATTCTGTCGATTACCGACACGTTCCTCGAATGCATTTTGTGCTCGGAGGGTTACCCTGCAAGTACGCAGGTGTCCAGGGATGGCAACATGATCGTGGTGACGGTGACCTGGGCCCCGAGTGGAATCGGTACACCTCCCGGTTGCGTTGGCTGCACTTTTCCGGTGGACCTCGGTGCATCGCCGCTCGGTCAATACACGGTGAATTATTTTCACATCAACGATTTTGGCGTTCCGAGCGCGCCCGGATCGTTGCTGCTTTCGATAGGGTTTACCGTCTCAGCCCAGGGCTATGCAGCAGCTATCGAATACTTTGCGCCCTCTCTCGGCCACTACTTCTACACCAGTGACAGCGCGGAGATCGCGGCTCTCGACAACGGCACGATCCCTGGCTGGACGCGAACCGGCGAAAGCTTCCACGTAATCCCCGCAGCGGCGCAGCCCACGACCGCGGCGTCGGTCTGCCGCTTCTACGGCTTACCTCAGGCCGGGTTGAACTCGCATTTCTTCACGTCCTTCCAAACCGAATGTGACGCGGTCCAACAGCTTTGGCCCAACGCGTGGTTACTGGAAACAACCGACGCGTTCGCGGTGCTGCCTGTGCCTCTAGGTGATTGCGCACAGGGTGCCGTTTCGTTGTACCGTCTCTATAACAACCGGCCCGACGCCAATCACCGATACACGATCTCGCCGGCAACTCGGGATCAAATGATGGCGACAGGATGGATACTGGAGGGCAACGCCACGGAGCACGGCCTCACGGCGATGTGCGTCCCGGAGTAGATCAGCGTCACCAGGGCACCGAATCCTGCAAAGCGGAAGCTGACGTCCGATTAGTCATGTGATACGTCGGGCTGACTCATCCACGCCCCGTTGTCGACGAGCGCCATCGCATGCGCCGCGTCGGA
>DASXQW010000029.1:0-12454 GCA_036506975.1 Casimicrobiaceae bacterium | reverse complement strand
CGTCGAAAGCCTGAAGGCTGTAGACGGCGCATTGCATCCCGTTCAGCGGGCGATGGTCGACTGCCATGGTTCGCAGTGCGGGTTCTGTACCCCCGGATTCGTCATGTCGCTGTTCGCGTTGTACAAATCGGCGCAGAAACCCTCGCGCCAGGAAATCAACGATGCGATCGCCGGCAACCTGTGCCGCTGCACCGGTTACCGGCCGATTGTCGACGCCGCCCAAAAGATGTACGAATACGGCAACGGCGCCGCCAAGCCGCACGAGCATTGGATGAATTGCTCCTTCTCCTCGATGGGTGACCGCCAGCTTTCGACCAGCGAGCGGGAAATGATCGAGCGCCTGCAGTCGATTCAGCGCCGCGATACGCTCCTGCTCTCGCACGGGACGAAGACCTACTTCGCGCCTTCGCGGGCGGACGATCTCGCGGCTCTGCGCGAGGCGCATCCCGACGCGCGCATCCTGGCCGGCGGCACCGACGTCGGCCTGTGGGTCACCAAGCAGCACAGGGACCTCAATACGGTGATATACGTCGGCAACGTCGTCGAGTTGGCGCGCGTCGAAGTCACCGACCGCCACATCGAGATCGGCGCCGCGGTCTCGCTGACCGACGCGTTCTCCGTGCTCGTCAAGCACTATCCCGAGCTCGACGAGGTGTTTCGCCGTTTCGCCTCGCCGCCGATCCGCAATGCCGGCACGCTGGGCGGCAACATCGCCAACGGCTCGCCGATCGGCGACTCGATGCCGGTGCTGACCGCCATGGGCACGTCGCTCACGCTGCGCAAGGGCAAGCGAACGCGCGAGCTGCCGCTGGACGAGTTCTACGTCGCCTACCAGAAGACGGCGCTGGAACCCGGTGAGTTCGTCGAGTCGATTCGCGTCCCACTGCCGATCCCCGGCGCGCAGGTGCGCTCGTACAAGATCGCCAAGCGGTTCGATCAGGACATCTCCGCGGTCTGCGGCGGTTACCGCATCGTGCTCGAGGACGGCCTCGTGCGCGATGTGCGCATCGCCTACGGCGGCGTCGCCGCGACACCGAAGCGGGCGCTTCGCTGCGAGCGAGCGCTGCTCGATCATCCGTGGACGAAGGACAGCATCGACGCCGCGATGACCGAGCTCGACAAGGATTACTCGCCGCTTACCGACATGCGCGCCAGCGCTGCGTATCGGCGATTGGTGACTAGGAATCTGCTCTACAAATTCTTCCTGGATACCAGTGGCAAGCAAACGCAAACCCGGGTCTTCGAGTACGCTTAGGTGATAAGGACATGGCTGAACTAAGAGTGAAAGGCGGCGTCGGCGCCGCGATCCCGCACGACAGCGGACACCTGCACGTCAGCGGGGAGGCAACCTATACCGACGACATCCCGGAGGTCCGCGGAACGCTCTACGCGGCCATCGGCATGAGCGAGCGGGCTCACGCGCGGATCAAGGCGATCGACCTGACTAAAGTCCGCGCGGCGCCCGGTGTCGTGGCAGTGATCACGGCCAGAGATATTCCGGGCAAGAACGACTACGGCCCCGTCATCGCCGACGATCCGATCTTCGCCACGGCGATGGTCCAGTACTTCGGCCAGTCGATCTTCGCGGTCGCCGCGAAGACGACGGAGCAGGCGCGGCGCGCGGCACGTCTCGCCGTCATCGAGTACGAGGACTTGAAAGCCAATCTTACGGCCAAGGAAGCGCTCAGGGATCAGTCGTTCGTGCTGCCGACCGAGCGCCTCGTGCGCGGCAATCCGCGGGCGGCGATCGCCTCCGCGCAGCACCGGCTGCAGGGCAGGATCAACATCGGCGGCCAGGACCAGTTCTACCTCGAGGGCATGATCGCGTACGCGATTCCGAAAGAAGACGGCACGATGCTGGTCTACAGCTCGACGCAGCATCCGGGCGAGGTCCAGCACCAGGTGGCGCACGCGCTCGACCTCCGCGCCAAGGATGTCGTCGTCGACTGCCGGCGCATGGGGGGCGGATTCGGCGGCAAGGAGAGCCAGCCGGGTCTGTTCGCCTGCGTCGCCGCGCTGCTCGCGCAAAAGAGCCGTAGGGCGATCAAGCTGCGCGTCGACCGCGACGACGACATGCTGATGACGGGCAAGCGGCACGATTTCGAGACCGAATACGAAGTCGGCTTCGACGACGCTGGCCGCATCCTCGGCGTCGACTTCGTGCTGGCCGGGCGCTGCGGCTACTCGGCGGACTTGTCGGGTTCGATCAACGACCGCGCGATGTTCCACAGCGACAACTGCTACTACCTTGAAAACGTCAGCATCCTTTCCTTCCGCTGCAAGACCAACACCGTATCCAATACCGCATTCCGCGGCTTCGGCGGGCCGCAGGGCATGATGGGCATCGAGTGTGTCATCGATGAGATCGCGCGCTACCTCGGCAAGGACCCGCTGGACGTGCGGAAGCTCAATTTCTACGGCATCGACGAGCGCAACGTAACGCACTACCACCAGACCATCGTCGACAACGTGATCCACGACATCGTAGGGCAGCTCGAACAGAGCTCCGACTATCATGCCCGGCGCGAGGCGATCCGCGCGTTCAACGCCGGCAGTCCAATGCTCAAGCGCGGCATCGCGCTCACGCCCGTCAAGTTCGGCATCTCGTTCACCGCCACGCACTTGAATCAGGCGGGCTGCCTGCTCCATGTGTATACCGACGGCACGCTGATGCTGAACCACGGCGGGACCGAGATGGGACAGGGGCTGTTCGTCAAGGTCGCACAGGTCGTTGCCGAAGAGCTCCAGATCGACATCGATCGCATACGCATCACCGCGTCGGATACGAGCAAGGTGCCCAATGCGTCGGCGACCGCGGCATCCTCGGGCGCCGACATCAACGGCAAGGCTGCGCAGGCCGCGGCGATTGCGCTGCGCGAACGCCTCGCGCAGTTCGCGGCCGGGCATTTCAAGGTCGCGCCGGAGAGCGTCTCGTTTCGCAATAATCAGGTGCAGGTCGGCGACAAGACGATCAGCTTCGTCGAACTGGTGAAGCTCGCCTACTTCGCTCGCGTTTCGCTTTCCGCCACCGGCTTCTACCGGACGCCCAAGATCGGCTACGACCGCAAGACGTGGAGGGGCATGCCGTTCTACTATTTCTGCTACGGCGCGGCGGTGTCCGAGGTGGTGCTCGACGCGCTGACCGGCGAAAATCGGCTGCTGCGTGTCGATATCCTCCACGACGTAGGCAAGTCGCTCAATCCGGCGATCGACATGGGGCAGATCGAGGGCGGCTTCATCCAGGGCATGGGCTGGCTGACGATGGAAGAACTGTGGTGGAACGAGAAGGGAAAACTGATGACGCACGCCCCGTCCACGTACAAGATTCCCGTGGCGAGCGACGTGCCGCCGGTGTTCAACGTGAAAATCTACGAGTCGGGAATCAACGCGGAGGATTCGATCTACCGCTCCAAGGCGGTCGGCGAGCCACCGCTCATGCTCGGAATCTCGACGTTCCATGCGATCCGCGACGCCATCGCGAGCGTGTCCGATTACCAATTGAGCCCGCGCCTCGATTCGCCGGCAACGGCCGAGAAAATCCTGATGTCGATCGAGGAGCTCAAGACGCGCCACGCCAAGCAGCATGGTCAGCAACGTAACCTCAGCGAGGTGACCGCATGAGCGCCGCAGGGCCAAGGCGCGGGTGCGCCCCCTCCGGGGGCAGCGCAGCAGCGGCAGCCGCAAGCGTGGGGGTACATCAATGAGCGACTGGCTTGCCGAGCTCCAGCGCTTGCGCCGCGACGGCACTGCGGCGGTCCTGGTCACGGTGGCTTCGACCAAGGGTTCGGCGCCCCGAGAACCCGGCGCCAAGATGATCGTCACGGCCGGCGGCGCGCACGGCACGATCGGCGGCGGACATCTCGAGCACCAGGCGATCGCGATCGCCCGCGATCTCATCGCCTGCGGCGGCGGCGGCGTCCTGCGCCGCTTCCCACTGGGCGCGAGCCTCGGCCAGTGCTGCGGCGGACTCGTGAATCTCTTGTTCGACCCCGTGATCGCAGCGGCCGACTGGGTGGACACGCTCTCGACATTCCGGCGCGACGCAACCCCTTGCGTGCTGGTGACCGCGGTGCACGGTGCCGCCTATACCGGCAAGCTCGTCGTCACCTCCGACCGCGCTATCGGCACGCTGGGTCCCGAACTGGACAGGCAAGCGGCGGAGATCGCCCGCGAATTGCTCGGGAGTGGTGAAAGTGCACGACTCAAGCAGATCGGCACTCCCGAAGCGCCCGCTCTGCTCTTGTTCGAGCCGCAACGCGCAGCCGACTTTTCCATCGTGCTCTTCGGCGCGGGACATGTCGGCCGGGCGCTGGTGCACGTGCTCGCCGGCCTGCCCTGCCGCATCACCTGGGTCGACAGCCGCGACGATCAGTTTCCTCGCGACCTGCCTGCGAACGTCACGATCGCCTGCACCGACACTCCGACATCCGAAGTGGACGCAGCGACGCCGGGAAGCTACTTCCTGGTCATGACCCACAGCCATGCGCTCGACCAGGAGCTTGCGGAGGCCATCCTCGCGCGGTGCGACTTCGCATACTTCGGTCTGATCGGCTCGGTGTCGAAGCGGCGGTCGTTCGAAAAGCGCATGAAAAGCCGGGGTGTGCCGCCCGCGCGGCTCAGCGACATGACCTGCCCGATCGGCGTCCCCGGCATATCCGGCAAGGAGCCCGCCGCCATCGCCGTTGCAGTGGCCGCGGAACTGCTCCAGGCGCGCGAGCGCCGGGCCGTCGCGGATGCGGCGCCGGCGCAGGCGCGCCGCGCCTGACGCCGCGGCAGCGAACGACGCGAACAGACGCGGGTGTCATCAGGGAGCAGCTTGAATGTCGAGTGAGACAACGGCATCTGCGGTCATGCCCCGCATCGAGCTTCGCGGCATCACGAAGATCTATCCGGCCGTCGTCGCGAACAAGGATGTGTCGCTCACGGCGCTGCCGGGCGAGATCCACGCGGTGCTCGGGGAGAACGGCGCCGGCAAGAGCACGCTGATGAAGATCATCTACGGTGTGGTCAAGCCGGACGCGGGCGAAATGCGCTGGGAAGGCAAGCCGGTAACAGTGGCGAATCCGGCGCATGCCCGCGAGCTTGGCATCGGGATGGTCTTCCAGCACTTCTCGCTGTTCGAGACGCTCACCGTCGTCGAGAACGTCGCGCTGGCGCTGCCGGGCAATCCCGAGCTGGGCGAGCTCGCCAGGCGCATCACCGAGGTATCGGAGCGCTACGGCCTGCCCGTCGATCCGCGCCGGCTCGTCCATTCGCTGTCGGTCGGCGAACGGCAGCGTGTGGAGATCATCCGCTGCCTGCTCGTCAACCCCAAGCTGCTCATCATGGATGAGCCGACGTCGGTGCTCACGCCGCAGGCCGTGCGCAAACTGTTCGAAACGCTGCGGCAGCTCTCGGCGGAAGGCTGCACCATCCTGTATATCAGCCACAAGCTCGACGAGATCCAGGAGCTGTGCAACAACGCCACCGTGCTCCGCGGCGGCGAGGTGACGGGCCATTGCGACCCGCGGCAGGAAACGCCCAAGAGCATGGCGCGGATGATGATCGGCAAGGACCTGCCGCATCCGCAGCACGGCGCGGCCAAGACCGGCGAGCCGAGGCTCGTCCTCGCCGGCCTGAACCGGGAATCGCCCGATCCCTTCGGAACGGACTTGAAGGACATGCATCTCACGGTGCACAGCGGCGAGATCGTCGGCATTGCAGGCGTATCGGGCAATGGCCAACAGGAGATGCTGCTTGCGATCTCCGGCGAGGAGCCGATCTCGGAAAAGCATCCGGTCATCCTTTGCGGCGCCGAAGCGGGCCGGATGAGCCCGGCCGCGCGGCGCGAGCTGGGCCTGTGCTTCGTTCCCGAAGAACGCCTCGGTCGCGGCGCGGTGCCGCGCATGTCGCTTGCGGACAACGCCTTGCTGACCGCTCACCGCGGCGGGTTCGTCAAGGCCGGCCTGATCAAATTCTCCGAGATCGCGACTTTCGCCGCTTCGTGCATCAAGGACTTCAACGTCAAATGCGGCGGCCCGCAGTCGGAAGCCAAGAGCCTTTCCGGCGGCAACCTGCAGAAGTTCATCGTCGGCCGCGAGATCATGCAGAAACCCAAGGTGCTCGTCGTCGCGCAGCCTACTTGGGGGGTCGATGTCGGCGCGGCCGCGTTCATTCGCCAGAAGATCATCGATCTGCGGAACGAAGGGGTGGCGATACTCGTGCTGTCGGAAGAGCTCGACGAGCTGTTCGAAGTGAGCGATCGCCTGGCGGTCATCGCCAAAGGGCGCCTGTCACCGGCCAAACCGATCAAGGAAACCAACGTCGAGGAAATCGGCGTGTGGATGAGCGGGATGTGGCCGGACGCCGGAGACCCGGCCCATTTCGCGCCGGAGGTGAGTGAGGCCGGCGCGCGAGGCGAAGCCGAGCGAAGGCCCGAAGGGCGCGCCGCCGGCCGACCGAGTTCACCCGACACGCCGAGTTCGCCAAGTGCACAGGGGACACAAGGAGGGTAGAGCCATGCGGCTCAAGCTTGAAGCGCGCGCGGAACCGTCGCGCCTGATGGGTTATCTGTCGCCGCTGTTCGCGGCGATACTGACCGTGATTGCCGGATTCATCCTGTTTTCGGCGCTCGGCAAGAATCCGCTGCAGGCGTTCTACACCTTTTTCATCTATCCGGTCCACGATCTCAACGGCTTCGCCGAGCTGCTGCTCAAGGCATCGCCGCTGATGCTGATTGCCGTCGGGCTAGCGTGCGGATACAGGGCCAACGTCTGGAACATCGGCGCCGAAGGACAACTCGTTCTGGGCGCCATCTTTGCGGGCGGAGTCGCGCTGTATTTCCACGGCAGTGAAAGCGGCTTGATTCTGCCCACGATGGTCGTCGCCGGCGCGATCGGCGGCGCGCTGTGGGCGGCGATTCCGGCGGTGCTCCGCACGCGCTTCAACACCAACGAAATCCTGGTGAGCCTGATGCTGGTCTACGTCGCCAATTTCCTGTTGAGCTGGCTGGTGCACGAGCCATGGCGCGATCCGGAAGGATTCAACTTCCCGCAGAGCAAGCAGTTCACCGAGGCCGCCCTGTATCCGATACTGCTCCCGGGAACGCGACTCAATGTCGGCTTCCTGATCTCGCTCGCCGCCATCGGCGCCGGCTACATCTTCCTCAACCGCAGCTTTCTCGGCTTCCAGATGCGCGTGGCGGGGCTCGCCGACGCCGCCGCGCGATATGCCGGCTTCAACGCCAACCGGATGATCTGGCTCGGCTTGCTCCTGGGCGGCGCAGCGGCAGGCATCGCCGGCATGGGCGAAGTCGCGGGCCCGATCGGACAGCTGCTGCCGTCAGTATCGCCGGGCTATGGCTTTGCCGCGATCATCGTCGCTTTCGTCGGGCGGCTGCATCCGATCGGCATCCTGCTCGCGAGCGTGTTGATGTCGCTGCTCTACCTGGGCGGCGAAGCCGCGCAGATGGGCCTGCAACTGCCTTCCGCGATGACCGGACTGTTTCAGGGCATGCTCTTGTTCTTTCTCCTCGGCTCCGACGTGTTCATCAACTACCGCGTCAAGGTGGTCCGTCCGCCGAAGGCGCAGGCGCAACTTGCGGAGGCGGTCGCATGATGGACAACTTGATCCCGATCCTGGTCGCCGCCGTCGCCGCCGGCACGCCGATGGTTTTCGCCGCCCTCGGTGAGCTCGTCACCGAGAAATCCGGCGTGCTGAATCTCGGTGTCGAAGGCATGATGCTGATGGGCGCCGTCACGGGATTCGCTGTCGCGGCGTCAACGGGCAATCCCTGGCTCGGTGCGGTAGGGGGAATGGCGGCTGGCGCGGCGATGGCGCTCATCTTCGCCGTACTCACGCTGAACCTGATGGCGAATCAGGTCGCGTCGGGACTCGCGCTCACGCTCTTCGGCGTCGGCCTCTCCGCCTTCCTCGGCAAGCCTTATGAGAGCGTGTCGCTCACCGTCGCACCGCCGCCGGCGATTCCCCTGCTGTCGCAGATTCCCGTGCTCGGGCCGCTGCTGTTCAACTACCACCTGCTGGTGTACGTCTCGTGGGTGCTGTTCGCGGCGATCGCCTGGTTCCTCTACAAGAGCCGCGCCGGATTGGTGCTGCGCTCGATCGGCGAGTCGCCCGAATCGGCGCATGCGATCGGCTACCCCGTAATCCGCATCCGCTATCTCGCCACGCTCTTCGGCGGCGCAATGGCCGGACTGGGCGGAGCGTACCTTTCCGAGTTCTACGCGCCGCTTTGGGTGGAGGGCATGACCGCCGGTCGCGGTTGGATCGCGCTCGCGCTGGTCGTGTTCGCGACTTGGCGTCCGGCGCGCGTGATGATCGGCGCGTACCTGTTCGGCGGCGTCACTATTGCGCAGTTCTTCGCACAGGGAGCGGGGATCTCGATCGCGTCGCAATTCCTGTCGTCGCTGCCGTACCTGGCGACGATCGTCGTGCTGGTATTCATCTCGCGCAACCTCGCCACGATCCGGCTCAACGCGCCGGTATCGCTCGCCAAGTCGTATCGGCCGGACTGAGCAAAGGAGTGCGTATCGGAAAAAGCGCGCGGGTGATCACAAGCAACTTGAGCGTATCCCGTCGTCACCCGGACGGCGCATCCGCGACAGAGTATTCGAACCGGGTATGCAAACCGTTCATCGAGGAGAATGAGCATGAAACCAAGCAGTCAACCAAGCAGTCGCATTACCCGCTGGGCGCTTGCCTTGGCGGCGGGAGTCGTATGGGTCATGGCGGGTGAAGCGGCTGTCGCCCAAGCGCCGCTGAAAGTCGGCTTTGTCTACGTGAGCCCCGTCGGCGACGCCGGCTGGACGTACCAGCACGACCAGGGTCGCAAGGAAATGGAGAAGGCGCTGCCGGGCAAGGTGGAAAGCAAGTTTGTCGAGAACGTGCCCGAGGGTGCCGATGCAGAACGCGTGATCCGCGAGCTCGCTTCCAGCGGAAACAAACTGATTTTCACGACGTCGTTCGGCTACATGAATCCCACCATCAAGGTCGCGCCGCAGTTTCCGAACAACGTTTTTGAGCACGCCACCGGCTATAAGACGGCGAAAAACGTCGGCATCTACAACGCCCGTTTCTACGAAGGCCGGTACCTTTGCGGCGTGATCGCCGGCAAGATGACCAAGAGCAATGTCGCGGGCTATGTCGCCGCGTTCCCTATCCCCGAAGTGGTGCAGGGAATCAATGCATTCACCCAAGGGATGCGCAGCGTCAATCCCAAGGCCGAGCTGAAGGTGATCTGGGTGAACTCATGGTACGACCCGGGCCGCGAGCGCGAGGCGGCGAATACGCTGATCTCACAGGGGGCGGATGTCGTGACCCATCACACGGACTCGACCGCGGTCGTGCAAGCCGCGGAGGAGAAGGGCAAGTACGCCTTCGGCTATCACTCCGACATGTCCAAGTACGGCAAGAACGCGCATCTGACCGCGACCACCCACCAATGGGGTGCGTACTACACCAAGATCGCACAGGAAGTGATCGCCGGCACCTGGAAGCCGGCGAGCGTCTGGGGCGGTATCAAGGACGGCATGATCAAGCTCGCCCCTCTCAACCCCGCCGTCCCGAAGGACGTTGCGACCCTGGTCGCCGCGAAGGAGAAGGACATCGTCGCCGGCAAGCTGCATCCGTTTCAGGGCCCGGTCAAGGACAACAGCGGCAAGGAACGCGTCGCTGCGGGGAAGACGATGAGTGACGACGAGTTGCAAAAGATGGACTTCTACGTCGAAGGCGTGCAGGGCAGTCTGCCGAAGAAGTAGCCCGCAGGCGGTTGCATCAACCCGGCCCGTCGCGCGGGCCGGGCTCTCGCGTTCGCAGCCCGATCGGTTGCGCCCGATACGGGAAAAACAGACTCAAGGCAATGTTCCATGGAAGCTTATGTTGTCGACTGGCTGAACCTCTTGGCGCGCTGGCTGCATTTCATTGCCGGCATCGCGTGGATCGGCGCGTCGTTCTACTTCGTGATGCTGGACAACTCGCTGTCCCCGCCCAAAAAGCCGGAGGACGCCAAGCGCGGCGTGTCCGGCGAGCTGTGGGCGGTGCACGGCGGCGGGTTCTACTGCAGTCAGAAGTATCTCACTGGCCCGAAGGGCGAGCCGCTGTCGGAAAACCTCCACTGGTCGAAGTGGGAAGCCTATACGACGTGGCTCTCCGGCATGGGGCTGCTGGCGCTCATCTACTGGTGGGGCGCGAATTCCTATCTTATCGACAAGAATGTCCTGGCGCTCTCTCCGGCCGTGGCCGTGGCCATCAGCATCGCGTTTCTCGCCGGCGGCTGGATCGTGTATGACACGCTGTGCCGGGTATTGGAGAAGAAGGAGAATCTGCTGGTCGGGCTCCTGCTCGTGCTCGTCATGGCGGCGGCGTGGGCGCTGTTCCAGATCTTCAGCGCGCGCGCTGCGTTCATTCATGTGGGCGCGATGATCGGCACCATGATGGTCGCCAACGTCTTCTTTCACATCATCCCGGGCCAGAAGAAGATGGTGGCCGACATTCGCGCCGGCCGCGAGCCCGATCCGAAACCCGGGATCATCGGCAAGCAGCGCTCGGTGCACAACACCTACTTCACGCTGCCGGTGCTGTTTACCATGATCAGCAACCACTACCCGATGACGTATAGCCATCCGCATGGCTGGATCGTGCTCGGGGTGATCATGCTGGCGGGCGTGTTGATCCGGCAATTCTTCGTACTGCGCCACACCGGCAACATCAATTGGGCGCTGCCGGGAGTCGCTGTCGTGCTGCTCGCCGGCGTGGCGATCGCGATCGCGCCGAAGTCCGCTGGCAAGGGCAGCGAAACTATTGCCTTCACCAAGGTGCAGAGCGTGCTCAACGAGCGCTGTGTCGGCTGCCACGCGACACAGCCGACGCAAGCCGGTTTCGCGCAGCCTCCCAAAGGTGTTCTGCTCGACAGCCCCGAGCAGATCTCGGCGAATGCAGCGAAGCTCGCCGAGACCGTCGCCAACCGCTACATGCCGATCGGCAACCTGACGCAGATGACCGAGGAGGAGCGAGTGCTCGTCGCCGCATGGTTCGCGCAGGGCGCCGCAACGAAGTGAGTGCGGAGACCGCTTGACTACACCTCCAGCGGAACGCGCGCCGAGCGTACAGGCGTTCCGCGGCGCCCTCCTCCACTTTCTCGGCGACCCGGATGAACTCGGCGAGCGCGCGCACGAGTACTTCGAAGACGCCCTTCTCGTGCTGCGCGACGGCAAGGTCGCCGCCGCCGGCGCGGCGTCCGCGTTGCTGCCCGGGCTGCCCGAGGGCGTGGAGCTCGCCGACTATTCCGGCAAGCTGATCATGCCGGGCTTCGTCGATACGCACGTCCACTATCCGCAAACCGACATCATCGCCGCTTACGGCGAGCAACTTCTCGAGTGGCTCGAGCGCTATACCTTTCCGATCGAGCGGCGTTTCGCCGACCCGGAATACGCGCGCGAAGTCGCCGACTTCTTCCTGGCGGAGCTCCTGCGCAACGGCACGACGACAGCGCTGGTCTTCGCCACAGTTCATCCGCAGTCGGCGGACGCGTTCTTCGCCGCTGCCCAGTCGCGCGGTCTGCGCATGATCGCCGGCAAAGTGATGATGGACCGCAACTGCCCGGAGTTCCTGTGCGACACCGCGGAGTCGGCCTATGCCGACAGCAAGGAGCTGATCGAGAAGTGGCATGGCACGGACCGCCTGCTCTACGCGGTGACGCCGCGCTTCGCACCGACTTCGACCGAGCGACAGCTCGAGCTCGCCGGGAGGCTTCTCGACGAGCACCCGGGCGTGTATCTCCAATCGCATGCCGCCGAGAACAAGAGCGAGGTCGCCTGGGTGGCGGAGCTCTATCCCTGGAGCCGCAGCTATATCGACGTCTACGACCATTTCGGGTTGCTGCGCCCGCGAGCCGTTTACGCGCACTGCATCCATCTCGACACCGCCGACCGCGAGCGTATGGGCAAGACCGGCGCGGCGATGTCGTTCTGCCCGACCTCCAACTTGTTTCTAGGCAGCGGGTTGTTCGATGCGGACGCGGCCAAGCGGCACCGCGTGCGCGTCGGCATCGGCACCGACGTCGGAGGCGGCACCAGCTTGAGCATGCTGCGCACGCTGGACGAGGCGTACAAGGTCGCGCAACTCGGCGGTCAGCGCCTCTCGCCGTTGCGCGCTTTCTATCTTGCGACACTCGGGTCGGCGCGTGCGCTGTATCTCGACGACCGGATCGGAAATTTCGTCGCCGGCAAGGAAGGCGATTTCATCGTGCTCGATCTGGCAGCGACTCCGCTGCTGGCCCGACGCATGGCAAGCGCGGCCGATCTCGTCGAGCGGCTGTTCGTACTGATGATGCTCGGGGACGATCGAGCGGTATTCGCCACTCACATCATGGGCCGTCGCGAATCGGCGAGGTCGCCGCGTTGAGCCGCAGTCGGGCCATCGGCATCGATACACCGCAGCTTGTCTGCTCCGCTGCACG
>DASXQW010000028.1:0-1787 GCA_036506975.1 Casimicrobiaceae bacterium | reverse complement strand
GAAAACTCGGCTGGTCCGAGCTCCTGCCGGCGACGATCGAAGGCAAAGCCGAAGCTGTCGAGCAACGATCGGCCGTTTTGCCGGTAGACATAGCGCGGCTTCGGATAGCTGCCCACGACCGCGGTCAAGACTTTGCCTTGCGTCGGGGATGTCATGGTGTTTGTCAGCCCGCAACACGCGCATCAAGCCGCCGGCCGCTCGTCTTGTCGAACAGCAAGCCGTCGTCCGGCGAAAAAGAAAGTGCGATGTTGTCGTCTTCGGCGTGGCGAGCGTCGGGGCCCGCCTCAAGGAAACGGATGATGCCAAGAGCGCTCTCGGCGGTATAGAGCACTTCGCGCCCCATGGGCTCCACCGCGACGATCCGCGCCGGCATGCCGCTCCCGTTTACCGTGAGACTCTCCGGCCGGATGCCGAGTACGACGGGCCCGTTCACCGGCGTCGCGAGCGCCATCGTCCCCTGGTGAATCTTGATCGCGCCGCCCTCGGCATGCCCGTCGAACAGGTTGATCGGCGGCGAACCGATGAAGCTCGCGACAAAGAGTGTTTCCGGTCGCTCGTAGAGATCCTCGGCCGTGCCCTCCTGTTCGATCCGGCCTGCATTCATGACGACGATGCGGTCGGCCATCGTTGTCGCCTCGATCTGATCGTGGGTTACCAGAATCGTCGTGACGCCGAGCTCGCGCTGAATGCGTCGGATCTCGGTGCGCATCGACAGCCGCAACGAAGCGTCGAGGTTCGACAGCGGCTCGTCGAGCAGAAGCAGATGCGGTTGTTTGACCAGCGCTCGTGCCAGCGCGACGCGCTGCTGCTGGCCGCCCGAGAGCTGGCTTGGGCGCCGCTCGAGCAGCGGATCGATACGCACCAGCGCGGCGATCTCGCGCGCCCGACGCTCCGCCTCGGTAGGCTCGACGTGCTTGAAGCGCAGCGGGAACATCACGTTCTGCAGGACGTTCATGTTCGGATAAAGCGCGTAGGACTGGAACACGATGCCGATATTGCGATCGCGTGCTTCGACATCATTCACGCGCGCGCCATCGAACGCGATTTCGCCGGCGCTTGGACTATAAATGCCCGCGAGCAAGAGAAGCGTGGTCGTCTTGCCGCAACCCGAGGGGCCGAGCACGGCGACAAAGGCGCCGTCCTCGATGGACAAGTCGAGGTCGGTAACCGCCACCGCCTCACCCCAATCCTTGCGCAGATTCTTCAGCTCGATCCTTGCCATGGCCTACCCCTTGATGCCGCCGATGGTCATCTGCGTTAGATACTTCTGGCAGAACACGTAGAGCAGAAGGCTCGGCAACACGTAGAAGACAGAGACGGCAGCGACAATGCCATAGTCGACGCCCATGATGTCATCGGCGACCCAGAACAGATAAAGGCTCATCACCCAATTCTTGTTCTCGATCAAAAAAGTGCGGACGAAAATGTATTCTTCCCAGGCGCGGATGAACGCGAATACCGCCACCGCGATCAGCCCGACGCGCACCTGCGGGAGGACGACCAGCCGAAACGCTTGGCGGCGTGTCGCGCCATCGGTCATCGCGCTCATTTCGATGTCCCACGGGACCGAGTCGAAAAATCCCTTCATGACGAAGACGTAAAAAGGCAGCTCGATGGTGGCGAGCACGAGCATCACGCCAACGATCGTGTCGAGCAGCCCGACCCAATAGAGGATGAGGAAGATGGGGATGATCAAGGTCATCGCCGGGAACGCGTGCAGGACGAGCATTCCCTGGAGAAAGGCTTCACGCCCGCGGAAAGCAAAGCGCGAGATGTAGTAACCCGCC
>DASXQW010000027.1:0-5283 GCA_036506975.1 Casimicrobiaceae bacterium | reverse complement strand
ATGGCGTAGCGCCAGCGCGTTGATCGCTTCGACGAATCGCGACGCGCCGCGCAGCGCGTCGTGACGCGCTTCCATCGGCGTCGGCCCGGCATGCGCATCCTGCCCGGTCCACACGCAGTCGTACCAGCGCAAGCCCAGCGCGCCGGTCACCACGCCCACGATCTTGTCTTCGCGCTCCAGAACGGGTCCCTGCTCGATGTGCGCCTCGAAATAGGCGTCGAGCGCGCGCCCGCCCACGGGAGTGCTGCCCGCATACCCGATGCGGCGGAGCGCGTCTCCGAAGCTAACGCCGTCGACGTCGCGCTGCTGCAGCAGGTGCTCGAGCGTGAACACGCCCGCGAACGCGCCGGAGCCGCCCATCACCGGCACGAAGCGGCTTCCTTCCTCGTTGGTCCAGATCGCGACGCCGACCGGCTTGTCGGTCGCGACCTTCGCATCGTTGAGCGTGCGCAGCACCTCCAACCCGGCGAGCACACCGTAATTGCCGTCGAACTTGCCTCCCGAGGGTTGCGTATCGACGTGGCTTCCGGTCAACACCACGCGCGCCGCGGGATCGCGTCCGGGGCGTATCGCGAAGATGTTGCCCGCGCCGTCGATTTCCGTATTCGCGCCTGCATCGCGCAGCCACCCGACGACGCGGTCCCGCCCCTGCCGGTCGAGATCGGTGAGGGCAAGACGGCGAACGCCTCCCTTGGGCGTCGCGCCGATCTCGGCCAACTCCATCAGCGATCGCCAAAGGCGTCCGCCATCGACGCGAAGCGAACCCGACGCAACAGCGGAAGAAGAACGCGTTTCGGATGTCGTATTCATCGATCGCCTTTGCTCATCGAGCTTCTGGTCAATAGTTGACGGTATTTCGTCGTCCCCGCCCCCCGCTTTCGCGGGGCAGGGTCGCGGGGACCCAGTGACTTTCTGCCCAAACGCCACTGGATTCCCGCTTGCGCGGGAATGACGGCTTGCTGTTCAGGCTTTCGTCCATGCCTTAATAATCGGGTTCGGTGCCAAAGCCACCGAGCCGCGCATGGATCCAGTCCGCAGCGCGCAGCGTCGCGCGATCGGCGCCGACAGCGCCGGCGACGGTGACGCCGACAGGCAATCCATGCGGCCCGCTGGCGACAGGCACGTGCACGACGGGCACGTGCAACAGCGTCCATGTCCGGTTGAACAGCGGATCGCCGGTGACGGCGATCCCCGCGGGCGCCTCGCCTGCGGTGCTGGGCGCGAGCAGCACCTCGAATTCGCTGAAGACCTCCGGAAGCATCGCGCGACACGTCCGAGTCAGGGACCGCGCGGCGTCGTATTGCTGCGGCGACACGGCAAGGCCCGCGTCGATCATCTTGGTCATGTCCGCGCTCAACTTCTCGCGGTGCGCGAGATTTTCGTACGCCAGGGATTTTGCGACTTCGGACACCATGATCGACGTCTGCGCCTCCGCCAGCCCCGCAAACGGCGGCGGCAGCACCACGTCCCGAACGCTCGCGCCGGCGGCACGCAGCCGCTTGCCCGCGTCTTCGAGCACCGCGACCGTTTCGGGCTGCGCGCGATTCCATTCGTACGTCCTGCACAGGCCGATCCGCGGAACGTCGGTCGTCGACTGATCGATCAGGAGCTCGTCCCGGTCGGCGAGCGCAGCCACGAACAGCGCGACGTCGGGTACGCTGCGAGCAAGCGCGCCGACGGTGTCCAGCGTGTCGGAAATCATCTTGACGCCGACGCGGGTCACCGTGCCGAAGGTCGGCTTGTATCCCACCACGCCGCAATACGCCGCAGGCCGCACGATCGAACCCGCCGTCTGCGAGCCGAACGCGAGCGGAACCATCCAGTCGGCGACCGCGGCGGCGGAGCCCGACGATGAGCCTCCGGGCGTGTGCTGCAGGTTTCGCGGATTCCGCGTCGGCCCGGGGTGGAACGTGGCGAACTCCGTCGTGACCGTCTTGCCGACGACGATCGCGCCCGCCGCTCTCGCCACGGCGACGCATGCGGCGTCCCATGCGGGACGATGGTTGGCGTAGATCGGCGACCCGTACGAGCACGGCATGTCGAAAGTGTCGAACAAATCCTTGACCGCGATTGGAAGGCCGTGCAAGAGCCCGTCCGTGCCCTGCGCATCGAGCGCGCGTGCGCGCCGCATCGCCGCTTCGGTATCGAGAAACGTCCACGCGCGAACGTCCGGTTCGCGCTCGGCGATGCGCTCGAGGCAATCGGCAAGCAGGGCCTCGGCAGTGATCTCGCGGGCCGCAAGCTTGCGCGCCGCGGCAGTCGCGCTCAGACGGTTGAGGCCACTCATTGCACGGATTCCCTTCGCGTGTCGGCGGAAGCCGCGCGCGGCGGTACGGGGCTCGCGGGTGCGGGTCCGGCGTCGCGCAGGTGGCACGCGGCGAAATGGCCGGGCATCACCTCCTGGAGCCGGGGCTCCTCGACCCGGCAACGATCGAATGCATACGGGCAGCGCGTGTGGAAGCGGCACCCCGTGGGCAGCTCGATCGGACTCGGCACATCGCCGGCAAGAATGATGCGCTTTCTTTCCACCGTGGGATCCGGCACCGGCACCGCCGACAGGAGCGCCTCGGTGTACGGGTGCTGCGGATTCCCGAACAGCGCTCGAGTCGCGGCGAGCTCCACGATTCTGCCGAGGTACATCACGGCGACACGATGGCTGATATGTTCGACCACCGCGAGATCGTGCGCGACAAAAAGGTACGACAGGTCGAACTCGCGCTGGAGGTCGCCGAGCAGGTTGATGACCTGGGCCTGCACCGAGACATCGAGCGCCGACACTGGCTCGTCGCAAACGATGAGCTTCGGCCGCGGCGCCAGCGCACGCGCGATCCCGAGCCGCTGGCGCTGTCCGCCGGAAAATTCGTACGGATATCGAGGCATCTGGTCGGGGCGCAAGCCGACTCTTTCGAAAAGCGATACCACGCGGTCGCGGATTTCCGATGCGGAAACGTCCTCGAAGTTGCGGATGGGCTCGGCGACGATATCCGCTGCGCGCATGCGCGGATTGAGCGACGCATACGGATCCTGGAACACCGCCTGCAGCTCGCGCCGGTAAGGCCGCATGGCCCGGCCCTGAAGCGCATCGATTCGCTGCCCGCGCCACTCGATCGTGCCGGCCGTCGGCTCGACGAGCCTCAGCACCGTCTTGCCGATGGTCGACTTGCCGCAGCCGGATTCGCCGACGAGGCCGAGCGTCTCGCCTTCGGCAATCGCGAAGCTCACGTCGTCCACCGCATGCACGCTTCCCCGCGCCCGGCCGAAAACGCCGCCGCGCATGGGGTAATGCTTGGTGATGTGCCCGACTTCGAGAAGGGCGGGCGACGTTGCGACAGTCATGTCCTGCTCCGCCGCGCTCATACAGCAGCCTTCGCGCCCGCGTCGACGATCGCATCCGCGACCAGCCGCTCCGACTCCCAGCAGGCGGCCCAATGGCCGCGCGCTTTTTCCTCGAGCGGCGGATAGTCGATCCGGCAACGCTGAGTCGCGTACGCGCAGCGCGGCGCGAACGCGCAGCCGACGATGAGCTCGGAGAGCGCCGGCACGGTGCCGGCGATTTCGGCGAGTCGCCCGCCGGCGGCGCCCTCGCTGGCCCTGCTCGCGGCGCCGAGCTTCGGAATCGAATCGAGCAGGCCGCGTGTGTAGGGATGACGGGGACGCGCGAACAAGTCGATGACCGAAGCCTCCTCGACCTTGCGGCCCGCGTACATCACGATCACGCGCTGCGCCATTTCCGCGACCACGCCGAGATCGTGCGTGATCAGCATGATGGCCGCACCCGTCCGCGTCTTGAGCTCGCGCATCAGGTCGAGGATCTGCGCCTGGATCGTGACGTCGAGCGCGGTGGTCGGCTCGTCGGCGATCAGGAGCCGCGGCTCGCAGGCCAGCGCCATGGCGATCATGACCCGCTGCCGCATTCCGCCGGAAAGCTGGTGCGGATATTGGCTGACGCGGCGCTCCGGCTCCGGCATGCGCACCAGACGCAGCATCTCGACCGCCCGAGCGCCCGCGTCTTCACGCGAAAGGCCGCGGTGCAGGACTAATGCTTCGGCGATCTGATGGCCGATGGTCAGCACCGGATTCAACGACGTCATCGGCTCCTGGAAGATCATGGAAATGGCGTCGCCGCGAATCTTGCGCATCTCCGGCTCCGGCAGCTCGAGCAGGTCGCGGCCTTCGAAGATCACCCGTCCGCCGACCGTTCGTCCCGGAGGCGACGCGATCAGGCGCAGAATCGACAGCGACGTGACGCTCTTCCCGCAGCCGGACTCGCCGACGACCGCGAGCGTCTCGCCTCGCCCCACCGAAAACGACACGCCATCGACCGCGCGCACCACGCCGTCGCGCGTGAAGAAATATGTCTTCAGGCCCTGCACGTCGAGCAGCGGCGCTGCGGGCGTAGGGCCGAATTCATTCGGCCGTATTGGTCCTTCCCGAATCGCGCTCATAACATCACATGCGCCGCGCGAGACGCGGGTCGAGCGCATCGCGCATGCCGTCGCCGAGCAGATTCACCGCGAGCACCGTGAGCGATAGACAGATACCGGGAAAAATGATGAGGTAGCCCGCTATCTGGATGAGGCTCCGTCCCTCGGCCATGATGTTGCCCCAGCTCGGAATATTGGGCGGCGTGCCGGCGCCGATGAATGACAGTATCGCCTCGGTGATCATCGCCGATCCGCAGACATAGGTTCCCTGCACGAGCAGCGGCGCGACGATGTTGGGCAGGATGTGGCGCACGAGGATGCGCGGCAGAGTCGTGCCGGCGGCGATCGCGGCTTCGACGTATGGTTGCTCGCGCAAGCTGAGCACGAGGCTCCGAACCAGGCGCACGACCCGCGGCACCTCCGCCAGCGTGATGGCGATGATCACGTTGCCGATACTCGCCTTGGTCAGCGCCATCAGCGCGATGGCGAGCAACACCGAGGGGATCGACATCAGACCATCCATGACGCGCATCACGATGGCGTCCAGTCTGCGGACGTAGCCGGTGACCAGCCCGATCGCCAACCCGAGCACGGTCGAGAGCGCCGCGACCGCCAGGCCGACGATCAACGACACGCGCGCGCCGTACACGACACGGCTGTAGACGTCGCGGCCGAGCATGTCGGTGCCGAACCAGAAGTCCGCCGACGGCGGCTTGAGGCGCTTGACCGGCGAGACCGCCTGCGGGTCGATGGTTCCGAGCCACGGTGCGAGGAACGCGATGGCGACCATGACGATGAGTGTGACGCCGCCGATGAGCGCCGTGGGATGACGCCTGAACGCGTCGCGAAAGCGCCGCCA
>DASXQW010000026.1:0-3589 GCA_036506975.1 Casimicrobiaceae bacterium | reverse complement strand
GCCCGGCGCAGATCTTCGAGCGCCAGCTCCATGAACAGCGCTTCACCGGCCTTTCCCGCCTTTGCCTTGTCGCGGATGCCGTCATCGTAGGCGGCGCTGTTGCCGATCGCCTCGTCGAAAATGGTCGGGTTCGAGGTCAGCCCCGTGACCGAGAACTCGTCCAGGTAGCGGCGCAGCGTGCCATTGTCGAGGATCTCACGGGTGATGTTGTCCAGCCAGAGGCTCTGGCCGAGGCTGTGCAGCTCTTGGGTCTTGTTCATGTTCGCTCCTGGTTCGTGGCCGCGACGCCCACAGGCGAGGCGGCAAGAAAATCGGCTAGATCATGATCGAGCAAATCGCCGATCCGTTCGATCTCCAGATCGGGCGGCGGGTCGATCACCGTGTTGGCGGATTGTGCAGCATAGTGGCCCTGATGCACGAACACCGTCGTCAGCTCGGGGCCAAGCACGCGCTTCATTGCCGCCAGGAGCTGCGCCTTGTCGTCGATCATCACGTAATGGCGCGCCGGGTAGCGTCGCCGGATTGCGTCGAGCGCGCGCTCCTTGTGCACATAGATCAACACCCGGCCCTGAACGGCATTCCATATACCCGAGCGCTGGATCTTGCGGGGCTGGAATACCACGTCGCCGTCGGACAGCACCACGGGCAGGCCCAGTGTGGAGAGATGCGCGATCGCCTCGAGTGCGCACGGGTACAGGCGGTCCGCGAACGGGTACTCCAGCAGGAATGAAGACATCTGCAGCAGATCCGGGTCGTCGTCGAGCCCGATCCGGAATTTCTCCAGCGCAGCCAGATAATCGACATAGGACAGCTCTTCGCGCAGCGCGGTGAAAATGGCCCAATATCGATCGCGCTGATCGGCACCGAAGGCCTGCTCCAGCCGCGCGCCGAGATCCGCGCCGAAACGATCGTTGTCGAGAAGCGTGTTGTCGACATCGAGCAGGAACACGACCTCGCCTTCGCTCAGCACGGGGCAGTCTCCTCGGGCTTGGGATCGTGCCATCCTTCCTCGCCGGCGACGACTTCGCGCGCGGCGGCGGGGCCCCAGGTCCCCGGCTCGTATTCTGCGACCGGATCCGCACTATGCAGTATCGGATCGACCACCCGCCACGCAGCCTCGACCACGTCGTCGCGGGTGAAGAGCGAGGCATCGCCGCGAATGGCGTCGCCCAGCAGGCGCTCGTACGGAGATTTTTCGCCGGCGGGGCGATGGCGCGCGACCAGCTCTACGGCGTCGCCCACCATTTCCTCGCCTGGCCGCTTGACTTTCGCCCCTGCGGAGATCACGACCTCGGGGCTCAGACGAAAGCGAAAGTAGTTCGATTGCGCCGGGTTGATCTCATCGAAGATCGCCACGGGCGGGCCTTTCAGATCGACGATGACCTCGGTGGTGGTGATCGGCAGACATTTGCCGGTGCGGATATAGAACGGCACACCGGCCCAGCGCCAGGTGTCGATATGCAGGCACAGCGCAGCGAAAGTCTCGACCTGCGAATTCGGCGCCACCCCGGGTTCATCGCGGTAGCCGCGAAACTGGCCGCGCACCACCTGCCCGGGATCGAGCGGACGCATGGCGCGGAACAGGCGCAGTTTCTCGGCGCGCATCGCATCCGAATCGCGGCCGACTGGCGCGTCCATCGCCAGCAAGGCGATCACCTGCAGCAGATGGTTCTGCACCACGTCGCGGATTGCGCCGACCTCCTCGTAAAAGCTGCCGCGGCCTTCCACGTCGAACTTCTCGGCCATGGTGATCTGCACGCTGTCGACGAAATTGCGGTTCCAGACCGGCTCGAGGAACGTGTTGGCAAAGCGGAAATAAAGCAGGTTCTGCACCGCCTCCTTGCCCAGATAATGGTCGATGCGGAACACCGCCGACTCGGGGAACACTTCGTGCAGCGTGCGGTCGAGCGACTGCGCCGAGGCAAGGTCGCGGCCGAATGGCTTCTCGACGATGACCCGCGCGTTCTTGGCGCACCCGACGTTCGCCAGACCTTGCACCACCGTCGCGAACATGCTCGGAGGGATGGCCAGATAATGCAGCGGGCGCGTCGCCCCACCCAGCGCCTGCGGCAGGCGCTCGTAGGTGGCGGGATCCTGATAGTCGCCGCCGACGTACTTTAGCCGCGCCGACAGTTTCGCAAACGCGTCGGCATCGACGCCGCCATTGTGCTCAAGGCTGTCGTGCGCCCGCTCGCGCAGCTTGTCCAGGGTCCAGCCGGAGCGAGCCATGCCGATGATCGGCATATCCAGGTGGCCCGCTCGGATCAGCGCCTGCAGCGCAGGGAAGATCTGCTTGTAGGCCAGGTCGCCGGTCGCACCGAAGAAAACGAAGGCGTCCGATTCGGGCACTGCCATCTATTTACCCTTTTCCGTAGCCGCGGCCACGCGACGCGACCCATTCAACGCGGCAAGAAGCTTTAAGTCGGATGTTCAGTCTGGCAGGATAGTTCCCCGAAATCGGGTCAGGCCGCGAGCGACGGCGTCGGACGTCTCCGAAAGGCCGATCTACGGCTTCAGCAAGCGCTCCTGGAAGAACAGGATCATTGCGTAGAAGAGATAGTCCGCGTTCACCTTGCGTGCGAAGCCGTGTCCTTCGTTTTCGGCGAGCAGATACCAGACCGGCACGCCGTTCTTGCGCACGGCGGCGACGATCTGCTCGGCCTCGGTATAGCGAACGCGGGGATCGTTGCGGCCCGCGACGACAAACAGCGGCGCCTTGATCTTCTGCGCGTTGTTGACCGGCGATATTCGGGCAAGAAATTCGCGCATTGCAGGGTCGCGCTCGTCGCCGTATTCGACGCGGCGGAGATCGCGGCGATAACTCTCGGTGCTCTCGAGAAACGACACGAAGTTCGCGATGCCCACGACGTCGACTGCTCCCGCGATGCGCTCCGGAAAGTTGGTCGCCACGCCGAGAACCATATAGCCGCCGTAGCTTCCGCCTTCGACGAGAACGCGATCGGCATCGAGATCCGGTTGGGTGCGAATCCAGTCGAGCAGAGTTCCGATGTCCCTGACCGAGTCCTCACGCTTCATCGCGTTGTCGAGCGCGACAAACGTCTTCCCGTAACCCGTCGAGCCGCGTACATTGGGCTCGATCAATGCGATGCCCAGCTCGTCGATGAAGTAGTTCCAGCGGCCGATGAACCCGGGGCGTGCCTGGCCTTCGGGACCGCCATGGATCATGACGATAACCGGCCGCTTGCCGGTAAAACGCGCAGGCGGCCGGGCGAGAAAGCCGTTGATGATGCGCCCATCGAAGCTTCTCCATGCGATGGGCTCCATGCTGCGGAAGCGCGACGCGTCAAGGCCCGCCACCTTGTCCTCGGTCCAGCGTTCGACGCGGTTTCTAGACACATCGACCGTGTACGCATCGCTCGGGCTTTGCGCGCTGGCGACGGTCACCGCGAAATCGCGCGAATTCTGGTGCCATGTGGGTCGCCCAACCGTGCCAACGGGTAGCTGCGGCCGGGCTAGTGCACGACGAGTGTCGGCATCGTATAGCCGCAGCACCCCGACGCCCGCCTCGTTGGTGATCACTGCGAGCGTGTGACCGTCCGGCGAAAGCGCAATATCTTCGACGTCCCAG
>DASXQW010000025.1:0-6631 GCA_036506975.1 Casimicrobiaceae bacterium | reverse complement strand
GCGAGCGCTACCGCTTCTTCAGCTATGGCGACGCGATGCTGCTCGAGCGCGACGCGGACGCCGCATGCGGGTGAATCCCCACCTGCTATGCCGCTCGAAATGCCGCGTGCGGATGAATCCGCACCTACGAACTACATGTAGATACCATGAAGGGCTGAGACAGGTTGGCTCCCTTGAGTTAAAACGAGAGTTCGAGTAACTCGATTTGACGAAAGGAGCCTAGCGATGAACGCAGCTGAAACAGCCCTTCAAGGCAAGCATACGGGAGCGACGGGGTCGTTGTACATGGCATTGGAATTGAGTGACAAGCAGTGGCAATTGGCTTTAGGTAACGGCACGCGGGCAGTGAGCCGCTTCACGGTGGAGGCAGGCGCCCCGCAAGCGCTGCAGGAATGCATCGCCAAGGCTAAGCGACGCTGCGGGATGGGCGAGAAGGTGGTGGTGCACAGTTGCTATGAAGCGGGGCGCGATGGGTTCTGGTTGCACCGGTGGCTGGTGGCGCAAGGTATCGACAATGTGGTGGTGGACTCGGCGAGCATCGAAGTGAATCGCCGCGCGCGGCGGGCGAAGACCGATCGGTTAGATGCGCAGAAGCTACTGAGCATGTTGCTGCGCTACCACGCAGGCGAGCGGCGGGTCTGGGCGGTGGTGCGGGTACCCACGGTGGAGGAGGAGGACGCGCGGCGGGTGGCGCGGGAACTCGGGCGGCTCGAGCGCGAGCACACCGCGCATCGGAATCGCATTGGCTCGCTGCTGGTGTTGCACAACGTGCGGGCGCAAGTGCCGGTGGGCGGGCGCGGCTGGCCGCGTTGGTGGCACGGGCACGCGGCGCAGCTGCCGCCGTGCTTGCGCGGGGAGATCGAGCGCGAAGTAGCGCGGCTGGTGTTGGTGAAGGCGCAGCTCCAGGAGCTGGAAGCCGCCCAGCGGCAGGCAGTGACCCGCGGAGAGCAAGCCCAGGTGGCGCAACTGGCGGCGGTGGGCGGAGTCGGGCTGGGCAGTGCCTGGCTGCTGAGCAAAGAAATGTTTGGCTGGCGCCGCTTTAGGAACCGGCGCGAAGTGGGCGGCTGTCTGGGGTTCGTACCCACGCCGTATGCCAGCGGCGAGAGTCGACTCGAGCAAGGCATTGCCCAGACCGGCAATAAGCGCGGGCGCCGGCTGATGGTGGAGCTCGCCTGGAGTCATCTGCGCTATCAACCGCAGAGTGCGCTCAGTCAATGGTTCAAGCAGCGTTTCGCGGACGGCGGCAAGCGGCTGCGACGGGTGGGCATCGTGGCGCTCGCGCGCCGCTTAGCGATCGCCCTATGGCGCTACCTCGAACACGGGGTGCTCCCGGCCGGGGTGCGGCTCAAACCGGGTGCATGCTCGACGATGTAACCGATGACGACGCGTGGAGTTGAGTGGAAGGTTGTATCGTGATGATCGCAGGTCAACGTGCCCGCAATTCGGCCGGGTTACCTCGAGGTGACCGTCTTCGTAGATGGGGTGCGTTGGTAACGGGGTTTGAGCCAGCGCTTTGCGCGCATGCAGTATGGGGTGACCGGCTTCGCGCCGGCACGGATAGAAGGTGGACCGAGCCACGGCTCGGCAGCTAAACAAACCCGACCTCGAACATCTGACGGCAACCGACACACAACAGGAATTATTTAGCGCAGGAAAAATCTCGATTACTCAAGAGAGCTTGACAAGTGCCCTCATAGAAGGGCCGAATTCATTCGGCCGCCGCGGGCGGTCAGGCGCCGAGCTTCTTCTTCAGGATCGCGTTGACCTGCGCAGGGTTGGCCTTACCTTTGGTCACGGCCATGACCTTGCCGACGAGCGAGTTGAACGCCTTTTCCTTGCCGGCTTTGTATTCGGCGACGACAGCCGCGTTCGCCGCGAGCACGTCGTCGACGATCTTTTCGATCGCGCCAGCGTCGGAGATCTGCTTCAGGCCTCGGGCGACGATGATCGCATCGGGGTCGCCGCTTTCGCCGGCCCACATCGCCTCGAAAACTTCCTTGGCGATCTTGCCGGATATCGTTCCATCCTGAACGCGCTTCAGCATAGCGCCGAGTTGCGATCCTGATACCGGGGCCGCCGCTGCGTCGATGTCGGCCCTATTGATAGCCGCCGAGAAGTCCCCCAGAACCCAGTTTGCGGCGAGCTTCGCGTCCACGCCGGCCGTCACCGTTGCTTCGTACACTTGTGCCAGCGCCGGCAGCGCCGTGAGGCTCGCGGCGTCATCGGGGGGAAGTCTGTCGTCGGTGACAAAACGCTGTCGCATGGCCTCCGGCAATTCCGGCATTTCGGAACGGATACGCTCGATCCACGCCTCGTCGATCACCAGCGGCGGCAGGTCCGGATCGGGGAAATAGCGGTAATCCTGCGCGTCTTCCTTGGTGCGCATGGAGCGCGTTTCGTCGCGGTCGGGATCGTAGAGCCGCGTTTCCTGCTCGACGGCGCCGCCACCTTCGATCAGCTGGATCTGGCGGCGGATCTCGAATTCGATGGCGTGCTGCAGAAAGCGAAAGCTGTTCACGTTCTTGATCTCGCAGCGCGTGCCGAGCTTCGCTTCGCCTGCTTTGCGCACGGAGACATTCGCATCGCAGCGGAAGCTGCCTTCCTGCATGTTGCCGTCGCAAATGCCGATCCAGCGCACGAGCGTGTGCAGCGTCTTGGCGTAGGCGATCGCCTCCTCCGCGCTGCGCATGTCGGGCTCGGAAACGATCTCGAGCAGCGGCGTGCCGGCGCGATTCAAGTCGATGCCGGTCATGCCGGAGGCCGTCTGACCCAAGCCCTCGTGCAACGACTTGCCGGCATCTTCCTCGAGATGCGCGCGCGTGAGGCGCACGGTTTTCACGCCGTCCTTGGTGGTGATCGTGACCGACCCGCCCTGCACGACCGGGATTTCATACTGGCTGATCTGATAGCCCTTCGGCAGGTCGGGATAGAAGTAATTCTTGCGCGCGAATATGCTGCGCTTGTTGATCGTCCCGCCGACGGCAAGGCCGAAGCGGATTGCGCGTTCCACGGCTCCCTTGTTCAGCACCGGCAACACGCCGGGAAGCGCGATATCGACGGCAGAGGCCTGCGTGTTCGGTGGCGCGCCGAACGCCGTCGACGCGCCGGAAAAGATCTTCGACCGCGTCGAGAGCTGCGTGTGGGTCTCCAGTCCGATGACGACTTCCCAACTCATCGCGCAGTCTCCAGCGCGATATCGGCGGGCTCGCGCCGGTGCCAGTCAGTCACCTGCTGGAACCGGTGCGCGGCGTTGAGGATCACGCTTTCCGTAAAATGATTGCCCTGGAGCTGCAACCCGATCGGAAGACCGTTGCGGTCGAAGCCGCAGGGGATAGAAATCGCGGGTGCGCCGGTCAGGTTGCCCGCAACCGTGAAGATGTCGTTTAAGTACATCTGCACGGGGTCGGCGGTCTTGGCTCCGAGCTTGAACGCGGCCGTCGGCGCAGTAGGACCCAGGATGAGATCGCACTGCCGGTAAGCGCGCTGGAAGCCCTCGGCGATCAGCCGCCGCACCTGCTGCGCCTTCAAGTAGTACGCGTCGTAATAGCCGTGCGAAAGGACATAGGTGCCGATGAGAATCCGGCGCTTCACCTCGGCGCCGAAGCCTTCGGCGCGGGTCTTCTTGTACATATCGGTGAGGTCGTCGTGCTTCGCGGCGCGATGACCGTAGCGCACGCCGTCGAAACGCGCGAGATTCGAGGAAGCCTCCGCCGGCGCAATGACGTAATAGACCGGCACCGACAGGTCCACGTCGGGCAGCGTCACCTCGACCGTCGTCGCGCCGAGCTTGCGGAATTCGCCGAGCGCCGCGCCGACCGCGGCGGCGACGTCGGCATCGATGCCCTCGCCGAAATACTCCTTCGGCAGGCCGATGCGCAAGCCGGCCAACGGCTTTGCCACGGCCGGAGCGCGAAGCAGCCGTACATAATCCTCGCGCGGCCGCTCGAGGCTGGTCGAATCGCGCGGATCGTGCCCGGCCATGGCGTTGAGCAGCAGCGCGCAGTCCTCGGCGGTTTGTGCGAACGGGCCCGGCGTGTCTAGGCTCGACGCAAAGGCGATCAGGCCGTAGCGTGAGCACACGCCATAGGTCGGCTTGAGACCGCAGACCCCCGACAGCGCGGCCGGTTGGCGAATCGAGCCGCCGGTATCGGTCCCGGTCGCTGCGGGAACGAGCCGCGCCGCGACTGCGGCGGACGAGCCGCCTGAGCTGCCGCCGGGGACGTAATCGACGTTCCAGGGGTTTTTAACCGGGCCGAAATACGACGTTTCACTTGACGAGCCCATCGCGAACTCGTCCATGTTGGTTTTGCCGACCAGCACCATGCCGGCATCGGCAAGGCGCTCGACGACGAAGGCACTGTACGGCGCGACGAAGTTCTCCAGCATCCGCGAGCCGCAGGTCGTCTTCCAGCCCGCCGTCATCAGGACGTCTTTGTGCGCAATGGGAATGCCCGTCAGCGGCGTCGCGTTGCCAGCGGCAAGGCGCGCGTCGGCGACCCTGGCTGCGCCGAGCGCGCGCTTGCGGTCGCGCGCGAGAAACGCGTTAAGGCGAGGGTTGAGCGCGTCGATGCGGTCGAAGAGCGCGGTCGTCAGCTCGACGCTTGACAGGCGCTTCGACGCGAGCGCTTGCGCGAGCTCGGCGATGGGGGCGGTGAACACGCGTTTTATTCGATGACCTTGGGTACGAGATACAAGCCGTCCTGCACCGCCGGCGCCACGCTCTGGTAGAGCTCGTGCCGATCGGTCTCGGTAACGACATCTTCGCGCAGCGGCAGCGTCACGTCCTGCGCATGCGACATCGGGACGATGCCGGTGGTGTCGACGGCGCGCATCCGCCCGATCAGATCGAAAATGCTATCGAGCTTGGCGCGGATGTCGACGGCCTCGGCGGGCGTGATTTCAATCCTCGCCAGATGGGCGATGCGCTTAATTTCCGCGGAGGAAAGTGCCATTTTCGAGGTGTTTAATCGTTTTTGTCGCCAGAAGCGGTGTAGAGATGAAGCATATTAGGTTATCATATCCGGATTGTCCGGGCAGCCGCCGGGTTGCTGTCTTGCGCCGCGATCAAGGCTTTCATGTTCGAATCGTTCAAGGGCTATTTCTCCAGCGATCTCGCCATCGACCTGGGCACGGCCAACACGCTGATCTACGTGCGCGGCAAGGGCATTGTATTGAACGAACCCTCGGTCGTTTCGATCCGCCAGGAAGGCGGGCCCAACGGCAAGCGCGTCATCCAGGAAGTCGGACTCGCCGCGAAGCAAATGCTCGGCCGCACACCGGGCAATATCACCGCCATTCGGCCGATGAAGGATGGCGTGATCGCCGACTTCACGGTGACCGAGCAGATGTTGAAACAGTTCATCAAGAAGGTGCTCGATTCCAGGCTTTTCAGCCCCAGCCCTCGCATCATCATCTGCGTGCCGTGCGGGTCGACCCAGGTCGAGCGCCGCGCGATCCGCGAGTCCGCGCTCGGCGCGGGTGCGTCGAAGGTCTATCTGATTGAGGAGCCGATGGCGGCTGCGATCGGCGCGGACCTGCCGATTTCGGAGGCGATTGGCTCGATGGTCCTCGACGTCGGCGGTGGCACGACCGAAGTCGGCGTGATCTCGCTGGGCGGGATGGTGTACTCGGGCAGCGTGCGCGTCGGTGGCGACAAGTTCGACGAGGCGATCGTCAACTACATCCGCCGCAATTACGGCATGCTGATCGGAGAAACTACGGCCGAGACGATCAAGAAGACGATCGGATCGGCATTTCCGGGCTCCGAGGTCAAGGAGATGGAAGTCAAGGGCCGCAATCTCGCCGAGGGCATTCCGCGCAGCTTCACGGTCTCATCGAACGAAATTCTCGAAGCATTGACCGATCCGTTGAACAGCATCGTCTCTGCGGTGAAAAGCGCGCTCGAGCGCACGCCGCCGGAGCTCGGCGCCGATATCGCGGAGCGCGGCATGGTGCTGACCGGCGGTGGCGCGCTGCTGCGCGACATCGATCGACTGATAATGGAAGAGACCGGGCTGCCTGTGATCGTTGCCGACGATCCGCTGACCTGTGTCGTGCGCGGCTGCGGCAAGGCGCTCGAGAACATGGAGAAGCTGCAGACGATCTTCACCAGCGACTGATCCCGGTTTGACGTTCCGCGTCGAGCGTTGAGCGCGAAACGTCCGCTCAGCGCGAAGTGATGCCCGACGCCGGAGCCCAATGTTCGCCCAGCGCCCCATTCCGGACGTGCCCTGATGCGTCCCATATCCGTCGATCCTCCGGCCTTCTTCAACCGCGGGCCCAGTCCGCTCGCGCGACTGGCGTTCTGCGGCATCCTATCGCTTGCGCTGCTGTTCGCCGACACGCGCTATCGCTACCTGGAAAACGTTCGGCAGGTCGTCGCGATCGTGCTCTACCCGGTGCAGCGCGCGCTCGAAATGCCCGGCGTGGCTTTTGCATACGTCGCGGATTACTTCGGCTCGAAACGCCGATTGGCGGACGAGAACGCGATGCTCAAGCAGGAACTCGTCGAACGCGCGCCAGCGACGCAAGGCTACGCCAGCGTTCAGGGCGAGAACGCGCGGCTTCGGGCGCTGCTGGACGTCCGCGCTCAATATGCGGCCAGTGCCACGGCCGTGCATGTCCTCTACAC
>DASXQW010000024.1:0-13239 GCA_036506975.1 Casimicrobiaceae bacterium | reverse complement strand
AGGCGTCGTCGCTGAGCTTTACTGTCCCTTTGGTTATTTTCTTGGCCCGCGCAACGTCCTTGTCGGCGACCTGCGTGATCTGGATGGCGCGGCCGGCGCGGCGCTGGATCTCGTCGGCGTTGCGCAGTAGCACGTCCCAGGTGCCGCCGCCGACCGTCCCGATCCCCAGCAGCCCGACGCGGATGGGCCGCATCACGCTGCGCCGCGCAGCAAACCGTCCTTGCGGAACATGTCGCGGATGCCGCGCGCCGCCTGGCGCAGGCGATGCTCGTTCTCGATGAGCGCGATGCGCACGTGGTCGTCGCCGTAGTCGCCAAAGCCGATGCCCGGCGCCACCGCGATCTTCGCCTGCGCGAGCAGCCGCTTGGTGAACTCGATCGAGCCGAGCTTGGCGTAGAACTCCGGGATCTTCGCCCACACGTACATCGAGGCCTTCGGCTTCTCCACCATCCAGCCGATGTCGTGCAGCGCCTTGACCATGACGTTGCGCCGCTTCTGGTAGGTGCTCCTGATCTCTTCCACGCAGTCCTGCGGCCCTTCGAGCGCAACGATGGATGCCACTTGCACCGGCGTGAAGCTGCCGTAGTCGTGGTAGCTCTTGATGCGCGCGAGGGCGTGCACCAGGTCCCTGTTGCCGACCATGAAGCCGATGCGCCAGCCCGCCATGTTGTAGCTCTTGGACATGGTGAAGAACTCGACGGCGACCTCGCGCGCGCCCGGCACCTGCATGATCGAGGGCGCCTTCCAGCCGTCGAAGCAGATGTCGGCGTAGGCGAGATCGTGCACGACGTAGATGCCGTATTCGCGCGCGAGCGCGACGATCTTCTCGAAGAACGGCAGCTCGACGCATTGCGCCGTCGGGTTCGCCGGAAAGTTGATGATGAGCATCTTCGGCTTCGGAAAGCTCATCCTGATCGTATGCTCCAGCTCGGCGAAGAAGTCCACGTCGGGCGTGAGCTGCACCTGACGGATGTCCGCGCCCGCGATCACCGGCCCGTAGATATGGATCGGATAGCTCGGATTCGGCACCAGCACCGTGTCGCCGCGCCCCAGCGTGGCGAGCGCGAGATGCGCGATCCCTTCCTTCGAGCCTATGGTGACGATCGCCTCGGCCTCAGGATCGAATTCGATGTCCCAGCGCCGGCGGTACCACTGACAGATGGCACGGCGCAGGCGCGGGATGCCGCGCGAGACCGAGTATCCGTGGGTATCCGGGCGCTGCACGGTCTCGACCAGCTTGTCGACGATGTGCCGGGGCGTCGGTCCGTCCGGGTTGCCCATGCCGAAGTCGATGATGTCCTCCCCGCGGCGGCGGGCGGCCATCTTCAATTCGGAGGTGATGTTGAAAACGTACGGCGGAAGGCGCTCTATGCGCGCAAACTGCGTCTCGGAGGGGGAAGCCATGCCGGGTCCTTCTGCGCGTAAGCGCCCGGAACCGTCCGAGCGACGTCGCAGCGGGTTGAGGCTATAATCCTAACGAATTTAAGCGGTTGCCGCAATGCACCATCAGCCTCAGCAGGCGCGCTCGAGATGAAGTTCCATTTGAGTACCGCCGAGGGCAACATGTTTACCGGCCACGGCCCGGATTACGTACGGCTCGGCGTCGTCGAGTACCGGGACAACGTTCTCGTCACGCCGGAGCGCGTCGCCATCGGCTGGACCGCCGGCGGCTTCGATACCCTGAGCGAGGCGGATTTCGAGGCGCTCGCGGAGCTCAAGCCGGAAGTCGTGCTCCTCGGTACCGGGGCTCGCTTACGCTTTCCGCACCCGCGCCTGACCCGCGCGCTGACCGACGCCGGTATCGGCGTCGAAGTGATGGACACGCCCTCCGCGTGCCGCACGTTCAATATCCTGGCGGCAGAAGGACGGAAGGTCCTGGCCGCCGTGATTCTCGATCGCCGCTGAATCGCGACGGCATCCGCGGCCCTTAGCGCGCGGACAGTTCATCGAGCCGGCCGCGCGTCGGCTGCAGCCGCGATTCGCCTCGCGCGATCCCCACGCTCCGCGCGGGGCGACAGGCGACGCTACGGGCTCGCGCCGCTACCCGAGGATTTCCCCGATTCGCGTTCGCCGCTGCAACTCCGACTCGAACTCCTGCAACTCCGGGCCCAGCACGTCGCGCGCCGAAACCATGCCCACCGGCTTGCCGTCCTCGACGACCGGCACGTGGCGGAACCCGCTTTCGTACATCATCAACAGGGCGTGGCCGAAGGGCTTTTCCGGAGTGATCGTTTGCGGCTGCGGCGTCATCACGTCCGAGAGCCGAGTTGTCTTGGGATCGCGACCCTCGGCGAGCACGCGAAACACCGCGTCGCGCTCGGTGAAGATGCCGGCGAGACGGCCGTTGTCCTTGACCACCATTACGGCGCCGACGCTTTTTTTCTTCATCAGGCGTGCGGCATCGGTGATCGTGATTTCGGCGGTCGCCGTCAGTATTTTCTGCTTGGCGATAACGCTTCGGATGGGACGTTGGGGCATGGCGGACCTCACACGGAACTTCTGATGGGTCGCCGCGGCGGAACGCGCCGGACCGGCGCCGTGCTCGTTCCGCCGCGATGCATGTAGCATACGTCTGCGGCTGCGCTTCGGCAACGCCTTTCGGCGACAGGCGCAATTCAGCCAGCCAGGAGACACCATGTTTCGGGTTTACGGCATGTCGGCTTCGGGCAATTGTCACAAGGTGCGCATAGCGCTCGAGGCGCTAGCGCTGCCCTACGCCTGGACCGAGATCGATCCGGCTCGCGGCGAAACGCGCACGCCCGAATTTCTGGCGATGAATCCCAATGGCAAGGTGCCGGTGCTCGAAATCGAGCCCGGGACGTATTTGTCCGAGTCGAACGCGATCCTGTGGTATCTGGCCGAGGGCACGCCGCTCTTGCCTTCGGGCGCGTTACCGCGCGCGCAGGTGCTGCAGTGGCTTTTTTTCGAGCAGTACAGCCACGAGCCGTACATCGCCGTCGCGCGTTTCCTGCGCAAATTCCACCCCGATCCGGAATCGCAGCGCGCGCTCGTGGAGAGCAAGATGAAGGGCGGTTACCGGGCGCTCGAAGTGATGGAGGGCCGGTTGTCGCAAGAGCCCTATTTCGTCGGTGACCGCTTCAGCATCGCCGATATCGCTTTATATGCGTACACCCACGTCGCTGATGACGGCGGGTTCGATCTCGAACCTTTCCCCGCCGTGCAAGCGTGGCTCGATCGTGTCCGGGCGGAGCCGCGCTACGCCGCGATGCCGACCTGAAGGGCAAAGCGGCCGAATGAATTCGGCCCTGCGATCAAGCCACGCCCGGTTTCCTGCGAATTATTCGCGCGATATCAGCACTGGATCGTCTGCCGGCAGTATTCCGCGAGTTCGCGCACGATCGTCGTCGCCCCGACGGGGAGCCGCGCCTTGCCCGCGCCGTAGTCCATCGCGAGCTTGAAGTCGTATTTGCGGAAGAACGCCTCGAACTGCTCCGCGCCAACGGTGCCCAGCGCAGAGAGCTCGTCGCGCTCGGCATCGTAGTCGAGCAGGATCGCCGCCAGAGGTTGCGGCGCGGGGCCGCTGACGACGCGCGCCCCCGCGGCAGGATCGTAGACGCTGTGATCGGCGCAGCAATGGATCACATTGCCGTCCGAGGTCGGCGAGCGGCTGGGCTGGAAGCGGATGAAGCTCACTTCGCGCGTCGGATAGGCGAGCTTGTGCGCACAGATTGCGGAGAAAGCGACCACCGAATGCCGGGAACCGACCCCGCCGCTCCAGGCGTAGCTTGCGCCATCCGCGCGCAGCAGCGATGCCGCCGCGGCGACGGGCCGTCCCAGGTCGAGCAGGAAGCACGGCGTCGCGGCAAAGGGGTAGCTGAACACGTAGTTGGTGCGTGACGCGAGCTGCCGGGCCTTGATCGGATCGCCATGGATGTCGACCAGCCGCGTGCGGCTATAGAAGTGCGGCGCCGCGGCAGCCCATGCGCGAGTCGACGCGGAGAGCCCGGCAACCGTGGCAACGGCGGCGCACCCGGTGACGAATCGTCGGCGTTCCATCATGCTGTCCGCAGGTGCTTTAGAGTTGCGCCAGCGCGCGGATGTGCGCGACCGCGCTGCGCCCCAGCGCGGGAAGCGCGTAACCGCCCTCCAAGGAGGAGACGATCCGTCCCTGCGCATGGCGCTCCGCGACCGCGACGAGCTCTTGCGTGATCCACGTGTAATCGGCTTCGAGCAGTTGCAGATTGGCGAGCGGATCGTCGCGGTGCGCGTCGAAACCCGCCGAGATGAACAGGATCTCCGGCCGATGCTCCTCCAGCGCCGGCAGGCAGACGTCGGTCATCGCGGCGCGGAACGCCTTGCCATCGCTGCCGGCGCGAAGCGGCACGTTGTGCATGTTAGGACCGGCCGGATCGACGCCTGAATAGGGATACAGCGGATATTCGAAGGTGCCGACCATGACGACGCGCGGCTCGGCAGCGAAGATCTGCTCGGTGCCATTGCCGTGATGCACGTCGAAGTCAATCACCGCAGCGCGCTTGAGGCCCTGCGCCAGGGCGTGCGCGACGCCGACCGCGAGGCTGTTGAACAGGCAGAACCCCATCGCGCGCCTGCGCTCGGCGTGATGGCCGGGAGGGCGCACGGCGCAAAACGCAGTGCGGGCCTCGCCCTTCAGCACGAGCTCGGTACCGAGCACGACCGCGCCGGCCGCGTGTCGCGCGGCGGTGAGCGAATGCGGGTTCATCGCCGTGTCGGGATCGAGATAACAGATCCCCGACTCCGGGCTCGCTGCCTCGATGGTGGCGATGTAGTCTTCATCGTGCACACGTGCAATTTGTTCGCGCGTCGCGGCAGGCGCTTCGAAATGCGCGATATGCGCGTCGAGCCCGCTCGCGATCAGGCGGTCACAGACGGCGTCGAGCCGGTCGGGGCACTCGGGGTGATACGGGCCCATGTTGTGCAGCCGGCACGACGAGTGCGCGATGAAGGCGGTAGTCAATGCCGTGATCTTTTGGCGTTTGAACGAGGCGAAAGCGGACGATCGCCGCCTCAGAGGGCGGTCGAACGGAGTGTAGCGCGCCGCCAGCGGTCGTGACTAGACGTCCTCCCCGCTCTATAGTGGGGCTTTTCGACCGCACCGATGGAAGCCGACTTGACGGAAGACCTCTGCCGATGACTGTGCGCCCCGCCGCCCAGGGCTACACGATTCCGGTGCCTGCGCGACTGGCGACCGTGCTGGAGCAGCTCGGCCGCATCGTCGTCGGCAAAGACACGCCGCTGAAGCTCGCGCTCGCCTGCCTGCTCGCGCGCGGGCACCTCCTCATCGAGGACATTCCCGGCGTCGGCAAGTCGACGCTGGCGCAGGCGATCGCCAGCATACTCGGCCTGCATTACGCGCGCATCCAGTTCACGAGCGACCTTCTGCCTGCCGACGTGCTGGGTGTGTCGATCTTCGATCCGGCCGCGCACGGCTTCCGCTTTCATTCCGGTCCGATTTTCCATTCGGTCGTGCTCGCCGACGAAATCAACCGCGCGCCGCCGAAGACGCAGAGCGCGCTGCTCGAGGCGATGGAAGAGCGGCAGGTTTCCGCCGACGGCGAGACGCGGCCGCTGCCGGACCCGTTCTTCGTCATCGCGACCCAGAATCCGTCCGAGCAGATCGGTGCATACCCGCTGCCCGAGTCTCAGCTCGACCGCTTCCTGATGGCGATCGAGCTGGGGTATCCCGATCCCGCCGCCGAGCGCGAGCTTTTGATCTCCGGCGACCGGCGCGCGCGAATTTCCACACTTCCTCCTTGCGCCGATCCGGCGACGCTGCTCGCCTGGCAGCGCGAAGCGGCGGCGGTTCACGTCGCGCCTGCGTTGCTCGACTACGTGCAAGCGCTGCTCGCCGCGTCGCGCGGAACAGGCAATAGCGGCACGCCCATGTCCGGAATCCAGCGCGGCCTCTCACCGCGGGCCGGTCTGCTGCTTGTCGCCGCAGCGCGCGCTTGGGCGCTCGTCGCCGGGCGGCCGATGGTGTTGCCCGAAGATGTGCAAGCGGTGTTTCCCGCGGTTGCCGGCCATCGTCTCGCCGGAAGCAAGCGCGCCGGGGGGCCGCAGGCGGAAGCGCTGCTGCGGGCAGTAGCGCTGCCGTAATGCGATCTTTGGCCCGAACGGGCGCGCATTTCCGTAGGTGCGAATTCATTCGCACGCGGCGCAACATGGACCGTGGTCGGCCGAATGAATTCGGCCCTACGAAAAGCATCCCTGCCCGAATGAGCTTGGCTTTGCCGCTCGCCTGATGTCCACCGCAGCGAATGCGCGGTCCTGGAGTTCGCGCTGGCGACAACGATTCTTTCGTCTGGCCCCCGTCGATCGCGGCCCGATTATCCTGCGCCATCGCCGCATCTACATCCTGCCGACGCGCCGCGGCTTGGCGCTGATCGCCACGCTGGCAATCATGCTGCTGACATCGATGAACTACTCGCTGTCTCTCGGGCACGCGCTCACGTTTCTCGTCGCCGGCCTCGTCGCATCGGCGCTGCTGCAGACGTATCGGAACCTCGCCGGCCTCGCGGCCTCGCCGCTCGCGGCCGGCGAAGCCTTTGCCGGAGGCGAGATCGCGTTCACCCTGTCGCTGGCCAATGCAGGCGCTGCCCGCCAGGCCATCGTCGTCACGCCACGTTCGGGACGGTCGGTCAGCGTCGATCTGCCGGCGGCGGCGACGCGGCAGGTACAGCTCACGGTGCTTGCGCCGCACCGCGGCCGCCTCGCGCTCGGCCGCGTCACGCTATCGACTGACTTCCCGCTCGGTCTGTGGCGCGGCTGGGCATACGTGCATTTTCCGGTAACCGGAATCGTCTATCCTGCGCCGGAGGCGCCGGCACCGCATTTGCCACCGGGACTGCAAGGCTCTGACTTCCGCCGCAGCGGGCGCGCCGCCGATGCCGAGCTCGCGGGCTTGCGCGAATACCATCCGGGCGATCCGCTCAATCGCATCGCGTGGAAAGCGGTCGCGCGTGGCGCAGGCTGGTATACCAAACAGTTCGAGGGAACTGGCGGCAGCGGCACTTTGGAGTTCCATTGGGCCGAATTGCCTTCGGCACTCGGTACCGAGGCGCGGCTCTCGCGTCTCGCCGCGTGGATCCTCGCCGCCGAGCGCGAAGCGCGTGCTTTCAGTCTCACGCTACCCGGCGTCGACCTTCCAGCGGAATCGGGAACGGGACATCGGCGCGCAGCGCTTTCCGCGCTCGCGCTGTTTGCTCCGGAGCGAGCGCCGTGATCTTCGCGAGGGCGCCCGCGACGCCGCTTAACCGCTTGCAGCTCGCCTGGCTCGCGGCGCTGGTCGTCCTCGCCCAGGCCCCGCTATGGACTCATCTGCGGCTCTGGATCGTCGTCGCAGGATCGGGGTTGGTCGCTGCGAGAATCGCGCTGCCGGCAGACCACCCGCCTCCGGCACGGCTGCGGCGATGGCTGCTGCCCGTGCTCGCGCTTGCGGCAGGCTTGGGCATCCGCTGGGATTTCGGTTACTTCCTGGCGCGCGATCCCTGTGTCGCGTTCCTCTATGTGCTCGTCGGCATCAAGTTCGTCGAAGCGAAAAGCCCGCGCGACGGCGGTCTGCTCGTGTGCTTGGCGCTCTTCCTCTCGCTGACGCAATTCTTCTATGGCCAGTCCATTGTGGCAGCCGCGATCGCACTGCCCGCGGTCCTGGTATTGGGCGGCGCGCTCGCCGCGCTGCGCGACGCTCCTGCGGGGACGAGCGAATGGAAAGCGCCGCTCGCGGCAACGGCGCGGATGCTGGTGCAGGGAATCCCGCTGGCGGTGCTGTTGTTCGTCGTATTTCCGCGTCTCGCCAGCCCGCTCTGGGGTGCGCCTGCCGACGCCGGCGCGCGCAGCGGGCTTTCGGATCGCATGGCGCCCGGCGCGATCAGCGAGCTGTCGCTCTCCGATACCGTGGCTTTCCGCGTCGATTTCAACGGACCCCCGCCACCACCGGCGCAGCGCTACTGGCGCGGACCGGTGTTGTCGCGCTTCGACGGCTTCGAGTGGAGTGCGCTGCCCTGGGTCCGGCGCGGCGTGCTCGCGCCGGCCGGCGCACGCGCGATCGAATACACGGTGACGCTGGAGCCGCACAACCGTTCGTGGCTATTCGCCCTCGAGCATCCTAGAAGCCTCCCGGTACCGGCGGTCGACGACCCGCTCTCGAGCTCGGGACCGGTCCAGGACATCGCGGTGCTCGGCTACGACCACCAGCTTCTGGCCACCGCGCCGGTGACGCAGGCGATTCGCTATACGCAGCGCTCGACGCTGGCAGACCGCTTCGCGGCGCGCGGCGATACCGATCGGCGCGACAATCTGCTGCTGCCCCGCCGAAACCCGCGGACGATCGAATTCGCGCGCGAGCTGAAAAGTCGTGCGATCTCCGATCGCGCGTACATCGCGGAAGTGCTCGACTGGTTCCGCAAGGAGGCGTTCGTCTACACGCTGGCGCCGCCGCTGCTCGAAGGCGATACGGTCGACGCCTTCCTGTTCAACACGCGACGCGGATTCTGCGAACACTACGCCGGTGCATTCGTCGTGCTGTTGCGTGCCGCCGGCATTCCCGCGCGCGTCGTCACCGGCTATCAGGGCGGGGAGATCAACCCGAACGGGGGCTACATGATCGTGCGTGACTCCGATGCGCACGCGTGGGCCGAAGCGCTCATCGATGGCATGTGGCAACGCTTCGATCCCACCGCCGCTGTCGCGCCGTCGCGGGTGGAACGCGGTCTCGGGGCCGCGCTGCCGCAGGGCGAGCCGGTACCCTATCTCGCACGCCTGGACATGACCTGGCTCAAGAGCCTGCGCCTGCACTGGGATGCGGTGAACTATCAGTGGCAGCGCGGCGTCGTCGGTTTCAACCTCGAGCGCCAGCGCGATTTGTTGCGCGATTTCGGCCTCGGTGGCGCCCGGCCGTGGCAGGTCGCCGCGTTCGTCGCTGCCGTGGCTTTCGCCTGGGGCCTGGCAATCCTCGGCTTCGCTCGGGCACGCCACGCGCGGAGCGATCCTGCGGTGGCGTTGTGGTCGCTGCTCTGCCGCCGGCTCGGGCGCGCCGGCCTGCCGCGGCGACCCGACGAAGGTCCGCTGGCCTACGCGCGGCGCGCGGCGTCGCGCTGGCCGCAGTGGAGCGCGCTGTTGCACCGGATCGGCGAGACATACGCTGCGCTGCGCTACGGGCCGAGCGATGGGACGCGCGGCGAGCTGATTGCAACGCTCCGCGCGGGCATCGCCGCGTTGCCGCGGGCGCGGGCGTTGCGAGGAGTGTCGTAGGTGCGAATCTATTCGCACGCGGCGCAGCATGAACCGCTGCGGCCACATGTATTCGGCCCTACGAAAAGCGCTAGCGTCGGACCTACGTAGCTACAGCAGCGCATCGCGCGACAGCCCGCGTATGCGCAGGCGTGCGCGCAGCTTGTCCAACGCCTCGGCCTGGATCTGCCGCACGCGCTCGCGCGTCACGCCGAGCTCGCCCGCGAGCTGCTCGAGGGTCGCCACATCGGTGCCGTTCAGGCCGTAGCGACGCTCGATCACGCGCCGCTGGCGATCGGATAACTCATCGAGCCACTGCCGGATCCAACCCTCAATCTCGCTGTTGTGCAGCACCAGCTCGGGGCTCGGGGCATCGTCGTCGGCGAGCTGATCGCCGACGGAGAGCCCTTGCTCGTTGTCGATTGGCGCGTCGAGCGAAGTGATTCGCTCGTTGTACCCGAGGATCCTGCGCACCTGCTCCACCGGCTTGCCGAGCAGGTGTGCAACGTCGTCCAGCGTCGGCTCGCGATCCGCACCGAGCATGCCGTGCGTTTCGAGGTGACGCAACGCGCGCAGGACGATGTTGAGCTCCTTGACGACGTGCGCGGGCAGACGGATCGTCCGCGACTGATTCATGATCGCGCGCTCGATCGATTGCCGGATCCACCATGTCGCATACGTGGTAAAGCGAAAGCCGCGCTCGGGATCGAACTTTTCCAGCGCGTGGATGAGCCCCAGGTTGCCCTCCTCGATCAGATCGGCGAGCGCCAGGCCGCGATTCAGGTAATGCTTGGCGATACTGACGACCAGGCGCAGATTGTGCTCGATCATCTTCTGCCGCGACTCGAAGTCGCCGGCGCGCGTCGCGCGGGCGCTTTCGAGCTCCTCGGCGGCCGAGAGCAGCGGGCTTTGCCCGATCTCGTTCAGGTAGATCTGGGTGATGTCGTTGAGGAAGTCGGCGCCGACGCCTTCGACCGGCACGTCGAGCGGCAGCTCGCGGGTGCGGGTATCCGGCTCGCGCGCGTTTGCCGGCTCGCCCTCGTCGTCGGCGCGTACGGGATGAACCATTACGCGGGTGGGAGGAATTTCGCCGGATCGACCGGTTTGCCGAGACGGCGGATTTCGAAGTGCAGCTTGACCTGATCGGCGTCGGTATCGCCCATCTCTGCGATCTTCTGACCCTTGGCGACCTGTTGCCCTTCCTTGACGGCGATCTCGCGGTTGTGCGCGTACGCGGAGAGGAACGTGTTGTTGTGCTTGACGATGATGAGCTTGCCGTAGCCGCGCAAGCCCGTACCCGCGTACACGACCTTGCCTGCGGCGCTCGCCACGACCGGTTGCCCGGCCTTGCCCGCGATATCGATCCCCTTCAGGTTTGCCGACTCGGAGAAGCCCGCGACGATCTTTCCCGTCGCCGGCCAGATCCAGCCGAGATTGTCGTCGTCGATTTCCGGAACGCGGCCCGACTCGGTCCTGGGCGGCAACGCCGGCATCGTGGCAGGAGCGGCAGAAGCGATCGCGCGCGCCTCCGGCGCGATCGCCGCCGATGGGGCCGCTGATTGCTGTTGCATCTGCGCGAACGCCTGCTCCGAATACGGAACCTTGACCGCTCTCGGCTCGGTCTTGAACGTGGGGGAGTTGGGACGTCCGCTCATAGCCGGGGCGACCACGGGCGGACGCACTTCGCCGCCGCTGGACGTCACCGGCGCGGTCGTGACCAGGGGTGCCGTCGTCACGCCGCCTTGGCCGCCGGGCGGCCCGAGCAAGAGCATTTGGCCGACCCGGATCACGTTGACGTTCTCGATGTTGTTCCACGCCGCGAGCTCGCGATAATCGAGGCCGTGATCGAGCGCGATTTGATGCAGCGTGTCACCGCGTTTGACGGTGTAGGTCGGCGGCGCAGGGACGACGGGCTCGCCTCCGGGCAGCCCCTCGGGCAGCGGAGGCGGACTTTGCCCCGTGAACGGAAACGGCGCGCGCTCGATGACCGGAGCCGGCGGCCGCGTCATGCATCCGGCAAGCAGCGCGGCAACGGCGAGCGCGACCCAGAACGATGCAAAGCAAGAGCGGGCGCGATAAATCATGCGAGTCCGGAGAGCAGCGGCACAAATCTTACCGCATCGTAGGTTTGCTCGCGGATGCCGCTCGGCGCTTTCTCGATGACGGTAAGCAGTTGCACGCCTTTGAGCTCCTCGTCATGGCGTGCAAGCGGCAGTACCATGCGACCGCCGACTTTGAGGTAGCGCAGCAGCGATGTGGGAACTTGCGTCGCCGCCGCTGTCACCATGATTCCGTCAACCTCGAGATCTTCGCCCAGATCGGCGGCGCCGTCGCCGTGCTTGATGCGCACCCGGTTCGCTTTCAGCGCGCGCAAGTGCCGCCGCGCCAAGGCGACGAGCGAGCCGATGCGCTCGACGGTGTACACCTCGTCGGCGAGCTGCGCCAGGATCGCCGTCTGGTAGCCGCAGCCGGTGCCGATCTCGAGGACCCGGCACAACGGCGCGCCGGCACGCAACAGCTCGGTCATTCGCGCGACGACGTACGGCTGCGAGATCGTTTGTCCCGCACCGATCGGCAAGGGGCTGTCGTCGTAAGCGCGGATCGCCAGCGCGTCCTCGACGAAGATATGTCGCGGCACGGCCGCCATCGCGGCCAGCACCGCTTCATCCTTGATGCCCTGCTCGCGCAGCCGCTCGACCATCCGCGTACGCGTGCGCGTCGAGGTCATGCCGATGCCGTTGAACTTCTCGCCGATGGACGTCATGACGGCTCGGATCGCTCCAGCCATTGCGCGACGCTTGGCATCTCGGCACGATGGGTGAGATCGATCTGCAAGGGAGTCACCGAGACGTATCCCGCCTCGATCGCGTGGAAGTCGGTCCCCTCGCCCGCGTCAGCCGCCGGCCCCGCGGCGCCGACCCAATAGCAGGTTTCCCCGCGAGGCGTCTCGGTCTTGATCACCGGCTCGGCCTTGTGCCGGCGCCCGAGTCGCGTGATGCGATAGCCCTTGAGCTCGCTTTGCGCGACATCGGGCACATTCACGTTGAGGAGCCATTTGCCGAACGGTTGGTCGCGATGACGCCGCAGCAGCTCGACGACCACGGCCGCGGCAGTCTCGAAGTGACGGCCTATCTTGTTCGTAAGCGATACGGCCAGCGAGGGTATGCCCAGAAGATAACCTTCGGTGGCGCCAGCGACGGTGCCCGAATAAATCGTGTCGTCGCCCATGTTGGCGCCGTGATTGATGCCCGAGATGACCATCTCCGGCAAGTCGTCGAGCAAGCCCGTGACCGCGAGATGGACGCAGTCGGTCGGCGTGCCGTTGACGAACAGGAAGCCATTGGGAGCGCGCCGCACGGTGAGCGGCCGGTCGAGCGTCAGCGAATTCGACGCGCCGGAACGGTCGCGCTCGGGCGCGACGACGGTGATGTCGGCGTGCGGAGCAAGCTCAGCGGCGAGGCGTTCCAGACCGGGCGCGAAGTAGCCGTCGTCGTTGCTGAGCAGGATGCGCATCGCGATGCGTTGAACAGGTCGCGCGGCAGCGGCGAGGCCGCCTGCGATTGCCCATTATAAACGCCCGCGACGAGGAGGCGTTCGTTACGTCTTCGGCCAGTGCTCCGCGAAAACGGCGGCGATCTTCGGGTGCGCCTCGATGCGCATGAGCGTCGCGTACAATTCGGGCCGCTGCGCTTCGAGATGCTTGCGCGTGCCGGACCACTTGGACACGACCGCCGCGTGAATGTCGAGCGCGCCGAGCTCCTCGCCGCCGAGATAGGGCCCTGCGGGAAAGAGGTCGGCGAACATCTCCCAGTGCTTGTGCAGCCGCGCGCGCGTGCCGGTGCGGATGCGTTCCTTGACCGCGTCGTCGTTGTCGGCGTCAGCGCACCAGCGCTCCGGAAAGTCGATAACGCTGATCGCGGCGTAGCAATTGGCGGCGATGAAAACCATCCCGCGCACGGCCTGCGCCCGCGCGGAAGGGTCGCGCGGCAGTAATCCGCTGTCCGGGTAGAC
>DASXQW010000023.1:0-5126 GCA_036506975.1 Casimicrobiaceae bacterium | reverse complement strand
ATTCGCGCCAGATTGCCGATGAGCGATTCGGTCATCCCGTCGGCGAAGTACTCCTGCGCGGGATCGCCGGAGAGATTCTCGAGCGGCAACACCGCGATCGACGCGATTTGAGGGGAAAGGGCAGCCGGCGCCCCGCGGAACGGTAAGCGGTACGCGAGCAACGCGATCGCGACAATCAACAGAAGTGAGATAGCGAGCCAGTGTATGAACGTGAATCGTCCTCGACGCGTCTCCCGGCTCGCGGTTGCTGTCGCCGAGACACCCTCGTCAAGGTGTCGCGTGACATTTTTGAGATCAGCCAGCAGCTCGCGCGCCGAACTGTAGCGTCGGTCTCGGTCTTTCTCCAGGCACTTGCCCACGATACGCTCTAGTTCGACCGGCACATCGCGATTGAAATGGCTGATGGCGTGCGGCTGGACGTTCAGGATCCGATCCAGGGTCTCGCTCGAATTCGCCCCGGCGAATGGCGACTGTCCGGTCGCCATCTCATACAACACCACGCCCACACTGAACAGGTCGGAGCGGTGATCGACGTCGCGACCAAGCACCTGTTCCGGGCTCATGTACGGCACCGTGCCTATAACCGCCTCTGAGCTCGTCGTGACCATAACGCGCCGCGTCGACTCAGCATCGATGGCTTCTGGCTTTATCACGCTCCCCAAGACCGATTCAGCCAGTACTGAATCGCCGTACTCGCGCTTCTCTGGAATGGCTCAGAAGGTATTGTCGGTTCCACGCTCAGAGATCGAAAGACGGGAGGCAGTCGTATCGCAAGGAGCGTGCTAAACATCCTAAGCGGACCGAAACGTTAACGTGTTCGCATTCCTCGCCGGAGGTATGGCGCTGATCGTGTTCATGATGGATTGGCGGCTGTCAATTGTTTGTACGTGATCCGCTTGCCAACGCTTGAAGCGGCAGTCTCAGTAAAACGATCCGAATCAGTGGTCTTGCGGTTGTTGAAACGAAACGCCTGTTCATCAAGGTAGCGGAATAAATGGAACGGTTCGACGCTCACGTAGGTGCCCTTCAGGGCGCGCTTCAAGAGGCTCCAGAAGTTCTCGCCCGTTGGTGTGGATTTGCCCATCGACGTATCGCTCGGCGTGGTCAATGACGTTGTGGACGTAATCGGCGTTCAGGCCGTCATACGAGAGCAATTCATCGGTGTAGACCTTCGACCCACGGCGCACGTTGTCGCGGACGTTGGCTTGCAGCACGTAACAGTTCAGGGGTGTTAGCTCTCACGTAATTCCACAATCCCTCTGACAGTTCTTTTCGGAATCTCCCGGTGAGGAAATCGCTGATCGCTGAGTGCAGGGTGAGAAGCGCTCTCCTGGTCGAGGGAGAGTAGTGCAGGCGCTCGGCGGCGGCCGGAGGAGCGCCATGGCAGCGATGAGGATGCCGCCGAGCGCCCTCTCGAAGTCGGGCAACATCGTTCGAACGAGTAATCGAGGGATCGAGTTGAGGGCGAGTCAGCGCGCACCATCAGGAACGCCATCGTGGCGTACTGCCGCGTTCGATCCGCTCATCTCACGCGAGGTGTAGTAAGAACCTTCCCCGCCGTCCGTGCGATCGAGCGACGGGGAAGGAGATGGAGCGCGCCACGGTGACCGCCGTGCGCCTCCCGGCCGGTGCAGCTGCGCGATCCGAGCTCGCTGCCCAGCGAGGCCTATGTTGCCCAATGCGCGTGGCAGCGCGCAAGCCTCGCCGGCTGTCCGCGGCATCCGGCCGGCGGCTGCGGGTTTGCGCGCCATGGCACCTATCCGCGGCAGACGCCCGCGGGGATGCGGATCGCCCGGTACTACTGTCCCACCGCCCACGAGACGTTCAGTCTGCTCCCCGATTGTCTCGCCAGTCGCTTTCCAGGCGATCTCGACGATCTCGAACGCGTGGTCGCGCACGTCGAGGGGGCGGCGAGTATCGAAGCGGCAGCGGATGTCCTCCGGCCAGACATCGTGCTGCCGTCGGCGGTGCGGTGGGTGCGGCGGCGGTTGACCCTGATGCGCACGACGCTGCTCGCGATCGTCACGCTGCTCCCGGATCTCGGCGGCGACGCGCGCGTCGGCGCCGTTCGCACGGCGTTGGCCACCGATCACGCGCTCGTCGCGTTGCGCACGCGCGCGGCGTCGTTGCTGGCCGCGCTGCCGCGGCCGCTCGGATTCGCGCATCCGATCGGATCGCGACACGCGCGACGCCCGAGGTGCCAACACCACCTGGGGGCTGACCGCGGGCCGCCCGCCGGCTGAGGATCCCGCCTGCCCGCCGGATGGCGGGCGAGGAGGGACGATTCATGACTGATGCCCGTCAGCTCCCGTTGCCGGCCACCTCCGAGGACGACGCGGTCGCGTTGTTTCGCTATGGCTTGATCGCCGATCTCTTGCATCTGCCGCCGGGGCACCGGCGGTTACAGGCGCAGCTGCGCGAGAAAGCCGATCGCGAGTACGAGATCCCCGGCAGCGCGCGGCGTCGTGTCGCCGCCGAGACGCTGCGCGATTGGCTCTACGCCTATCGCCGCGGCGGCTTTGACGCGCTCAAACCGCGCCCGCGGCGCGACACCGGACAGGTGCGGGCGTTGCCCCAAGCCGTCGTCGATCAGCTCTGCACGCTCAAAGAGGCGCATCCGACCTTTAGTGTCGCGATGCTCATCGCCACGGCGCGGCAGCAGCAGCTCGTCGCGCCAGAGATCGTGCTCGCGCCCGCGACCGTCCATCGGCTCCTCAGTCGCCAGGGGCTGATGGCGCGCCCCACCGACGAGCCGACGACGAAGGACCGGCGGCGCTTCGCGTTCGATGCGCCGAACGAACTCTGGATGAGCGACGTCATGCACGGCCCGAGCATCCGCGATGTCGACGATCGCCGGCGCCACAAGACGTACCTCATCGCGCTGCTCGATGACGCCACGCGCATCATTCCGGCCGCGGCCTTCGCGCGGAGCGAGACCGTCGCCGCGTTCTTACCCGTCTTCGAACGCGCGCTTCGGCGCCGCGGGGTGCCGAAGCGCGTGTACGTCGACAATGGCAGCGCGTTTCGCTCGCGGCATCTGGCGCTCGTGTGCGCCAAACTTGGCGTGACGCTGATTCACGCGAGACCATTTCAGCCCCAAGCGAAAGGCAAGTTGGAACGATGGTTTCGGACCGCCAGGACCCAGCTCCTCCCCACGCTGACCGACGCGGACACACGCGATCTCGACGCGCTCAATCGTCGCTTATGGGCGTGGATCGAAGACGAGTATCACTATGCGCCGCACCGCGGGCTCGCCGGGGCGACGCCGATCGATCGCTGGGCCGCCAGCGCCGCCCACATCCAGCTCCCCACCAACGATCTCACCGAGGTCTTCCTCTTCGAGGAGAAACGCAAAGTGCAACAGGACCGCACCGTCAGCCTCCACGGCGTGGTGTACGAGGTCGATGCCGCGCTCGTCGGCGAGACCGTCACGCTGCGCTACGACCCGGCCCGCGCCATCCGCGGCGTCCACGTCGTGTGTCCGGGTCGTCCGATCGAGACCGCCAAGCCGGTCGATGCGTATGCCAACTGCTTCGTCCGGCGCGACCACGGCACCAAGCTCCTCACGCCGCACACACCGGCGAGTCATCCCCCGCCGGGCCTCCCGTTGCGCAAACTCGACGAGGACTTCTGACGATGTACCGCAAACACTTCGCCCTCACGCAGCATCCCTTCGGCCCCGAGATCGCGCCCGAGGATCTCTTTCCCTCCACCACGAGTCGCGAACTCGACATCCGCCTCGCGCATCTGCTCGACCTGCGCGGCATCGGCCTGATCACCGGCGACAGCGGCAGCGGCAAAACGTGCGCCTGTCGCAAAGTCCTGATGCAGCTGCACACGGGCCTCTATCGCGTGATCTATGTGTCGCTGTCCACCGGCAACGTCATGGATCTCTATAAGACGATCTCCTGGGAGATGGGCCTTGCGGTCGAACGCTCGCGCGCGGCGCTCTATCGCCAGATCAAAAGCGAAGTCTCCCGGCTGTGCACCGATGCGCGCATTCGGCCGGTCCTCGTCGTCGACGAAGCCCACCATCTGCGCCCGGATGTCCTCGAGGACCTCCGGCTCCTGACCAATTACCAGATGGACGCCGAGAACCGGCTCTGTCTCGTCCTGCTCGGCCAACCCGAACTGCGGCGCCGCCTCACCATGGCCGTGCATGAGGCGTTTGCGCAACGGATTGTCGTCCGCCATCACATGGCCGCGCTTACCCGCGACGAACTCACGGGGTATCTCACCCATCGGCTCCGCCTCGCCGGCGCCGAGCTGCCGCTCTTCGACCCGGCCGCCGGCGAAGCGCTCTACCAAGCGACGTCCGGTCTGCCGCGCAAGATCAATCTCCTCGCGCATCACACCCTCATCGCCGCCGCACTCGCGCGCGCGAAGCTCGCCACCGCCGACCACGTCCAAGCGGCCTTACCCGAAGTGGCCTGACCCGCGCAGACCGACCTGGGCCGGCGGCCGACGCCGGCCTTCGCGCTGACTCGCAGTGCGCGCCATCATCCAACACGCAGCCGTCGACACGCCGCACGACACCCGATCCTTGCAATCGAATGAAACCGAGAAGGGCCCTGCCAGATTTGTCGAAAGAGCGTGAATAACATTCAGCGGATTAGCGTGAGAGCCAACACCATGTTTCTGACACGCATCCTGGCGCGCTTGCACGCGCTCCTCACGACGCGATCCTGCGCGCATTCTGGGAGCGGATCTGACCACGATCTGCGGCGCGATCTGGCCCTGATTACGCGGGACAAAACCGACGCTGACGATCGGGGCGTGAACGACCCTGGGGCAGCCGCCAGATCCGTCTGCGCGATCGATGACGGGGGTCGTTCACGCCCCGAGTACCTGCCCAATTCCATGTCCCGCATCTCCTCGGGGCGGCAAAAAGCGCCGCCCCTCTTGACCGTATCTCACTCGCCACGCAGCGCGCAAAGTGTCACGGAGCAATCGCTTCGAGGGTTGAGGTTGATCGATCGACAGGATGCTCACGACGCCACCATTCGGGAACAAGAGGCGCGTGGATGAGGGGCCGAGGCGCTGCGGGCCCTTCGTCTACCTTCTCGGCCCCGTCTGGCTTTCGCACTGTCGAGTTCACCAGGGGTGAGATATGACGGTACTGATGC
>DASXQW010000022.1:0-2667 GCA_036506975.1 Casimicrobiaceae bacterium | reverse complement strand
GGTGGTCATCGGGTGCCTTTTCATGTCGCGTGCGTGGGCGCGACCGGTTGCGGCGCGGCCCGCGGTTTCAGCCGCCGGTGCAGCGCCTGGGTCGAGTACGGAACCAGCTCGCGCAGGCCCTGCATGCCGATCGCGGCGGCGCGCGCGCCGGCGATCGTGGTGTACGTCGGCACCTGCGCGTTGAGCGCCGCGCGACGGATCACATAGCTGTCCTGGATCGCGCTGCGCTTTTCCTCGACTGTGTTGACCACCAGCGCGATCTCGCCGTTGACGATCATGTCGACGATATGCGGGCGGCCTTCCGCGACCTTGTTGACCGGAGTGACCGGAAGTCCCGCAGCGGCGAGCGCGGCCGCAGTGCCGCGTGTGGCGACCAGGTCGAAACCCAGCCCGGCGAGTGTGCGGGCGACGTCGAGCACGCGTGACTTATCCGGGTTCTTGACACTGACGAACACATTGCCGTTGTCCGGCAACCTGACGCCGGCGGCGAGCTGCGACTTGAGGAACGCCTCGGCGAAGGTCTCGCCTACGCCCATTACTTCACCGGTCGATTTCATCTCGGGCCCGAGGATGGTGTCGACGCCGGGAAACTTGATGAACGGGAAGACCGCTTCCTTGACCGAAAAATACGGCGGGACGATCTCGTCCGTGACGCCCTGCTGCGCCAGCGTCTGTCCGACCATGCACCGCGCCGCGATCTTGGCGAGCGGGCGTCCCGTCGCCTTGGAAACGTAGGGCACGGTGCGCGACGCGCGCGGATTGACTTCGAGCACGTAGACCACGCCCTTGCCGGCGTTCTCATGATCCGGGAACTGGATGGCGAACTGCACATTCATCAAGCCGACGACGTCGAGCCCGTGCGCCATCGCCACCGTCTGGCGCCGCAGCTCATCCTGCAGCTCGCGGGACAGCGAGAACGGCGGCAGCGAGCAGGCGGAATCGCCTGAGTGCACGCCGGCCTGCTCGATGTGCTCCATGATCCCGCCGATGATCACGTCCTTGCCGTCGCCGCGATTATCGACCACGGCGTCGACGTCGACCTCGATCGCGTCGTTGAGAAAGCGGTCGAGCAGCACCGGCGAATCGTTCGAGACCTTGACCGCCTCGCGCATGTAGCGCTCGAGATCGCGCTGCTCGTGCACGATTTCCATCGCGCGGCCGCCCAGCACATACGAGGGTCGCACGACCAGCGGATAGCCGATCTGCTTGGCCGCAATCATGGCCTCGCTTTCCGTGCGGGCTGTCCGGTTCGGCGGCTGGCGGAGCTTCAGATCGTGCAGGAGCTGCTGGAAGCGTTCGCGGTCTTCGGCCATGTCGATCATGTCCGGCGTCGTGCCGATGATCGGGACGCCGTTCCTCTCCAGATCGCGCGCGAGCTTGAGCGGCGTCTGCCCGCCGAACTGGACGATCACGCCGTACGGCTTCTCGACGTGGACGATCTCGAGCACGTCCTCGAGTGTCAATGGCTCGAAGTACAGGCGGTCGGAGGTATCGTAGTCGGTCGAGACGGTCTCCGGATTGCAGTTGATCATGATCGTCTCGTAACCGTCTTCGCGCAGCGCGAGCGCCGCGTGCACGCAGCAGTAGTCGAATTCGATGCCCTGCCCGATGCGGTTCGGCCCGCCGCCCAGAACGATCACTTTCCTGCGGCTGGTCGGTTGCGCTTCGCACTCGTCCTCGTAGGTGGAATACATGTACGCGGTCCGGGTCGCGAACTCGGCGGCGCAGGTATCGACGCGCTTGTACACCGGGCGAATGCCCAGCGCGTGACGGCGCGCGCGCACTTCCGCCTCGCTCTTCTTCCACAGATGCGCGAGGCGCCGGTCGGAAAATCCCATGCGCTTGAGCGACCTCAACTCGTCGCCGGCAAAATCGTCGAGCTTGCGCTTTTCGATCGAGAGCTCGGTGTCGACGATCTCCTTGATCTGCGCCAGGAACCAGCGATCGATCCGCGTGTGGAGATGAATCTCCTCGAGCGACATGCCGATGCCGAACGCGTCGGCGACGTACCACAGGCGCTCGGCACGCGGGTACGCCAGCTCGTCGGCGATGGTGTCCGGGTCCACCGTCTTCAAGTTGAAGCCGTCGACGCCGGTCTCGAGCCCGCGCAGCGCTTTCTGCAGCGATTCCTGGAACGTGCGGCCGATCGCCATCACTTCTCCGACCGATTTCATTTGCGTGGTCAGTCGGTCGTCGGCCTGCTTGAATTTCTCGAAGGCGAAGCGCGGCACCTTGGTGACGACGTAATCGATCGTCGGCTCAAAGGATGCGGGGGTGGCGCCGCCGGTGATGTCGTTCTTCAATTCGTCGAGCGTGTAGCCAATCGCGAGCTTCGCCGCTACCTTGGCGATCGGAAAGCCGGTCGCCTTCGACGCGAGCGCCGACGAGCGCGAGACGCGCGGATTCATCTCGATCACGATCATGTTCCCGTCGTCGGGGTTGATCGCGAATTGCACATTTGACCCGCCGGTGTCGACGCCGATCTCGCGCAGGATCGCGATCGACGCGTCGCGCATGATCTGCAACTCCTTGTCGGTCAGCGTCTGCGCCGGCGCGACGGTGATCGAGTCTCCGGTGTGCACGCCCATCGGATCGAGGTTCTCGATCGAGCAGACGATGATGCAATTGTCTTTCTTGTCGCGCACGACCTCCATCTCGAACTCTTTC
>DASXQW010000021.1:0-3457 GCA_036506975.1 Casimicrobiaceae bacterium | reverse complement strand
GGCGGATAGAGCAGCCATGGCGGCGCGAAGCGCGACTGCTTGAACACCGCTTTCTCGTGCGTGAAGGCGAGAAACCCCCGTTCGCCGTGATAAGCGCCGTACCCCGATGCGCCGACGCCGCCGAACGGCAGCTCTTCGTTGCAGAAGTGCCAGAGCGTGTCATCGAAAGTGACGCCGCCCGCGATCGTCTGCCGCAGCAAGCGCGTGCGCGAGCGCGCGTCGCCGCCGAAAGCGTACAGCGCCAGTGGCCGCGGGCGGGCGTTGATCTTCGCGATCGCCTCGTCGAAGGTCGAATACGTCTCGATCGGCAGGATCGGCCCGAAGATTTCTTCGCGCATCGCCGCCATGTCGTCGCGCACATCGACGAGCAGCGTCGGCGCGAGCTTGCGCGCGCGCTCGGGCAGGAGCTCGTTACCGGGGTTGAGACGGACGACCCGTGCCCCCTTGGCCTTAGCATCATCGATCAGCGCAGCGAGCCGGGCGTAGTGGCGATCGTTGATGATGCTCGTGTAATCGGGATTGGCGCCGAGCTGCGGATAGAGCGTGGCGACGCTTGAGGCCAGCGCTTTGACCAGCGCGTCGACTCTGTCCGCCGGTGCGAGCACGTAGTCGGGTGCGATGCAGGTCTGGCCGGCGTTCAAGAGCTTGCCCACCGCGAGTCGCGGTGCGAGCGCTTCGAGGTCCGCGTCGGCATAGACGAGCGCGGGCGACTTGCCACCGAGCTCGAGGGTGAGCGGCGTCAGGTTTTCCGCCGCCGCGCGCGCGATCTTGCGCCCGACCGCGGTCGATCCTGTGAAGAACAGATGATCGAACGGCAGCCGCGCGAATGCCTCGCCGACATCGGCACCGCCGGTGACGACGGCGAACTCGTCGGCCGCAAACCGGGAGCCAATGACGCGCTCCAGAAGCGCCGAGGTTTTCGGCGTAAGCTCGCTCGGCTTGAGCAGCACGCGATTACCCGCCGCCAACGCAGCCACGACCGGCAGCAGCGCGAGCTGCACCGGATAGTTCCATGGGCTGATGACGCCGACGACCCCGCGCGGCTGCCGCACGATGCGGCTCCTCCCCGGGCGGAGATAGAGCGGCGTAGGAACGCTGCGCGAGCGCATCCAGCGCCGGAGATTGCGCCGTGCATGGCGGATGGCGGCGATCACCATGAACAGCTCGGCGAGCCGCGTCTCCTGCGCCGGGCGGACGCCGAAATCGGCGGCGATCGCCACGACGAGCGCCGCCTCGTTCGCGTCGACGACCGCGGCGAGCCGGTCGAGCCGGCCGCGGCGCACGACGAACGAAGGATTGCGCTCGGCGTCGAACGCCGCCCGCTGCGCGGCGAACAGCGCACCGAGGGTGTCGCCGCCCGGGTTGCCGCTCATGCGTTGGCGCGTGCGGCCGCGATCGCCTCGAGCAGGACGTCCGGATCGTGCGCGCCGGAAACCGCGGTGCGGCCGTTGAAGATGAAGAACGGCACGCCGGTGATACCGGCTTGCTGCGCCTCGCGATACTCCGCTTCGACCTCGGCACGGTATGCATCCGAGGCGAGCATGGCCTGTGCCTCGTCGCGCGGAATGCCGCTGTCGGCCGCCAACGCCGCCAGCTCGTCGCGCTCGCCGATCCACCGGCCCTCGATGAAATAGGCGCGGAACAGACGCTCGACCAGCGCACCGGCGTCGCCGCGTTGTTGCGCCCAGGCGAGCAGGCGATGCGCGTCGCGCGTGTTCGGCTGCCGCGCAATGCGCTCGAACTCGAAGGCGATACCGACCTCCGCGCCAACGGCTCGCACTCGGGCGTAGATTTCTGCCGCGTGCGCCTTGCCGCCGAACTTCATCTCGAGATACGCCGCGCGCGAAATGCCCTCGACGGGCAGACCGGGGTTGAGCTCAAAGGGATGCCAGCGGACGGTGGGCGCAAGACCCGGCTCATCGGCGCCTAATCGGGCCAGCGCGGTTTCGAGCTTGCGCTTGCCGACGTAGCACCAAGGGCAGACAACGTCGGAGACGACGTCGACAAAAAGCGGCGCGGCAACGAGTTCGGCGGCGGACGACGGCAGTGGCGTGCTCATCGCCGCAGCCTTCTCCCGCCGGTGCCGGCCAGGACGCCGCGGCAGCATGCATTCCGGAGGTGTGCGAACAAGATCGAAACAGATTTCACGCTATCCTTCACCAGGATCGCCACGAGCACAGGCGCTCGCCGCGCATTGTACTGCAGCGGTTTTCCGTTTCTCAGGGAACGTTAGCTGGCGCGTCGGCGCGTTTGGTGCTAAGGAACCTAATCCTCGACCCGACACGCCGCCGCCCCTATGCCCCGACCGGCCGCACGCTGGGACATCTTCTGCAGCGTCGTCGATAATTACGGCGACGTCGGTGTCGCCTGGCGTCTCGCACGCCAGCTCGCCGGCGAGCACGCCATCGCGGTGCGCCTGTTCGTCGACAACATGCAGCCGCTCGCTCGCCTCGCGCCGGAGATCGGTGCGGCGACGAGCGAGAAACAGATACGCGGCGTCGATGTGCGTCGCTGGGCAGGCGCGCGGGTGGATCCCGCCGCAGACCCGGGCGAAGTCGTCGTCGAAGCGTTCGGCTGCGGGCTGCCGCCGGCGTACGTCGGAGCGATGGCGACGAGCGCCCGCCCGCCGGTCTGGATCAACCTGGAATATCTCTCCGCCGAATCGTGGATCGAAGGCTGTCACGGGCTCGCGTCGCGCCATGCGACGCTGCCGCTCACGCGTTACTTCTTCTTTCCCGGATTCACCGCGCAGAGCGGAGGGCTCCTGCGCGAGCGCGACCTATTTCTCCGCCGCGATCGGTTTCGAGCCGCTCCTGATGCGCGCGAGGCGCTATGGCGGATGCTGGGTATCGCCGCGCCCGCGCCGGAAGCGCGGATTGTGTCTCTGTTCTGCTATCCCAACGCTCCGCTTCCATCCCTTCTCGACGCATGGACGGAAAGCGAGCCACCGATCCTGTGTCTCGTTTCCGAGGGCACGGCGAACGCGACGCTCGAGCGCTGGACCGGCGGCGCAGGCCTCCGCGCCGGCAAGCGCTTCAGCCGCGGGCGGCTCACCCTCGCCGCCGTGCCATTCGTTGCCCAGGACGATTACGACAAGCTGCTCTGGGTCTGCGACTTTAATTTCGTTCGGGGCGAGGATTCGTTCGTCCGCGCACAGTGGGCAGCTCGGCCGCTGGTCTGGCACGTGTACCCGCAAACGGAGAACGCGCATCGCTTGAAGCTCGACGCATTTCTCGCGCGTTACGGCGCCGCGCTGCCACCGGATCCCGCGGCGGCGTTGGGAAGCCTCGCAATTGCCTGGAATGGCGAGGGCGACGCCGGCGCAGCGTGGCACCAGTTTGCTGCCGCCCTTCCCGCGCTTCGCACACACGCCGAATCCTGGGCAGCAGCACTGGCCGTTCAATCCGACCTCGCCGAGGGTCTGATCAAGTTCTGTGCCGATCGAGTATAATTATTG
>DASXQW010000020.1:0-1889 GCA_036506975.1 Casimicrobiaceae bacterium | reverse complement strand
CGCGCAGTCGCGATGCGCTGCACGCAGTAGGTGCATTTTTCCATGACGCCGCGCATGCGCACGGTGACTTCCGGATTGCGTTGCGCATTGAGTGCGGGCTCGTCGCGCGCATAGTGGAAAAAGTTGAAGCGGCGCACCTTGTACGGGCAGTTGTTCGAGCAGAAGCGCGTCCCGATGCAGCGGTTGTAGACCTGGACGTTCAAGCCTTCGGCATCGTGGACGGACGCCTCGACCGGACATACCTCTTCGCACGGCGCGTGCTCGCATTGCATGCACGGGACCGGCTGGAAGACCGTGCGCGGCCTGTCGCGGTCGCCCGCGTAGTAGCGATCGACCCGGATCCAGTGCATGGCGCGCCCGCGCCGGACCTCCCTCTTGCCGACGACCGGAATATTGTTCTCCGCCTGACAGGCGATGGTACAGGCGGCGCAGCCGATGCAGCTCGAGAGATCGATGCTCATGCCCCACCTGTAATCATCGTAGGAAAACGCGGGATAAAGCGACTGCGTGGGATCGCCTTCAGCCGGCGGGGCGCAGGCGGATGCCTCGCAGCTTGCGGCCTGATCGCGGGTGACGGTGCGCACGAGATCGCGTCCGTCCATGCGGTTGTGCTGCTGCGTCGTGGCGAGCGTGTAACGCGTCCCTGTCTTCGTGACCGATACGCCGTCGGATATCCAGAATTGCGCCGACGTGCGCAAGGCGTACGCATCGGCGCCGATGCCGTTGCCGACGCTTCCCGCGCGCGAGCGCCCGTTGCCGAGGTAGACCGTAAGCGATCGATCGGCATGGCCCGGCACGATCCACGCCGGCAGCTTGATGCTCCGGCCGCCGACGGCGATCTCGATGACGTCTTCGTTCGCGATCTGCAGGCGTGCCGCGAGCGCGGGCGACAGCAGCGACGCGTTGTCCCAGGTCAACGTCGTCAACGGCTTCGGGAGCTCCTGCAGCCAGGCATTGTTCGCGTGCCGGCCGTCACCCACTGTCGGGTCGGCGGCGAAGACAAGCTCGATGCCGGTGCCAGGCGTCGAGGCCGGCACCGGGAAACCATGCGATAGCGTTGGAGCCCGCGGCGATGGCGCTTCTTCTTCCATGACACCGCGCCGCAAGGCATCGTGCCAGACGGTGTCGAAGTCGGCTCGATGCCGCGCGCGTTGCCAGAATTCGCGCACGACATCGTGTGCGGGCCTGGCAATGCCGCCCGCAACTGCGGACAGGACTTCGTGCGCGGACCGGCCATCGTAGAGCGGAGCGATGCAGGGCTGCTGGATGGTCACCGTGCCGTCGAAGGCGCGAACGTCGCCCCAGGTTTCCAGGACATGTGCCGCGGGGAGATGCCAATCGCAGCGGAACGACGTCTCGTCGTCGTATACGCTCAGGTGCGCCTTCCACGCGACATGCGTGAGCGCATCGCCGAAGGCGAGATCGGCGGGAGCGTTGTAGACAGGATTGCCGCCGAGGATGAGCAGCGAGTCGACTTTCCCGGAGCCCATCGCCGAAGCCAGAGACTGCAGCGACGCGACCTCGCCGCCCGTGCCGAACGCGACCAGCGCGCCGAGCTCGACCGTCTTGCCGAGGTTGCCCAGTGTCTGGTTGATCGCGTGCACCCGCGCGAGCACCCACGGCGGCTGGCGATCGCCCGCGACGACGATCGACGCGCCGCGATGCTGCAGAAGATCGGCGGCGACAGCGTCGAGCCACGGGTCGGCGGCCGCAGGCGTCCGGGCCGCATCGCGTCGGCCGCCGATGCGGCCGGCGAGCGCCTCGACGAGGCCTGCGATGTCGCTGCTGCGGCTCAACCTTTTGTGGTCGGCGATCGCGCCGGTCACGCTCGGTGTTCCTTCCGCGACGTAGAGCCTGCTCATTCGCGACGCACGATCGCCGCGCCGCGC
>DASXQW010000019.1:0-6331 GCA_036506975.1 Casimicrobiaceae bacterium | reverse complement strand
GGGGAAGAACAAAAGGCAATACACAGGGCCCCGGCCAAGTCATGGACCGGGGATCGCCTTTTTGGACGCTGCGTTCACGTCCGGCTCCGGCTCAGTCGTGGTGGCTTGTCGACTCTCCTCAAAGTAGCTTCTCAGACTCGGCTGGAAAGGGTCAGGCAAAAGACCGAAGTGCTCTGCGGCGGCGAAAATTCCCATTCCGGCAGCATAACCAAGAATTCGGGACAAAAAGCCAAGAAAAAACGGAAGGGCAATGGAATAGACCAGCAGCCCCACGACGGTGGCCAACAGCACAACCCCGACCCGGCGAATCATTACAGGCTCCTCGTATCGCCGCCTAACGTCACGCGATGAGCCGCGGCGCGCACGCGGCAGTGCGGGCGCCGACGGCTCCATCGCGTTGTTAGACCGTGTGGTTCGAGCCAGTTGAGGTGCTTCGATGGCCAAAAAGATCCTTGCCGATTCTCGACGATCATTGCAGCAACAGTCGCAGTACTGCCCCAACCGCCGTTCCGGTCACGGCAGCCGCCCAATAGCGCCAGATTGGGAGAGCCGCAGCCCAAGTACGTCGCGCGAACGGGAATATCGCCGCCCACATGCCGAAGAATCCCAGCGTCTCGCCGAGCATGCGATCCCTGACAACGGATGCAATCAAGACCCACGCGACCGCGCCGATCGCAATCTGAAGGATGAAAAGCAAGGCCTCTTGCTCGCCTCCGGCCGGCGGACGGGGCTCCGGTTTAGTCACTGCTTCCACCTCGCTATTGAGGAGCCACGCACGGTGGCGTCGCGGCGGCGGTCGCCAAGGAGAGTCGTTCCTTCCGGCGTACCGTTGGTGTCGCGCGATTCAGCGGTCTAACGACCGGCGCTCACTCGCGGGCGCTCATAATGGCAGCGGCGCCCGACGGGTGCAGCGCCTGGTTAGACAGCCTTCAAGGGAACGTGAGTTCGCCCTTTCGGTAAAACGCAAACTCGACGCGCCGTAGATTGCTGCCGTCGGGATTGTAATCGATGTAGAAAAATACGATCTCGGCGTCATCGTGCGTGAGTTCTGGGATCCGCTGCTGGGCTTCAACAAAAGCCTCGATAGAGCGCGTGGTAAGCAGCTTCCGCGACCGGTCCAGAGGGCCCTTGCCGACCTCCCAAGAGACGCGGACCGACGCAGCGATCTTTCGAGACGGTTTGTTGTAGTACCAGAATGGAATTTCAGCTTTCTCTCGGTCGGTCGCATCGAGATCTCGCATCAACTTGAGATTGGCCTGGAGCAGCAGCCAGTCCATCGTGGAAATGCTCGCTGGAGATTCATATTTCGCGAATTTATCTTGAGCATGCGCCGTCTGGAGACTGAAAACAAGAGCCGAGATAATTGCTACCGCGAGTTTGGAGTTGAGTCGAAGTGTCATGACGCCTCACTTCTCTGCGGCGATGAACTGCAGAAAATCCAGTCTCTGGTCTGGCTAACAAATAGGGTTTCATCCGCACTGCAACGATCGTCGGGATGCGCACTCGCGCGGACGCAGTGCGGATAAACCCTGTTGGACGAAGCCGCGTGGCTGCGTCGCCGCGCTATGGGGATTGTAAGGCGGTGCAGCCGGGATGGGGTGCGACTTGTGACCGAGGCGCGCGAGCGGGCAGGGGCGCCGAAGTCGGGTGAAGGAGGCGGAATTGGCCGGTGATGACGGGTCGATCGTCGCCGGAGACCGCGCGCGGCACAGCTCTGGCGGCCGGACGCGCCTGCGCCGCGGGGCCGTGTCGGAGGCGAGGCGCTGGGGTTTTCATGACGTGTCCGGCGCGAATGTTACACGCACGACGAGCGCGGTGACGTGCATCCGGCCCTCGCCGCACACCGGACATCGGGCCAGGTCAATGCCCGTGAGTCGCTGTATCAGCTCGGCGGTCGATTCCGGTGCGGTGTCGTCCATCGGTGGTTCGCCGAGGAGGCGGCGGCACCGCGCCAGCGTCACGCGACGCGTGCGATTGGCGAGCAGACCGAAGTGCCGAATGCGCATGAAGCCGCGCGGCACGACGTGCAAGAGAAACCGCCGCAGGAATTCGTCGACTTGCAGCGTCAGGATCTTCACGCGGTCGTGGTCGGCGTAGTCCTTCCACCGGAACCGGACCGCACGGTCGTCGAGCGCGACGAGCCGATCGTTCGACAGCGCGACGCGGTGCGTGTAGCGACCGAGGTAGGCGAGGACCTGCTCGGGGCCGGCGAAGGGCCGCTTCGCATACACGATCCAGTCGACGGTTCGGAGCGTACCGAGAAAACCGTCGAACGCGCTTCGACTCGCGAGCGTGGCAGTGCCGTCTGCGAACTGGAGTTGGCCGGCGTTGAAGGCGTGTCGGAGCGCGGCGAGATATTTCGCACGAAACACCGTCGACAACGCGCGGACGGGAAAGAGAAACGACGATCGACCAGGAATCCACCGCGACCGATCGCTCGACAAGGCGCCGCCGGTCACGAGACAGTGCAAATGGAGATGCTGCGAAAGATTCTGACCCCAGGTGTGCAGGATCGCGGTGATCCCGATCGTGCCACCGAGGTGTCGCGGGTCTCGACCGAACGCGAGCAGGGTGTCGGCGGCGGCGCGGAAGAGCAGCGCGTAAATGACGCGCGGATTGCCCTGTGCGAGCGCGTTCAGATCGTGCGGCAGGGTGAAGACGACGTGGAAGTACGGAATGGGCAACAGGTCGGCGCGCCGCGCCGCGAGCCATCGCGCGGTGGGAAGCATCTGACACTTCGGACAATGCCGATTGCGGCACGTAATGGAGAGCTCTCCATTACGTGCCTTATGGTGAGCGTGCGGTTCTGGGGAGCGCAGTCGTGAACGGGCGTGAGCGATGAGGCATCACGCCCATTCGACTCTCCATTACTGCGGCGCCTTGAGCCACGCGAGCAGCGCGTCGCTCGGTCGGAACGCGCCCTTCCGCAGGCGAGGCGGCACGATGGCCTCGATCGCCTCCAGCTTCTCGCTGGGATCTGCGCGGACGTACATCTCGGTCGTGGTCAGCTGGCTGTGGCCAAGCCAGAGGGAGACCTTCCGGATATCGTGCGTCGCTTGGAGCACGATCATGGCGCAGGTGTGCCGGAGCACGTGCGGCGACAGCCGCTTGCGCGCGAGCGACGCACAGGTGCCACGCGCGATCGTCCCGTGACACGTGAGGACGTGCGCCACGCCCCAGCGACTGAAGGGCTGTCCGCGGGCATTCACAAACACCTCCGACGCCGGCACCTGCCCGCGAACGGCGAGCCAGGCTCGCAGCGCTGTGGCCGTCGTCCTCCACAGCGGTAAGGCGCGCTCGCGTCGCCCCTTACCGCGGATCCGGATGGTCAGGGCCTGCGAGGCCACGTCCTCAAGTCGTAAGCCAGTGAGCTCGGAGACACGGAGTCCAGCGCAGATGGTGAGATGGAGCATCGCGCGGTCGCGGATGCCGTGACGAGTCGTCGGACTGGGAGCGTTCACGAGGGCCTGCACCTCGTCCTGCGTCAGGTAGGGGACGAGGCGGGTATCGCGCCGCTTGAACGGAATCGCCAAGACGCGGCGAATCTGATCGAGGGCGGCCGGCTCGCGGTGCTGCAGAAACCGAAAGAATGAGCGGATCGCGGCGAGGCGGACGTTGCGGGTCGCGGCGCCGTTACGACGCGTCGTCTCGAGCTGCTCGAGAAACGCCCCGATCAGCGACGCATCGAGTTGCTCAACGGAGAGCGCGCACGGTGCGGTCTTCAGTCGATGTGCGGCAAACTCGAACAAGGCGCGAAAGCTGTACGCGTACGAGTCGCACGTGTGAGGACTGGCGGCGCGGTGGCGCATGAGATGCTCGCGGAGGAACGCTTCGATGTGCGGCGCGAGTGCGGTCATGACGGCTCTCCGCTGATGAACCGCTCACTCACCGTCGCCACGTCGGCCAGCAGCTCCGGCGTCGCCTCCAGGTACCAATAGGTGGACACGATGCTGACGTGTCCGAGGTACGTCGCGAGCGCGCGCATCGATTGCCCGATCCGTGACCGGCCGGCGGGGGTCGCTTCCAGCGCTCGCACTGCAAACGTGTGGCGCAGTCCGTGGAGCGTGGGCGCGCGGCTGTTTCCGACGTGGAGCTGTGCCGCCGTCACGAGTCGACGGAAGACGGCATGCACGTCCCGATACGCGAGGCGGTCGCCGCCCTCGGCGACGAAGACCCATGCGTCGAGAGCTGGGCGTCGCTGCCGGTGTCGAAGATACAGCTCCAGGCCGGCGACGGCCGTCTCGTGCAGTGGGACCAGCCGAGTCTTCTGAAACTTGGTCTTGCGGATCACGAGGCCGTCGCCGGTGATGTCGGCGATGCGCAATCCCAGCGCCTCCGAGATGCGCAGACCGGTCGCCGCCAGCAGACTAATCAATGTCACGTAGGTCTGTCGTCGGAGGGAGTCTGGTGGTGTTAACCGCGTCGCCGCCGCCAGCAGCTGATCGATCTCGGTCGGTGTGTAGAGTCGTGGCGGCCGACGCGTCGTGCGGTACCCGAAGTAGTGGGCCGGCGGCGACTCATGCTGCGGATCGTCCAGCTGTGCGTGCACGGCAAATCGCCGCACGGTTTCGTACCGCGTGTGTCGCTGGGCGAGGGACGGGCCCTGACTCGCCCAGGCCAGGGCGGTCGTCGTCCGGACGAAGGATTCCTCACGGTCGCGCGCAAATCGCGCGAAGCTGCGGAGGAGGTATTCGGCGTTACTCAGGGTGAAGCCGGCGAGGCGCCGCAAGGCGAGGTAGCTCTCGACGGCGGCGATCACGATTGCCTCCCTGGCCACGGCTGGGCGACCCGTCGAAGCGTGGCCACGTCGACTTTGGCGTAGTACGCCGACATGTCGAGACTGCGATGGCGCAGCACCAGACCGATGTGATCGAGGGAGACGCCGTGGCGCAGCATCTCGGTCGCGGCGGTGTGGCGCAGCACATGGGCGCCAGGTCGCGCGATGTGAATCCCTGCCCGCTGGAACGCCCGCGCGACGACCGACGACACTGCATCGCTGGAGCGCAAGGGGGAGACCGGTGCGATCGTCGTCAGGAAGACGCGATCGGTCTCCGGCATGCGTGGACGGATCGCGAGGTACCGCAGCACGGCGTCGCCGACCTCCTGCGGGAGCGGCAGCCGGACCTGGTAGCGTCCTTTGCCCGTCACCTGGATCGTGCCCTGCTCCCAGTCGAGGTCGGTCAGGCGGAGCTGCGCCACATCCCCGGCTCGGAGGCCGAGCCGCACCAACAGCAAGACCATCGCGCGGTCGCGGACTCGTGCCGGCTGGTCACCGTCACACACCGCGAGCATGCGCGTGAGCTCGTCGGGCGACAGATGGTGTGGCAAGGACGCGAGGCGCCAGTGCGCGACTGCCGGGACCGCAAGCATCAGATCCGCGCGCGCATTTCCTCGAAACGCCAGATACCGCAGGAAGGCTCGCGTCGCGGTGATCACTTTCTGAGTCGACTCCGCGCGACCGCCGGTCACGGCTTGCATCAGAAACTGCCGCACGGCCCGCGGCGTCCAGGACCGGACATCTGCGCCGAGGGCGTCGAGCATCGCCGTGGCGCCGCGCGCATAGTGACGCACCGTCGGGAGCGTCACCCCGCGATGGGTCTGATACCAGTCCGTGAACTCGGTGATCAATGCCGCGACGGGCGGCCGCGCAACGCTGACGATCGGACGCGGACAGACCCCGCGCGCGATCAAATAGGCTTGAAAACGCTGCACGCCGAAGGCCGCGTGATGGCCATTGCGGCCACCATTGGAAGCGAGACAGCGACACCGTCGAAGGTGACGACGAAACGCGCGGACGGTCTTGGCGTCCAGATCTGCCAACGCTTTGCACCGTCGCTCCAAGAACACGCCCACGTGGGCCGCGGCTCGCAGGTACCGGACGATGGTCGCGTGAGCGTAGCCGTCACGCGTCAGCGCGTCCGCGAAACCGTCGATGTACGCGCCGCTGAATCCGGAACGCAACCGTCGCAGCGTCTTGGGTGCCGAGAAGTACCGATCGATCATCGCGTCCTCCTGTCCGAAGTCGGCCGCCAATGGCCGCCTCACCCTAGAGCAGGAGTCCACCGATCGTTATGGTGAGTGAATCGCGCGCCGAATCGGCCGGATGTCCCGCGTGAGACAACGAGACGAGACTCGCGCTCCCCAGAACCGCACGCTCACCATAAGACAGGTAATGGAGAGCTCTCCATTACGTGCCGCAACCGGCACTGTCCGAAGTGTCAAGCGCAGGCCCGTGAGCGATGGCTCACCGCGCGGGAGCGCGAGCTCCTCAATGTGCCGTACGTCCACGTGGTCTTCACACTGCCCCACGCGCTGCACCCGCTATGTCGAC
>DASXQW010000018.1:0-2180 GCA_036506975.1 Casimicrobiaceae bacterium | reverse complement strand
ACGTTCGCTGCGCTCACGTTAGCCTTCGCCGAAAAATGGCGTGTGCACCGTTAACGTAGATAGGAGCGAAGCATCCACGCCATTTTTTCATGCTGCTCCATCAGGCCGGTGAGAAAATCGTTCGTGCCGGCGTCGCCGAGCTTGTCGGCGGTTTCCAGGTCCTTGCGCAGGCTGCGAATGACGGCCTCGTGATCGGCGAGCAGCGCGGCGAGCATTCCGCCGGCATCAGGATTCTTTCCCGCCTGCTCCTTGAGGCGCGTCATCTTCAGAAACTCCTGCAAAGACCCGGCCGAGATGGCGTCGAGCGCGCGAGCTCTCTCGGCGACTTCGTCGACGATTTCGTCGAGCGCTTCGTATTGGTTCTCGAAAAACTTGTGCAACTCGCCAAAGTCGGGGCCTACGACGTTCCAGTGAAAGCGCCGCGTCTTGACGTACAGCACGAACTCGTCCGCGAGCAGCGTGTTGAGGATCGTGCCCAGGCTGTCGCGCTGCTTCTCGCCGATGCCAATATTCGCTTTCATGCTCTGCTCCTAATGATTGATCGCAGGACCGATCGAGAACCGGGCCGCACGAGCCGATGCATCGACTCTACGGAGTGGCCAGCCATAAGTCCAATTGATTAACCTTATGCGCATGATAGGGATGGACAATCAATACGGCGCGAGAGACGATGGCGCCGGGGTCGAGGGGATTTCAATCGACCAGGCGCGATGTGAGCGCAGCTAAGCGAGCGAGTGCCGCGTCGAGGAGTTCGCGCGGACCGGGTTCCGGACTGCCCAGGGCCTTGGGCGCGTTGCTCAGGAGCGAATGCGGCCCGATCGAGAGCTCCGGCTATGCCTTGTCGACGCTGTAACGGCCCGGCCCGAATGTGAACAGCAGCAACGAACCACCGAGGATCGACAGGTTCTTCATGAAGTTGATCTGCTGCTCCATCATCTGATCGGGTGGCGAAGCCCAGTAGCCGTGAAAAATCGGCGTGATTACGATCAGGAAAACGATGAACGCCAGCGCCGCCCAGCGCGTCTTCCATCCGGCGACGATGGCGAAACCGCCTCCGAATTCGATCAGGATCGCGATCACGGCGAGCACCTGCGGCAGCGGCAGACCTTTGCTCGCGATCTCACCTACCGTGCCTTCGAAGCCGGTGATCTTTCCGAAACCGGAGATGACGAATATTGCGGCGAGCAAGATGCGACCGAGCAGCGCCGCCCAATCTCTCTGTGCATTCATGCGTGCCACCCCTCAGGTCAGGTCGAAGAACAAAACTTCCACGTCCTGCGGAGCATTGAATCTCAGCGTCCATCCGCCCTCAGGCTCAGCGGCGGCGCCGGCTCGAAGCGCCCGCCCGTCGGGCCGCAGCGAGACCATCGCAACGATGGGATCGACGGGCCACCGGAAAGGTTCCCGCAGCGTGCTGCGTCGAACGCTAGCGTTGCCGGGCGCCGCCCCATAGGCAATACGCGTCTTGCCGGACAGTCAGCAGCCGGCTCTACCAGCGGACGGTCAAGCCGGCGAGCACCACTCGCGCCGGAGCGGTGTGGTTCAGCCGCGCCTGATATCCGAAGTCGACATCACAGCCTTGGCGAACCGTGTACACCGCGCCGATCCTGACAACGCCGGCTGTAGTCGACCCTGCGCGTTTTGGGTTCGTATCGACGCCGATATCGTAGAGCAACAGCTGCCACCCGGAGTCGATCGTCATGACCGCGGCAGTCGACGCGTGAAAGAGATTGCGGCGGTTGATCGCATCGGCGCGGGCTCGCGTATAGCCGAGATTGGCGTGGAGCGCCAGCGGCGCCGCGTCGACGCTGACGGCTGCGAGCACGTGATAGGTCGCCTTGCCGGCACCCAGCCCGCGCGCGGCGTTGCCGGTCGGCGCATCGACGCCCGCTCGCGTTGCCACGCTGACCGCACCCGCCTCGTAGAACCGCCATTTGACGTCGATCGCCGTATCGCCTGCACCGCGGGCCGTGGTCGCCGCGGCATCGCCGGCGGTGCGGAGCGCATTCCAGCTCGGGCGCAGGATGCCGTCGAGATTGGGCAGGATTCCGTACGAAAGTTGGGGGCCAAATTCGTAGGCGCGGTCGCCGCCGTCGCGCGTCCACGTGTTGCCGAGCTCGAGTTCGAATTTTCCCGCGCCCTGCGTGCCGGTATCCTCGGTGAGCAGCGGATGCGCCGCG
>DASXQW010000017.1:0-1786 GCA_036506975.1 Casimicrobiaceae bacterium | reverse complement strand
TGGGATCCGCCACGATCCCTTCCAATAAGACCCGCCAGTGCCCCGCCATGCGCTCGATCGTCGAAGCCTCGAACAGGTCCGTCGCATATTCGACGACGACATTTATTTTTCGCTGTTCCTCCGCGACGAAGAAATTGAGATCGAATTTCGCGGTGTGGTTGCCACTTCCCACGACCGTCCGCGCCTCCAACCCCGCGAGCTTTAGTTCTCCAGGCGGCGTGTTCTCCAATGCGAAGCAAACCTGGAACAGCGGATTGCGCGACAGATTGCGCGTCGGCGCCAACTCCTCAACCAGCTTTGCGAAGGGCATGTCCTGATGGGCATAGGCCGCCAACGCCTGCGTGCGCACGCGTGCCAAGTAGTCCTTGAAGCTCGGCTGCCCCGACAAGTCCCCGCGCAGCACCAGCATATTGACGAAGAAGCCGATCAACCCCTCCAGCTCCGGCCGACGGCGCGCGGCAAGAGGCACGCCCACCGCCACATCCTCCTGCGCACTGTAGCGATACAAGAGCACCTGCAAGGCCGCCAGCAGCGTCATGAACAACGTGGTTCCTTCGCGTCGGCCGAGCTCCTTCAGCCCGCGCGAGAGCTCATCTCCAAGCTCGAACGCGACGCGCCCGCCGCGGTAGCTCGGCACCCCCGGCCGCGGCCGATCCGTCGGCAACTCCAGCACGGGCAGATCCGCCAGCGCTTCCTTCCAATAGGAGAGTTGTTCCCCCAGCACCTCCCCCCGCAACCACTCCCGCTGCCACACCGCATAGTCCGCGTACTGCACCGGCAGCTCCGGCAGCGGCGAGGGCCGCCCCTCACGGAATGCTTCGTACAACACGGAGAGCTCTCGCCGCAAAACCCCTGACGACCAGCCGTCGGTCACGATGTGGTGCAGCGTCAGCAGCAACCAGTGCTCAGACTCGGCCAAACGCAGCAGCCGCACGCGAAGCAGCGGCCCCCGCTCGAGATCGAACGGCTGCGCCGCCTCCTCCTCTGCCCGTCGCCGTGCCTCCGCTTCTCGCTCTGGCGCCGCCAGGGCGCTCAGATCCTCCACCTTCAGCTCGAGCTTCAACTCCGGTGCAATGACCTGCACCGGCATCGCGCCTTCCACCGTGAAGCGCGTGCGCAAGGCCTCATGCCGCCGCACTACCTCGCGCAGCGCCGTTTGCAGCGCCTCGATCTCCAGCACCCCGAGCAGACGCACGACCGCCGCCACGTTGTACACCGAGCCATCCGCCAACAACCGGTCCAGCAGCCACAACTGTTGCTGTCCAAACGACAGCGGAAAAATGTAGACCGCCTCGGTCGTCGCTTTCGAGACAGGCAAATGAGCGACGGTGTTTGAGGACGGTGAAACGACCGATCTCATCTCCATCGGATCACCTTGATCCCGTCCTAGAAGCTCTCGACACCGGTACCCTCGGATTGCGCCGGATTCCGGGGTGGAGCGTCCGGCTATGCGCGCCGGCAGCTCCGCGCTGCGCCTCGACTTGGCGCGCGAGCTGCGCGACCGTCGGTGCGGAAAAGAAGCTGCGGATAGATATCTCCATACCGAAAACCGCCTCGACTCGCGAAAGCGTCTGGACCGCGAGCAGCGAGTCCCCGCCAATCTCGAAGAAGTCGCTGTGCACGCCGACTCGGTCGAGGCCGAGCACCTCGCCGAAGATCGCCGCCAAGTGCTCCTCGACTCCATCGCGCGGCACTACGTGCTGCGCATCACTCGCGGCGAAGCTCTCCGGCGCCGGCACCGGCAAACGCTTGCGATCGACCTTGCCGTTGGCGGTGAGAGGAATCT